>JBDHCH010000038.1:0-22518 GCA_039592115.1 Gemmatimonadota bacterium | reverse complement strand
TTCTGGTGAGCGAGCAGCATGACAATGGCTGCAACCATCACGACAGTCGAGGCCACCGGCGAGACGACCATCTCCAGGGCCGCGGCCAACGCCAATTCGTCGTCGGCCAAGCTCACCAGTGGCACCTTCCAGGCCAACGCCGCAACCAGGAACACATAGAGCAAAATTACGATGACCGTGCCCTTGATACAGGCCCGGGCCACAGCCCCACCTCCGCCTTTGATCTCACCACTGAAATAGGCGGCATACGTCCATCCGTCGTAGGTATAGATGGCGGAGGCGACCACGAGGCTCCAGGCGCCGATCCCGGTCGCCGCAGGGGGAACGGCGGTGGCAACACCGGTGGCCGTCCCGCTCACCGCCGACTCGGCAAAAGCCAGCGCCAGTGTGAAGCCGACAACGATCAGTGCCATTCCGGCGGCAGCGACTTCCTGGATTTTCGCGCCCAGGGCAACGCCCCGCAGCTGAAGTGCTGCGAACACCGTGGACACCATGATTCCAAGAGGTGTTCGCCAAGGGCCGACTTCAGGAAAGAGCAGGGCGGCAAACTCGGTGACCACCACTGCCTTGAAGGCGATGTCGGCGACAAAGGTCAACCAGTCCACCCACCCGATGACGAAACCGGGGAACGGTCCGTACGCACGGCGCACCAGGGGGTAGGTGCCGCCGGATCGCGGCGTCATCCCGACCAGCTCGGCCGCCACTATGGTGCTCAGTAGTATGAAGAGGCCACTCAACACCCAGAGGGACACGAACATCCACGGATCTGGAACAACCGCGGCAACTTCCCCTGGAGTGCGCAGGATGCCCAGACCGATGGTGCCACCGACGATGACAGCCAACGTGAAGCCGCTGCCCAGCACGCGTTTCGGACGGCGCTGACTGTCACCGGTGCTCAAGTAGGAACCCTTGGCGCCTGAAGTGTGGAAACCGAATCACTCCCGCCAATCCCGCGAGACCGGTCGGAGGAGTCCAGGCTCAGGGCCCGTCGATACGGATCGAGACATCCCTCCCCCATCATCGGACCCTGATAGGCTCCAGGTGCACCGGGGTGATCACGGTTGACCCCGGGGAGACCGCGCGAGCGGCTTCGATGAAGGGCAGAACGTTCCGCTCGATGTTCGCCTGCTGTGAGAAGCCGTAGGGGAGCCGGAAGTTATCCCAGTGCGTCGGGATGACGACGGGGGGGAACCCGGTGGCGGTG
Organism: Gemmatimonadota bacterium; assembly: GCA_039592115.1. GTDB lineage: Bacteria > Gemmatimonadota > Gemmatimonadetes > Longimicrobiales > Gaopeijiaceae > JBDHCH01. The sequence goes on along the minus strand of JBDHCH010000038.1, from coordinate 21,314 downwards.
AGCAGGCGTCGGTCATAATCATAGAGCCCCAGACGCGATCCGTTGATGCCCGCCAGCAGGATGTCCGGCTTCAGCCCCTCGAACTCGCGTTCGATGAAGTTCATCGATCCCATGGCGAGCACCGTTTGCCGATGGAATCGGGCGAGGAAGTTGAGCGACCCTCCTTCGATGAACTGCTCGATGCGTAGCGGGGCCTCCAACTCGGTCCGTTCGTCGTACCGGCGCGAGTCGTAGTAATGTTTTTCCCCCAGTGCCGAGTGGAGCCCGGGCACGACTCTCACACTGAATTCTTCGAACTGGTAGTCCTCGCCGCCCTTGACCGTATAGAGCTGCTCGTCCGGAATCCCGTACGCCCGAAGTATTCTGATTGCGGTCTCGTGACCGATGACCTTGGCACCGGTCTTCCGAGCGATGTAGGGAACGTCGCCAAGGTGGTCGAAGTGAGAGTGGGTGCAGAGGATGAAATCCGCCTCTGTGATGTGGGAGTCGATGAGGGCGGTGTCGGACCAGGCGGGATCGGTCCGAGCGAAGGCAGGGCGATGGTCCTCCGGATGTCCGCCCCCGCCGTACTTGAGGCGGGAAAGGTACGGGTCGATCAACACGACCACCTTCCCGTCGGAGATTCGCCAGCCCGCCGTGCCGAAATAGGTCATCTCCAAGGGCTCATCACCCGGAGCGGACCTGATCCCGCCCTCCGGCGAGACTTCGACGACCAGCTCGATCTCGACGGCCTGGCCACGGGGTAGCGTGGCCATACCCACCGCGGCCCGAGCGTGACGGCCGCGCTCACCGAAGACCTCAACGATCAGGTCCGAGAAACCATTGATGACCGCAGGCTGGTCCACGAATGAAGGATCGGAATTCACCATCCCCAGGACCTTCACGACTCGAACCACGCGGGAGAGGTCGCCGAGCATAGCCTTGAGTACGGCGAGTTGGTTGACGGCCGTGAGTCGTGCAGCCTCGTAACCCTCCTCGATTGTGAGATCGGCCCCGAGCTTGCCGCGCACCTCCGTCCCATCCGGCCGCCGGGGCCCCTTCCCAGCAAGGAAGATGAGGTTCCCCGTCTGCACGCCGTTCACGTAGTTCGCTACCGGGAACGGCGGCTCCGGCAGCTCGATGCCGAGTTGGGCGAGCCGCGCCTCCGGATCGTACCTTTCATCCTGGGCCCGGATGGGGGAATTGATGCCCAGGATGAGTAGCGTCGCGGCGAGAGCGTAAGCCTGCTTCATGGAGGTCCTCCCAGATGGTAGGAGTGGGAAAATTCCGACTCACCTGTGTCCGGAACGGGCAGCGGGTGGGGTTCCCGAGGAAAAGGAGAGAACACTAGCGTTCCACGGCCGCCTTCAGCAGTTCGCCGATCTCCCAGTTGGCCTTGATCCCTCCGAATTGTCCTGCGCCGGGACCCGATGCGAACAGAGGTACCATCTCTGCGGTGTGACTGCCAGTCGTGTAGCGGGCGACAAGGGTGGGGGAATCCTCCCCGGGCCGGGCCGCCCGCCTGAGGCGACCGGACAGTCGGCGCAGGTACCAGGAAACGCTATCCGCTAGCGCTGCGACGTCAGGGTCTGTGAAGTTGCCGGCCTCGGCCAGCTGGTGGACAACAGAGTCGGCCATCGTGGCAGCTCGACTCAACGAACGGCGCGGAGTCGTTTGTTGGATTGCCAGACCGCCAGTCTCGTGGTCGGCAGTCACCACGATCAGCGTCTCCGGATGCTTGGCCTGGTACTCCAGCGCCACACCGATGGCTCGGTCCAGGTCCAGCATTTCGGCCACAATCGCGCCGAGTGGATCGTTGTCGTGGCCCCGCCAGTCGGGCTGAGACCCCTCGACCATCAAGAAGAAGCCGTCGGGGTCGTGATCCAGGACCTCGATGGCTGCACGCGTCATGGCCGGAAGGGTCGGGGACCGCTGGGGCTCCGGGGGCATGTGGTCGTACGCGAAGAAGCCTACCAGGCTGTTGACCCCGCTTGTCTGAAGAGCCGCCAGGTCGGCTGCCGTTTCGACGTACGTGGAGCGGGCCTTGAGGTCGGAGAGGAGGTCGAGGCTATCAGGGCGGATCACCGGATCGAAGTAGCGACGGCCGCCGGCGAGGATCACGTCGACCTCAGCCGCCGCCAATTGTCGTGCGATCTCAAATGCCCAACCGCGGTTGGGCACATGGCTGGCGAAAGCCGCCGGCGTAGCGTGGGTGATGGACGATGTGGCGACCAGCCCGGTGGCCATCCCCCGACTCTGTGCGATTTCTAGCACTGTCGTGACCGAGTTGCTGTCCGGGTCCACCCCGATGGCACCGTTGTACGTCTTCACCCCGGCGCTGAAGGCTGTGGCCGCCGCCGCGCTATCAGTGATTTTGTTGTTTGAGGCCCTGGTGCCCACGAATCCCCCAACCGGGAGTCGCTCCACCGCGAGCTGATCCACGGAAAAGGCCGCAGCAGTCCAGTAGCTGACCCCTGCGCCATCACCGATGATGAGGATCACACGGGTAGGTGGCTCCTGCGCAACAGACCTGCTCTGGCACCCGGCCAAGATTAAGATGAACGCCCCGACAATCAGGACGACCACGAACCTCAAATGCGTCAACCGCATCCCTTATCCTCCTTGGTCTCGATAAGACCCCGCCCCCCAGGGGCGGTGTGGATCGATGAAGTGTCACCACCATTCTCAAGGACTTCGAAGGTGCTGATGATACTGAGAAAACGCTCCCCGCGCTCGGGTGGGGGGGGAGGGGGCAGCGCCAGCCTACCCCGAAGGGTCTCCTTCCAGGAGGTCGGAGCCGTGGTGGCGACGGAACTGGGTGGTGGAGTACTTGGCCAGCTTCCAGTCGGGAACCCGGCAGTCGGGGCATGCCCCTGCGAACCACTTGTTCCGGAGCCATCGGGCGGCCCTGCTGTTCCGGGAGTCGTTGACCAGGAAGGATTTGTTACAGTGGGTCGTGATCCTCGCGACCTCTCCCATCTTCTCGATGGTCCGAATGCCGTGGAGGAGGCCCTTACGGGAAGGCCACAGCTTGATCTTGTCGATCAGCCGGAAGAGCTCGACTCTCTTCCGGTAGTACCGCTTCTTTCCGGCCTTCTCTTTGGCGGTCATCCCTCGGTGGCCTTCCTGGCGTCGGGGTTTCCCAACAGTCTCGCCGCCGCCTGAATAGCCATGGTGGCAGCTCCGATCTCCAGGGCGTCATGGAGGACGCGATCTCGGGCTCCGGCCAGGGCTTCCGGGGTGAGCCCGCAGGGCATGCCTGGGGCGGCCACGAACGTGCTCGGGGTCAGGTGGGCCGGCTCGATGAATCCTCCTGCATCGGTTGCGTCGAAGATCAGATCGTACTTCAGGAGGGCGGCGTCGGGGGCACCCTCGATCCGGACCCTCTCGGGGTCTTCTTGGCCGATGTCCTGAAGGGCTGTCAGGGCCCGATTCTCTTGAAGATCGCAGAGGGCGACTGAGGAGCCCCGGTCCAGGAGGGCTTTTGACGCCGCCACTCCAACGGGTCCGCAGCCAAGCACCAGAACCTCCTCCCCCGCCAGCCCCCCTCTCATGAGTTCGAGAGCTGCAACGAACCCCTGGGCGGTGGCCTGGGAATTGTCCACCACGTGTCTTCGCCTTGGAGTAACGGCGACGAACCTGTCGTCGTCGGCGAGCATGAGGATCTCCGCTCCCCTCTCGATCCCTTCGGCGATGCCGGCAGCGTCGCAGGTCTCGGTCACGAAGCTCTCGAATCCGAGATGGGAGACGATGGCTGCCACAGCGCCGGAGAATCCTCCGATGACCCCGAGACCGCTCCTGACGGGCACCGCAACAAAGCGAAACCGGGGCAGGACCTCCACGATTTGAGCCTCATGGATACCGGCTCCCCTGCAGGCGATCTGCCTGAGGGAGGCACCCGTCACCTGCTTCAGCCGGCGATCGTAGCCCTCCAGCCGCTCCGGGATCTGGGCGACATCCTCCTCTCTGAGCCGGGTCATGGCCCCTGCCCGATTGGTCTCTGTGGAGATTCATCCCCGTAGGTTCGAACCCCGAGCTGGTTCCGGATCTCCCCGATGACCCGGTCACGCCTTTCCAGGGCGTCGTCCAGATGGGATCCGTCGATCATCAGGGTGGCCACCCACTTCTCCCTCCCCGGGGCATAGTTTGTCAGAGCCTCGTCGGCGCCGAAAAACCCCCTCTCCAGGTGCAAGGGGCCTCCGTCCACCATGATATGTTCGCCCCGCATCGACAGGTGACTGCGGTGGAACATGATGTGTTCGAGAACCGATCCTGCCGGGGGTCGAGGAGGGGCCGGATCGAGCGTGCCTGCCTCCTGGGGGCAAAACAGTTCGGCCAAACGTTCGACCATGTTCACGCCCGTCGAACGGCAAACCGCGATGGGGGTCTGGCTGGGAAACCGGGCGTCGATTTCCAGTACCTTGAGCTCGCCGTCGTGGAGGACGGCTTCCACGTCCATGATTCCCGAAAGCCCGACGGCCTCCGCCAGGTCCACGGCCATCTCCTCAAACCGGCGGGCAAGAGGGAAGGGGAGCCCGGAGGGAGCTAGCACCCGCTTGCAGGAGTGATCTTGGTCCATCCCGAGAGCAGTAATCTGGAGCGGTGTGTAACCACCCGCGTGCCCTATTACCTCGACGGAGAACAAGGGGCCGGATAGATACTCCTGGACGACCCATTCCTGGGGCAGCTCGGTGCCAAACCGGGCCTCCAACGCCTGTTGACTGGAGAATACCTCCACCCCCTTGCTCCCACTCTCGCCGTCTGGCTTGGCCAGGACGGGGAACGCACAATCCGGCCATGAGGTGGGTGCGGGAATGCCCAGGTCTCGGAACAGGCTGTCCGATGCAGCTTTCGATGATGAGACGGTGTAGGCCTCGAGATCGAAAGCCAGAGGCATCCCGGTCTCATCACACCAGGCAACCATGGACTGGAGGGCACTGAGGTTCTCCGTTGCCGGGAGAACCAGATCCGCGGATTCGAGCGCTCGGGTCAGGGCCGAATGGTCCGTAAGATCGAGGGCCGCGAACCGATGGCAGATTCCGGTGGCCGGGGCATCACTCCTTCTGTCTAAAAGGAGCGTTTCGAAGCCGGCCTTCCTGGCGAGGTAGGTCATCTCCAGGCCCTGAAGGGCGCCCCCGGCAATAGCGACCACCATCGGTCAAAAACGTCCCTGGGGTCCCTGCATCCGGTCAGCATCTGAAACCCCGACGGTCCGTTCCATCCTATCCTCGGTCCACTTGCGGTACTCTGCGCTTGTCGCTGCCGAAAGACTGCAATCTCGGAGGATCGGTCCGATGCTGGCGACTGTGCGGCGGGCATCGTCGATATCGAGGCTGCTCTGGGCCACCCCGGCGAAGCCTTGGCCAGGGGGCACCAGAGAGGTGATCACGTTCGCCCCGGCGTAGAGTCGCTCCCTCAAGCCCCCGAGGCCACCGATATCGAGAGATGCTGGGATCAGCCGGTCCGGGAAAAGAAGGCGCATGACGGCGATGATCTTCGCTTCCTCCGAGGAGTCCCCGGGCGGGTGATCCGAAAGGGGGGTTTCCCTCTGGGGAACGAAGCTCATGACGCGGACCTGGTCGGCCTGCTGTTCTCCCATGGCCACCAGGGTGCTGGCCACGTCCGTGGCGGACTCCCCCAGGCCTGAGAGCATCCCCTCCTCCGTCAGGAGGCCGAGGCGGCGAGCCACTCGCTTCCCATCGAGGCGGCGATCAAAATCCTGACCAGGCCGAATCTCCTCGAAGAGGGTCCGGCTATGGGTTTCCTGGTAGCAGGCATACCAAGACGCACCGGCTTCCTTGATCTCGGCTAGAGCTTCTTCATCCACCACCCCGGGTGAGATCATCACCGGGAGGTCCGTGGCATCCCTCACGGATGCCACAAGGTCCGGCAGGCCCTCGACCCCGTCTCCGTCGGAGTCCGCCGGGTCCTCACCCATGGTCAGGTCGATGAGGTGAACGCCAGACTCGGCAAGTTGTTTGGCCGCATGGATGACCTGGTCGTGGTCTTTCCGGTATCGGAGGGAGGTCGGATTCGATCTCCGGTAGAAACAGAAGAGACAGTCGTTGCGGCAGTAGGTGCTCAAATAGACGAATCCGTAGAGAAACACCCTTTCCCCGAAATACTTGACGCGGAGCCGCCTGGCGGCTGCGAAGAGGGCCTCCCTCTCCTCCTTCTGGACCATAGAGAGAAGTCGGACAATTTCCTTCTCCGAGAGGGCCTCCTCAGCCTCGGCCTTCTCCAGGATCGATTCCAACCTGGTTCCTTCATTCAAGGACATCACCTCAGTTTCCAGTGTCCATTCGGGATGGTCCTACCGACCTCGCCCCGGCCATTCTCATATCCTGAGGGTGATCCCATCGAGGTATGCCAGGCTTCTGCCCACCTTCCCGATGCTGTCGTCCCCCCTTTCCGTCATCAGAAGACGCTCGAGGCCGAAACCGATGCCGACCCAGGTATCGGTGATACGCCACGCATGATCCAAGGGATGGGGGCCCATTGCGCCGGAGCCGAGCTCGATGCCTTCCGAACTCACCACATCAACCGTCTCCCCGTATACGGTCGAGTTCTCCTCCTCCAGGCGATACTCGTCCACCCCCGCCGCACGGGTCACCAGCTCTGCCATCTCCCGGATTCTTCGGCTCCGGTCCTCTTCGGGAAGGCCGAACTCGCACAGGTTGAGCATGGTGAACTCGTTGGAGTGCCGGGCGCCCTGGGTATCTTTGCGGAAACAGGAACCGATCTCGAAGATGCCCACGGGCTTTTCCCAGAGGCGAAGAAGATCCTTGATCACGTAGTAGAGGTGCGGGGCGAGCATGGGGCGAAGACATCGATCCCCGTCCAGCCAGAAGATCTGTGAAGAGAGATCGTGGGCCTCGGTGATTCCCATCCTGGCCAGGAGTCCGCGTGACATTATGGTGGGAGTGGTCACCTGGACGAAGCCGTCCTGCACCAGGGCTTCCACGAGCCTGGTCTCCAGACGACAGAGGGCCGGCCGTCTGTGGGTCCCTCTCATCTCCTCGAGCTCTCGCTTGCGCATCTTGGCGAGAGCCCCCTCAAGCTTCTGAAAGGCCCGGTCCCGCTCGACCTGGTCCGGGAACCGCTGGGACAGCTGGGTCTCCTCAGCATCGAGAGCTTTGAGCCTCTCCATCTGGATTTCCGACCAGGTTGTCTCCACAGCGTTTCCTTATGGGCGGCTCCGGATCGCAGCCCACTTCCTGAGATTTACTGCTCTTGCCACAAACCTGTCGGCCTTTTCAACTCCACGAGGACCAGGGGAGGAGGAGTGGTGGGGAGCCCCGGAGTCACACCGAGCTATGTGGGTTTAGAGTCCACACGATCTTTTTCGATCCGCTCCCCACGACTCCCGGCCTCCCGTGGTCCAACCGGTGGTCGATCAAGCCCGCTCCGGGCACTGGCTGACCTTGCGGCGTGCCCGTTCCGAAGAGAAAGATACCACCCGATGAAACCGGACTGGATAGACTCGATGCGGGGCTGGTGATCGCCTTCTTCCACCCTTGTCCGTGGGTCTGCCGTATGATACCGTGTTTCATATGGTGAAAACAGGTTTCAAAACTGATTCGCCACGGCCCCTGACGGGCATCCATCCACAGGAGAGTCATGAATGAGTGATGCTATTTCGACCAGAATGGGAGATGGCGAAAGGATCACCATGTCAGCCTCCGAGCTGAAGGAGGAGATCCTGGCCGGTACCGAGGATGCCGCGGAAAAGGGACGCGTCCCACAGTTGACTGGCGAAGATCTCGACAAGCTGTTCGAGATCATGGCGGCCCCCACCCGGATGGTCAGCGTGGAGCCGGGGAAGGAGGTCATCGTCACCGACGACGGTGGGACCATGAGTTTCTACTCGGGTCAGGACGGGGGCGGGGTAGGTGTGCCCATGAGCAGGATGCAGGCGATCCTGACCTATGAGCGGGCATGCGGTGCGGATACCACTTCCATGGGCCACAGCGACTACAGCTACAAGCCCGTGAAGTCCATCGTCAACTTCGAGATGAACGAATACTACACCGCGTCCCAGATGACCACGGCCCCCTTCTTCTACGGGGCCCAGCCGAATTTGGGGCTGTACTACCAACCAGACGGGCCCTGCGTGAACCCCGCCGAACTCCTCGGAGAGGGGGATATCGAAGGGGCCAAGAAGACCCAGGAAGAGGCTGCCGAACACCTCCGGAAAGACCTGGGTTTTGTGGTTCGAAAGCTCGATACGGTGGGCTGCGAAGGGATCAACTTCGACACTTCCGGATCTGCCGGAGACGCCGACTATCTGGCAGCCCTTCAGGCAGTGCGGGATCTGAAGAAGGATCTGCCCCACATGCCCGTGATCCTGGGTGCATCCGGGGAGTTCGTCCTGGGCATGCACGGTTCCGTGGAATTCGACGGCAAGCGGCTGGCCGGCATGTACCCCCACAACCAGGTGAAGGTGGCCGAAGCCGCCGGTGCAGATATCGTCGGGGTTGCCGTAAACACCAACACCAACGAATCGGTGGCCTGGAACCTCGCTCGCTCCGCGACGTTCGTGAAAGCCGCCACTGCAGCATCGAACATCCCCGTCCATGTGAATGTGGGCATGGGTGTGGGAGGGGTCCCCATGATGGAGCAGCCTCCCATCGACAGTGTGTCCAGGGTGTCAAAGACACTTGTGGAGCTCGGAAAGGCGGACGGACTCTAGATTGGCGTCGGCGACCCTTTGGGTATGCACCTTTCGCATATCATGACTTCAGGGATGGGTGGTTTGAGGACTGCCGGAGATCTGGTGGCCTGGATGCAGATGACCCGAAAACTGAAGATCCAAGAGGCGAAAGAATACGTGGCTGGGAAGCTCGGAGTCGGAATCATCGACCTGACCGACGAGGAAATAATGCGCCAGCTCAGGGAGGACCTGGGACTGGGGCTCGTGACCTCGGTGTCGGGAAGCCCCAAGGGAATCCGAGCCAAGATGAAGATTGCGGAGCTGTTGGACATACGGATCAACTCGGTGGAGCTCTTCAAGTCACAGATCGGGTATCCGGGATAAACGGGTTGGGGGGGGCGAAAGCCCCCCCTGGGATGGCCGCCGGGCAGCCAACGGCGATGAATCCAAGGGAAAAGGCGAATCATGTCTGAAGGAATCTATCAGAGCGCAACGGAGACCATCGTCACCGGGAATGCGGCCCAGGCACTCGAAGTGGCCAGGAGAGGATTGGCCGAGGGTATCGATCCCCTCGACCTGATGAACGACGGGTTTATCCCCGGCATCAACAAGGTTGGGGACCTGTTCGGATCGGGACGGCTCTTCCTTCCGGAGCTGGTCCTTTCCGCAGCGGCCATGGAGAAGGTCACGGGACTGCTGAACGAGTCCATTCCCAGCGGGCAGGAGCAAACCCAAGGGCGCGTGGTCATCGCGACAGTGGAAGGGGATGTTCACGACATTGGCAAGACGATCGTGGTCTCCCTGCTCAAGGCCAACGGCTTCGAGGTCCTGGACCTGGGGCGAGACGTGGCTGTAGCGAGGCTCATCGAGGAGGCGGTCAACTTCGACGCCAACATCATCGGCACCAGCGCACTCCTCACCACCACCATGGGGGCTCAAAAACAACTGGAAGAGGACCTGGATAAGGCGGGCCTCAAGGGTCGGTTCAAAACCATGGTCGGTGGAGCTCCGGTGACCCAACGGTGGGCAAAGAGGATCGGGGCGGACGCTTTTGCGGAAGACGCGGGCGAGGCGGTGAATAAGGCGAAGGCCCTTTTGGAGATCGTGTAGGTTCGGGGGCTCTTTGTTCGGGTCCAGACCGGTGGCCCTGACAGAGAGACAAACGAGGGAGCAGACATGGCCAACGAACACTTCCATCCAGAGATCGAACCGTACCGTACCGGTCAGCTGAAGGTCGATGACCTGCACACGCTCTACTACGAGGAGTGCGGCACATCGGACGGCCTGCCCATGCTGTTCGTCCATGGTGGTCCCGGCGCCGGCTGCAGCACCACCGACCGGCGCTTCTTCCCCCCCGATCGGCTCCGCACGGTGCTGTTCGACCAGCGCGGTTGCGGGCGGTCCACGCCGGCGGGCGAGCTGAGAGCCAACTCTCCCGCCCACCTGGTGGCCGACATTGAGCAGCTTCGGCAAGAGTTGGAGATCGACACCTGGCACGTGTTCGGCGGCTCCTGGGGAAGCTCGCTGGCGATGCATTATGCCGAGGAGCATCCGGACCGGGTAAGGAGCCTGGTGCTTCGTGGCATCTGGATGCTGCGCGACGAGGAGATTCACTGGTGGCTGTACGAGATGGGCAAGATCCAGCCCGAGCTCTGGCGGCAGTTCGTCGAGCCGATCCCTGAGGCCGAACGGGACGACTTGTTGGAGGCGTTCTGGAAGCGGCTCGATGGTGAAGATCGGGAGGCCGGTCTCGAGGCGGCCAAGGCCTGGTCGATCTACGAGGGGTCCTGCTGCACCCTCCTGCCAAACCCGGAGTTCAGTGACGTCTTCGGTGAGCCGGAGATGGCCTGGAACCTGGCCCGCCTGGAAGCACACTACTTCCGGAACGTCCGATTCCATCCGGACACCCTTCTGATGGACCGGATCGATCGCCTGCGCTCGATCCCGGCGTTCGCGGTGCACGGCCGCTACGACCTGGTATGCCCAGTGAAGAACCTCGACGACCTCTGTCAGGCCTGGCCCGAGCTGGATGCATCAATCGTCCCGGATGCTGGCCACTCGTCCCACGAACCTGGTATCACCCGGGAGCTGGTGGCCGCCACCGCGAGGATTGCAGAGACGGGATCCCCCGTGCGCTGAAGAAGGGAACCAGTACCGCAACTCTCCCCACGGCGTTGATTCCGCCCCCAATATCATCTCTCGATCCAGGGTCCTCGATCCCTGTGTCGGGTGGCGATCCCGGACCCGCCTCCACTTTACCTACCTCCCGCCGGCACATGATCCATGAGGTAACGTGTCAGGAGTGAGTAGACGTGGAGGGTGGTCCCGACCCCCTCGTAGATCCCATGGGTCCGATTCGGATAGGCCATCATGTCGAAGGGCTTTCCCAACTCGACGAGACGGTTGATCAGGGCCTCCGTCCCCTGATAGTGGACGTTGTCGTCTCCGGTCCCGTGGACCAACAGGAGGTTCCCTTCCAGCCCCCGGGCATGGGTGATCGGTGAGCCGTTTCGGTAGCCCTCCCTATTTTCCTGAGGGAGCCCCATGTAGCGCTCCTGGTAGATGGTGTCGTAGAAGCGCTGGTCGGGGACCGGAGCCACGGACATGCCGGTACCGAAGATTTCCGGGTAGCGGAACATGCCGTTCAGCGTCATGGAGCCCCCACCACTCCATCCCCAGATGGCCACCCGCTCAGGGTCCAGATAGGACCGCTGTTCCAGGAGGGCCTTCACCCCCATTGCCACATCCCGGGAGGCGAGGGTCCCCACCTCCCCGTACACGACCTTTCGCCAGGCTCGCCCCCTGGGGGCCGGAGTACCCCGGGGGTCCAGGCTCAAAACGATGTATCCCTGCTGTGTGAGATAGTGATGCCACAGGGTGGTCATTCCATACCAATTGTCCCGGACCGTCTGGTTCCAGGGCTCACCATACACGTAGACGAGGACAGGGTATTTTCGGGTTGAATCAAACCCCGCCGGGGCCATCAACCATCCATCCAGCTCCACCCCGTCCTCCGTCCGGACCTGGAAGAATTCGGCTTCCGTGCTGCGCATCCGCCCCACCCGGTCTCGGAGACCTTCATTCGATACCAGGAGCTGAACGGCCCTGTGCTGTGGTAGACTCACCAGGGAGATCGAAGGGGGATCATCGAAGGTGGAGCTCGTGTGGATCGCCCAGTCACCTCCCGGAGCGATCTGGTAGGCATGGGTCCCCGTGGCCTGGGCCGGGGTCAAGCGTTCCGCTGCCTCGGGACGCCCCTCCAGCGGCACGCGGAACAGATAGCGGGCCGTGGGATCCTCGGGAGAGGCCAGATAGTAGAGCCATCCCCCCTCCTCATCGATGAGCTCGATGGAGAGAATGTCCTCCCCCTCGGGGGAAAGAGGCTTGACCTGAGAGCCGTCCCGGCTTACCCGGTAGGCACGACGCCATCCGTCCGCTTCGCTCACCCATGTGAAGCTCCGTCCCCCGTCCAGCCAGACGAGGTCGTCCACCACGTCCACCCAGGCCTCATCCGAATCCGTATGTACGGTCCGGACTGATCCAGTCGAAGCCTCTCCGAGCATGACCTGGAGACGGTTCTGCAAGCGATTCAGGTATTGGATAACGATCTCCTCCGAGGAAGCCGCCCATTCCACGCGTGCCGGATAGTTGTTTCGAGGATCCCCTTCCAACTCCATCCAGACCGTCTCGCCCCCCGCGGCGGGGACCACCCCCACTCTCGCAGCGGAGTTCGTGGTCCCGGCTTTGGGATACTGGATAGGGATGGTGTAGGAGTAGAGGGAGTCGGTGTTGTTTATGAGGAGGAAATCACGGATTCCCGTGGCGTCGAGCTGCCAGTACGCGATGCGTGTGCCGTCGGGGCTCCATCTGAACCCGTCCTGGAGGTCGAGCTCTTCCTCGTAGACCCAGTCGAAGGTGCCGTTGATCGTGGTTCGGGTGCCGTCGTCGGTCAGGGGGGTGATTGCCCCCGTGGCCAGATCCTGGACGTAGATGTTGTGGCCCTGGACGTAGGCCACTCGGGTTCCGTCCGGAGAGAACTTGGCGAACATCAGGGTGGCTTCAGGGAAGTCGGGCCCCATCCGGGTGAGGGCGCCGGCCTCCCGATCCAATACCCAGTAGTCCCCTCGGGTGTTGTCTCTCCACACTCGGCGAGTGTTGGTGAAGATGAGGATTTTGGATCCGTCCGAGGACCATTCATATCCCTCTACGGGCAGGGGCCTCGTGGCCCCCGAAGGCACCAGTTCGGAGGCCGGGATCAGAATCTCTCGTCTCCCCGAATCCGCCCGGTATGCTACGATGTCCACCCCTCCCCGGACCTGCCTCGAAGCCTCGAGGGTCGTGTACCGCCCGTCACTCAGCCAACGGGCAGGGCCGAAACCCTCTCCGAAGAACTCGGGTGAGCTGAAGAGGCGCTCCAGAGTCAGTGACTCCTCCTGAGCCGCGATAGGGAAGGGTGCCGACCCGACCAGGAAGATCAGGAGTAGGAAAGCTCGGGATTCGAGGGAAGATCGACGACAGATGGGGGAGGCGCTCACGGTTCTTCCTTTCCCGGGGAGGTTGAGAGACCCGCATCATCGGTCCCGGTTCGATTGCCCGCAACGTTGTCTGTGGGTTTTGAAGGATCCTGGAGCCTTTGGTCTCTTCCCGAACAGGCTCTCGGCGCGATCAATGCGTCGGCCAGAGTCCCACTATTGCCACGTCACGCATTTCTTCCTCCATTCCGGTTGCCGCGTCGGGTTACGGGCTATTCCTGGGCGCGCAGCCACCAAGAGCCGAAACAGGACGAAATCATGCGATTGTCCAAGATGATCCAAGCGGTGGATACTCATGCTTGCGGAGAGCCGGGTCGGGTGATTGTGGGAGGGGTTCTGGACGTTCCAGGGCAAACCATGTTCGAGAAGATGACCTATCTGGAGCAGGAAGCCGACGACCTCAGGAAGCTCATGTTACGTGAGCCGAGGGGGTACCCGGCGGCGAACTGCAACCTCATCCTTCGCCCCACTCGTCCCGAGGCCGCCGCCGGTTATGTCATCATGGAGCACACCGAGTACCCCGGCATGTCCGGCACAAACACCATCGCTGTGGCTACCGTCCTCATCGAAACCGGCATGGTGCCCTGCAAGGAGCCTGTGACAGAGCTGATCCTCGAATCCCCGGCCGGTCTCATCTCTGTCAGAGCAGTCGTGGAGGGGGGAAAAGTCAAGAGCGTGACCTTCGAGAATGTTCCTGCCTTCCCGGTTCATCTGGACGCCCCGGTCGAGGTCCCGGACCTGGGCACCGTGATCGTGGACGTGTCCTACGGTGGGATGTTCTATGTCATCGCCGACGCCGAGCCATTGGGCTTACAACTCACACCCGACGAAGCCAAGGACATCATTCGGGTGGGGGAGATGATCAAAGCGGCGACGCAGGAACAGCTCGACTGCGTACACCCGGAGAATCCGGACATCCGTGGTGTGACCATTGCCCAACTCTCGGCGCCATCGACGAACCCCCGGTCCGACCGCAAGAACACGGTCATCGTCTCCACGGGGACGCTGGACTGGGCCAAGCCCTCTACCTGGACCGGGTGTTTGGATCGCTCCCCCTGCGGTACCGGAACCTGCGCCAAGATGGCCGCCCTGTGGGCGAAAGGTGAGCTTCCCCTGAACCGGGAATTCCGCCACGAGGGAATTCTGGGGACCGTCTTCACCGGCCGACTCCTGCGGGAAACGAAGGTGGGAGACTACCCGGCCGTGGTCCCCACGTTGACCGGAACGGCCTGGATCACCGGTTTCGCCTCCTACGTATTGGACCCGGAGGATCCCTTCCCCACCGGGTACACCGTGGGGGACATATGGGGGGCCCAGGAAGGCTGACCCACCCAGGGCCTACGGGATCAGAGCACCGTTTATGGGGCTGATAACCTCTCAGACCCAACCCTACGGCGCAGCCCCTCCACCGAGTCGGTCCCAAACCACTCCCGCCATAGCGGCATCCTGAGCGCCGACACCGGTCAGGTCACAGACGATGAGCTCGTCACCCTCTCGGCCACTGCGTTCTCCGATGAGGACCTCCCCCAGCTCCGCGTGGATATCTTCCGAGGCAAGGATACCCGCGCTCACGGCGTGATGGGTCTCGCCCAAGGAAAGGCACTGGGCTCGGGAATCCACCACGACCTTGGTAGGAGCCCCGAGGATCGCCGGGGCGAGTTCCTGCTTCTCGGGTCCGTCGGAACCCACCGCCACCACCGTAGCGCCCCTCGCGAGCCAATCCAGCTCCAGGAGAGGTTCTCTGGAGGGGGTTACGGTAACCACCAGGTCCGCCCCCTCGACCAACTCCCTGGGGCCCCCCGCGCCTGAAACCGGAACGCCGAGAGTCGAGCCCATCTCCTCCACGTAGGCCGTGACCTCTTCCGGAACGGGGCTCCAGGCCCGGAGCTCACGGATCTCCCGCACCCGGCTGATGGCCCGGAGTTGGTACCTAGCCTGGGCTCCAGCCCCGACGACAGCCGCAGTCAGCGGTCTCTCCGGAGCCAGAAGACGAGTCGCCAGCGCTCCGGCCCCGCCGGTGCGAATCTCGGTCAGATAGGCGTTGTCCCGGAAGAGGGCCAACGGGAACCCGGTGGAGGAATCGAACACCAGTACCAGTCCGGCGCCGACTGGCAAACCCCGCTCCGGATTCCGGTAGAACCCAGATGCGAATTTGATGGCAAAAACGGGTTCCCCTTGGAGGTAAGCCCCTTTCACATGGACCTCGCCGCGGGCTTCCTCGATGTCCAAACCGAGGGGAGGTGGTTGAACAACCCGACCTTCGGCCAAGGCTTTGAACGCTGTCTCCACTGCCGACAGCGCCTCGTCCTCCCCCACCATCTCCCTGAGTTGAGCTTCTTCGAGAACCTTCATTATTCGCTCTCCTGATAATCCCATTGGACGTGTTGGCCACGTGACGGGCAGTATTGGGGGTCCGCTGGGCCCTATCCGAGCCTCACAACCGGTGGAGTGGCGGGAAGGTAACCCGGAATTCATTCCTCGGTCCAGGAGCTATGAAAGGCCTGGCCTCGGTCTCGCCGGCGGGTCCCCTGCCGCTTACTCTGGGTACGAATCGCGGGTGACATCCGTAGAAACGACACCCTTCTGGTGAGGAGATCGTGATGAGAATCGTCATCGTCGGTGCCTCCGGCGCCGTTGGCAGGACTGCGGTAGAGGCTCTGGCTGGTCGGCATGAAATCATCAGCGTTGGCAGAACCAGCGGCGATGTGAATATGGATATCGAAGACATCGACAGCATTCGAGCGATGTATCGGCAGGTAGACAGGGTTGATGCCGTGGTGAGTGCTATTGGCCACGTCCCCTTCGGTCCGGTGCATGAGATGACCGGCAGGCGGTTCATGGAGGGCGTTCTGGGGAAGGTTCTGCCCCAGGTGAACCTCGTTGTGGAAGGGCTCGACTATGTGAATGACCGCGGATCCTTCACCGTGACCAGTGGCGTGACGAACCGTGATCCCATCCCCGGTGGTTCATGCGCTGCTGCTGCGAACGGAGCGCTCGACGGTTTCGTCAGAGGGGCAGCGGTTGATATGCCTCGCGGCGTTCGCATCAACGCTGTCAGTCCCGAAGTACTGGAAACCTGCAGAGCGAAATACGAAGGCTTCTTCCGGGGACACGTGCATGTTACGAACGAGGCCGTTGGCCGGGCTTTCAGCAAGTCGGTAGAAGGATGTTTGAGCGGACAGGTGTTCATCGTCGGCTGATCTGCCCCCTGAACGAAGACGGTGCCGATCCTATGGGGCCTAGCCGCGGAGCGACGAATGAGGCGGTTGGTCTGACGGGACTCGTTGACGATTTCGTCTTGGCCGGCGAGTCTGAACCCGATTGCCGAGACGTACATTCTTGATTCAACAAAGGGACACACCAGCGTGAGCGGCACTGTGACGTTCGATGAGGCGCCGCCCCCGGGCACCATCAACCTGGGCATCGGTCAGCCCTCAGCCGATCTCCTGCCTGTCGAGCTCGTTCGGCAGGCCAGCGAATCCTTCTTCAGTGAGGCCCATCCTTTCGAGTTGAATTACGGTGTCTTGGCCGGCGACCAGCGTTTCCTGGAATCGTTGGCGGGATATCTAGGCGAGGGATACGGAACTACAGTCGACCCGGAGACGCTATTTGTCACCGCGGGAAGCTCGCAGGCGTTGGATTTCGTATCTACCGTGTTCACGACCTCGGGGGACACCGTTTTCGTCGAGGAGCCGAGCTACTTCCTGGCCTTCCAGGTCTTCCGCGACCACGAGCTGAACCTGGTTGCCGTGCCGGTCGATAGCGACGGAATGCGAATCGACGTGCTGGAGGCGCTGCTGATTGAAAACAACCCCGCCCTCATCTACACGATCCCCAGCTACCACAATCCTGGCGGACACTGCATGAGCGCCGAGCGCCGTGCTCGTCTGATCGAGCTCAGCCAACGGCATGGCTTCTTGATTGTTGCCGACGAGGTGTATCAGTTCCTCAGCTACTTCGAGGGGCCGCCACCAGCTTTCGGTACGATGATCGAAAGCGACACAGTCCTGTCCCTGGGTTCCTTCTCGAAGATTCTCGCGCCGGCGATGCGCCTCGGCTGGATACAGACCGGACCCGGGTTGCGCCGCCGACTCCTCCAAAACGGGTTCGTCAACAGTGGCGGGAGTATCAACCACTACTCCTCGCACATCGTCCGGCACGCCATCGACCTCGGCCTGCAACAGGCACATGTGAGGAAGCTCAAACGCACGTACCGCAGTCGCGTCGAGGCGATGCAAGACGCGCTGCAAACACATTTCGGCGATCTGGCTACCTGGCAGCGTCCGGCCGGAGGGTATTTCTTCTGGCTGCGCTTTGACGATGACGTCCGTACTGCTGCTCTCCGCGACAGGGCAGGGGAACTGCAAACAGGGTTTCAGCCGGGGTCGGTCTTCTCCAGCGACGGCCGGCTCGGCAACTTCCTGCGCCTGTCTTTTGCGCATTATGACGAAGACGATATCCGGGAAGGGATCGCACGACTGCGGCCAATTTTGGGATGAACCCTAAGGAGTGTGGAGTCTTCCACCTCGAACAGGAGAGGTCATGCTGGATTGTCTCAGATCGAGGACCGTGCCGTTTGGAGCCGTTCTCCTCACCTTGGCCGGGGCCGGATGCGCCCCACAGGATGCAGTTCCCGTTGTCCCATCCGTTCAGGCCGTAGTCGGTGCCGTCTCTCAACCACAGTATCAGACGTTCCAATTGGATATCGAGAACATGGGCCTCGGGCTGTTCGGTGGGGCCGAGTACGATATGGGCTTTCGGAACCGAGACGGATGGGAGGGCCCTGGTTCCCTCGGCAACCAGGAGGCTCGGCTCTACATCCAGGACGCATTCAGGGATATGGGCCTGTCGGTCTCTGTGCAGGGAAGCTTCCTGAACGTGGTCGGCGAACTCACCGGTACGACCACTCCTGAGAACATCTACGTCATTGGCGCCCATTACGATCACCTCGAAGGGGATCAGCCAGGTGGTGATGACAACGCCTCGGGCGCGGCAGGAGTGCTGGAGGCCGCCAGGGTGTTGAGCCAGTACCGGTTTCAGTCGACCATTCGCTTCATCGCGTTCAACGCCGAGGAAGACGGCAGGGGGGGGAGCAAGGACTACGTCGCCAGCCACGTGATCCCGGGCGGCGAGAAGATCGCCGGAATGGTCAACATGGACATGATCCTGCGACCGGGCTCGGACGTTGATCCCCATACGGTCATAGACGCGGAGTTGGAGGCCCAATCCAAGCATCCGCCTTCTGTGGCCTGGGCCCGGGCATTTGTGCGCGCTGCGGCCGAATACGTTCCCTCGCTGATGGTCAACGATACCATCGTCGACACCGAATCGTCGAGCGACAACGACTCGTTCCTCAACGAAGGCTATCCCGCCTTCCTGGTCATCGAGAACTCGCTGCCGGACTTCTGGGATGCGAACACGTACTACCACACGTTCGAGGACGCCTCGGACCGACTCGCCAACGACCCGGGCAGTCCCTCCGGCGTGACCTACGATTACGCATTTGCGACCGACGTCACCCGGGCCGCAGTGGCCCTGATTGCCCAGGAGGCCGTCCTGGTAGCCGATCCTCCACAGAACACGAGCTGATGGCCCTGGCCACCGTCGAGTCGTTGGAAACACAGAATCGAAACAGGAGCTCATGATGCCCGGAGTCGAAGGAAGGGTAACCCTGGTCACAGGTGCGGGGCGTGGGATTGGGCGGGTGACGGCTGAACTATTGGCCTCCCGGGGTGCGCAAGTGATGGCTGCTGCCCGGAGCGAGAATGAGCTTGAAAGTCTAGGCCTGGACTACGTTGTGGCGGACCTGGGTACGCCTGGCGGCTGTGCCGTTGCAGTGGAGGAGACCAGGGAACGCCTTGGGCCGATAGAGGTCCTGGTGTGCAACCACGGCATCGGTTCGGCTCACGAGCAGGTCATCTGGGAGCAGGGCCCGGAGGTATGGGACCAGACGATGCGGATCAACCTGGATGGTCCGTTCCACCTCACGCGGTTGGTCCTCTTGAGCATGGTCGAACGCGGGTACGGCCGGTTGGTCTACACGAGCTCGACGGCCGGGCAGGTGGCCGAATTCGCAGGCAGCGCGTACACGAGCTCCAAGCATGGCCTCCTCGGCCTGATGCGTTCGGTTGCCCAGGATGCCGGACCGTTCGGAGTGACCTCGAACGCCGTACTCCCCGGATGGGTGCGCACGGAGATGGCTGAACGCTCAGCGCGGGCGGAAGCGGACGAGCGGGGCATCACCACCGAGGAAGTGTGGGCGGAGCGTGCGGCTGGTTATCCACCAGGCCGCGTGGCCACGACGGAGGAGGTGGCTCATGCTATCGCCTTCCTGGCGTCCGAAGAGTCGAGTGGCATCAGCGGCGAGGCCGTCACGGTGGCGCTTGGGAGTGTCTGGTAGGAGCCGGAAGATTCGCGTGCAGCCTACCCTGCCACCGCTCCTTTCCGGCACCCGGAGAATGGGAGATGGATGATGACAGTTGAGCAACAAGCGGCCCTCGATGTGCCTCAGCTGGTGCGCGAAGCCCACGAGCGGTGCAAGAGGTACCTGCCTCCAACGCCTCTCGAGTACTCCATGTTTCTCAGCGAGCAGATCGATGGCGAGGTCTGGCTCAAGTTGGATTCGATGCAGAGGACCTCATCATTCAAGTTCCGCGGTGCCATCAACAAGATCCTCTCCCTCACGGAGGCAGAGCTCGAGCAAGGGATCGTCTCGGCCTCCACGGGCAACTATGCCCTGGCGGTTGCCGAGGCGATGAAGATCCGAGGGCACCGAGCCACGATCTATGTAGCCGAAGATATGGAGCCGTCCCGCCTCGAGCTGTTGAAGGCCCACGGTCTGGACCTGGTCATTCATGGCACCGAAGCCTGGGACGCGGAAAAGGAAGCGCGGCGTGTCGCGGAAGAAAGCGGCAAGATCTATGTGTCGCCGTACAACGACCCCGTCGTGGTCGGCGGTCAGGGAACCTGTGGCTACGAGATCTCGCAGCAATGTCCGGATCTGGATGCCGCCCTCTTCGCGTGTGGGGGCGGGGGGTTGCTCACCGGGTCGGCAGGATGGTTGAAGTTCCACAATCCCGACGTCGAGATCCTCGGTGTCTCACCGGAGAACTCACCGGTGATGTACGAGTCCATGCGAGCCAATCAGGTGGTCGAAATGGAGACCTACCCGACGTTGGCCGACACCTGCGCGGGAAACGTGGATCGAGACAGCATCACGCTCGAGCTGTGTCAGCGATACGTGAAGGAGATTCTGTTGCTGTCCGAGGAAGAGATCGAGGCCTCTATCCGTCTCCTCTTCGAGCAACATCGTTTGGTGGTGGAAGGGTCGGCTGCCTTGAGCGTGGGCGGGCTCCTCAAACGGAAGGAGCAGTTCAAGGGCAAGAAGGTCGTCGCGGCCGTCTGTGGTCGAAACATCGGCCTGGAACTGTTCAAACGGATCATCCGGTAGGGGCATCACTGCTGGCTCCCCTGCCAACCAGGATATTCCGGGGGGGTGCGCCAATGATCGTCTGCCAGTGTAGTGCCGCACGATGATTGCGAAAAGGAAAGGGACGATAGTACGGCGTTCCCCTGGGTCCGGAGTTTCCTGGCTCCCCCCTTCTTCACATCCTTCAAAGGAAATCCATGTCTGAAACGAACAGCACGCAGAAAGAGGGGTTGGTGCGGGTAATCGGCGTCTGGGCCCTGGGCTTGGGTGTCGTCAACATGGTGGTTGGAGCCGGCATTTTCGTGCTCCCCGGCGTCGTCGCCGCGGAACTCGGCTCTGCAGCGATACTCGCCTATCTGGCCTGCTCGGTCACCGTCGCGCTCGTCTTCCTCTGCTTCGCCGAGGTCGGCAGCCGCGTCTCCCGCAGCGGCGGGGCATATGCCTACGTCGAAGAGGCGTTCGGCCCCTTCGCCGGATTCGTCGCGTCGATCCTGTTCTGGTTCGGCTATACCATACTGGCGGACGCGGCCATCACGGTCATCATGGTCGATTCCATGGCCGTCGCGTTCCCGATCCTGGACGAGGCCATACCTCGGGCAGTGTTCATCATCGCGTTGCTGGCGATCCTGGCCGCTGTGAACGTTCGGGGCGTCGTGGCAGGAGTGCGTCTTTACATCTTCAACACGCTGGCCAAGCTCGTACCGCTGCTTCTGCTGCTGGG
>JBDHCH010000037.1:0-27988 GCA_039592115.1 Gemmatimonadota bacterium | reverse complement strand
TCTGCTTCGTTGGGGCTCCTCGACGTAGCGCTTGGCTATGCGTTCACCTGCGCATCGCTCGGTGGTCTCGCGGGACAACGCCAGGTAATGGCCGCCTGGGTGGCCGCTCGGCTCGGAACCCCGCCTCCCATCTGGCCCCGTGGCGCATGTAACGCGGCTCGCCCCACTTCCTCAACACCCTTCTAGTACCGACTCAGTGTGGGATCCACGTCCTCCACCCAACCCCGATATCCGCCCCGCAGGTTCGCCACCTCCCCGAAGCCCAGGGACCTGAGTGTTTCGGCCACCAGAGCGCTTCGGACCCCCACATGACAGTAGATCAGGATCGGCCGATCCCGGGGCAACTCCTCCACTCGCCCCCGGACCTGACTGTACGGGATCAGGACCGCGCCGCGTGCCCCGAGATTCCCGATCTCCCACTCATGTGGCTCCCTCACATCCAGCAGGAAGGGCGGCGGCGTCCGCCCCAAGGCCTCCGCTGCCTCGACGGGACTCAGCTGGGGTAGGGGATCCCGACCGAGGGGCGCGCCGTCGGGCTCGACACCGCAGAAGAGGTCGTAGTCGACGAGCTCGGTCTGGGTGGGATGGTCCCCGCAGACCGGGCAGTTCTCATTCCGTCTCAAGCGGACCTCTCGGAAAGCCATCTGGAGGGCGTCGAAGAGAAGGAGACGGCCCGCCAGGCTCTCTCCTACCCCGACGAGAACCTTGATGGCCTCCGTCGCTTGGATCGATCCGATGATTCCGGGGAGGACTCCAAGGACTCCCGCCTCGGCGCAACTGGGGACCAGGCCTGGAGGTGGGGGCTCCCTGAACAGACACCGGTAACAGGGTCCTCCCGGTGCGGCGAACACCGAAGCCTGGCCCTCCCAGCGGTCCACTGCACCGTAGACGTAGGGCTTCCCCAGGAGGACACACGCGTCGTTCACGAGATACCGGGTGGGAAAGTTGTCGCTTCCGTCCACGACCAAATCATAGGGAGCAAGGACCTCCATGGCGTTCGCCGTCGTCAACCGAACGGCGTGGGGAACAACCTCCACATTCGGATTGAGCGTCCACAGGTGGTCCCGGGCCGAGTCGACCTTCCGCTGCCCGAGCTCATGAATGCCATGGAGAACCTGTCTCTGGAGGTTGGAGAGATCGACCAGGTCCGGATCCACGATACCCAGGGTCCCGACGCCGGCAGCGGTCAGATACAGGGCCGCGGGGGAACCCAGGCCTCCGGCCCCGACAAGCAGCACCTTCGCCTCTTTCAGCTTCCGTTGCCCGTCGGGGCCGACGTTGGGCAGAACGAAGTGCCGGGCGTACCGGATCAGATCTTCCCGCTCGAATCCGGCGAAGTCCTGCGCCCCTCCTCCCGCGGGCCCTGGTCGGTCCCGCCCGGTGCCATCCTGCATGAGCTCTTCTTTGTGTAGAGGTTTCCGTTCCGCGGATCCGGCGATCCCCGCGCCAGGGGTCCCCTGGAATTCAACGGAAGATAAACCCTTCGGTTCGTCCGGGCCCACTCCGGGACCGCCCCATTCCAGACGTTCGGGTCTCAGGATCAAGGACACCTCGGATCCGAGGGCTCCTGGGAGGGCGCTGCCCCCAGGCGGGGCCTCGGCGTGCCGCAGCTCAGGCTGTCCTATCCAGTCGCTAAGCCCCCGGCCCAACCCGGACGTCCCCACGTTTCCATCTACGAAGACTTTCGTTGACAAACCGAAAGGACGGTATCATCTTCTACGAAGATGCTCGTAGATCGATGTGTGCGGAGACTGGAATCGGCCAGGAGTGGGCCGAAAGGAAGTAGCGTCGGCATGGAGAATCCCACGTTCACGGAACGTGAGTTGGACATCATGAGCGTCCTCTGGCGAAGGGGATCAGGGTCCGTCTCCGAGGTTCGGGAGGCCCTGGGGAAGTCGGTGGCGTACACAACCATCCTGAAACTCCTTCAGATCCTCGAAGAGAAAGGTGCCGTCCGCCACGAAGCCGAGGGTCGGGCGTACAGATATTTTCCTCGAGTCGAGCCGGCCGAGGCCGGGGAGAGCGCGCTCGCCAGAATCCTGGACAAGATTTTCGGCGGCTCCGCGGAGCTCCTCCTCTCCCAGTTGGTCTCTGACCGGACGATCTCGCCCAAGGAGTTGGCTCGGATGCGGAAGCTCCTGGAGGAGATGGACCCGGAGGAGGGCGAATGACGATCTCGGTGATGGCCTACGGCGTCGTTCTCGGGACCCTGCTCGTGGGGTCCGCCCACTTCATGGATCGGGGGATCCGAGCGTTCGCGCTCCCCACACGTTGGATCTGGCTCACCACCATGGTGGGGGCGACACTGGCTCCGCTTTTGTGCCTGCTCGTTCCCTCAACCCCCGGACCGAACCCACCCGCCGGGGCCATCCTCCCGGTGGAGGCACTCTACGGGCTGCTGGAACCGCAGGGCTCTGTGAGGAACTCGGGCGTCCCCTTCCTTTCCACTCTGGACGAGGTCCTCCTCGTAGCCTGGGCAGGTGCCTCACTCCTCGTTGTGCTCTTCTTCGGGGGTGCAGCACTCGCCCTGAAACTTCGCTCGGATCGATGGGCCAGCCGCCAGACCGGAGGGGAGGAGATTTTGGTGTCGGACGGGGTGGGCCCGGCGCTCCTGGGATTCTTCAATCCGAGGATCGTCCTCCCACCCTGGGCTCTCTCACTGGAGGAGGACGAGCTGAGAATGGTCCTCCTACACGAGGCTGAGCACAGGAGGGCCCGGGACCCAACGGTGCTCATGGGAGGAATCCTTCTTCTTGCCCTCTGCCCATGGAACCCCGCCCTCTGGTGGGGTCTCAGGCGACTCCGCCTGGCGGTCGAAGGAGACTGTGACAGGCGGGTGCTGGCCCGAGGGGTACCTCGGAATCGCTACGGGCGCCTTCTTCTGGGCGTGGCTTCGGAGTCCCATGGCATCTTCCCCCTGGCTCCTGCCCTGGCTGAAGGCGGGAACTCATTTCTGGAACGGAGGTTGCGAATGATGAAGACCGATGTTGGAAGGAAGAGAGTCGGACGTGCTCTGGCGGCTGGAGTATTCGGTGGCCTCCTCCTCGCCCTGGCCTGCGAAACACCCACGCCACCTGCGGTTGTAGAGGAGGATGGGTCCGAGTCGCAGGCATTACAGGTGGGAGAAGAGGCCGTGTCGAGATTCGAGACGGCGGAGAACGAGGGTGTCCTGATCAAGGTCAAAGAGGAAGGGGATGGAGACGCAGAAGCCTCCTACTCCTACAACGAATCCGTGAAGTTCCGCCTGCACGTGGAGAATGAGGGCTCCGGGGAAACACCGCTGGTCTATATCGACGGTGTCCGCATGGGCAGCGGGAAGGAGGCCCTCGCTGATCTGGACCCAGACGAGATCGAACGCATCGAGGTCATCAAAGGGGGCGCGGCTGCCGCGATGTTCGGGGAAGAAGCCGCATCAGGCGTCATCCAGATCTTCCTGAAGAAATAAGGCCGGCTCAGCCCACCCCTCGGGATCCCCCGCTGTCAGAAGAGTGAGGCCCGGAGCCTGTTCGACTCCGGGCCTCACCTCAGGAGGCTTGGCTACCCGCTTCCTTCCCCCGCCCGTACCCGCCCGGTCTTCTCCTTCCACTCGCCGTCGGAGGAGACTCTTCCGCCCCTTCCCCTCCCTACCCCTCGGGTTCGGCACCCACGAGGGACAAGCGCCCTCCCTGGGCGGTTATGGCAAAGTCATCGGCCTTCTCCTGGAGCCATTGGATCTTCTCTTCCGTCCCGCCTTCCCACCGGGAGATGGCATCGGAGAGCTGCAGGGAAGTGGCGTAGAAGTACCACGGGATGTTCAGCGTGGAACGATCCGCCCACACCTTGCGGTTCTCGAACCCCCGGTAGGAGTAGACTTCCTCCATGAGAGCCAAGGACCGTCTGGCGTCGAACCAATCGCCGCCGACCGCCGGGGAGCTCTGCACCAGGTCGGCAGGCTGAGGCCCATCCAGATCCCGGGGAAGGAGTTTCGCCGCAAGCCCGTGGCGCACCGCCCAGGGCTCCAGACCCAACCTGCCCAGAATCCCAGAAGGGGTGGCGAAGTAGATGGGCCGCTCCTCGATGCTGTCCCGGATCATGGCCAGGGTGAGCTGGTCTCCACGGTCGAGGTAGGTGCCGGCCGGATACTGCACGGCCACTCCGTTCAGCGGAAGAGTAAGGTCGGTGGAGGCCGTCCCTCCGGTGACTCGGTCCATGTCCGAGGGCCGGAGCGAAATGATGGGATTCTCGGGTGCCGTGGCGGGCACGCCGTACAGTCCCCCCGCCGCTCCCGCCACATAGGGTCTCTGTTTCTGGGACCTGGTAAGCTCCTGCAAATGCCGCGGATACCAGGGAGTGTACAGGTACTGTCCAACCACTACGGTGACGTCCTGCCGGACTCCCTCGACTTCCTGGATGTACCAGAGTGGGAACGTGTCATTGTCCCCGTTGGTGAAGATCACACCGTACGGCTCGACGGACATGAGGAGGTTGTACGCCCAGTCCCGCGTGGCGTAATCCCCGGCCCGGGAGGCCCAGCTCCAGTTCGAGATGAGAGGAATCAGGGCGACCAGGAGAATCGGCGAAGCCAGGAGAAGGGGCCTCGCTCGCTGAATCCCCTGGGCGACCCGACTCCAGAAGGCCGCGAGGCCCACGCCGGCCAGAACCCCCCACAAGCCAAAGCTGGCGATGAAGAAGTAGTCCCGTTCCCTCACTTCGTGGAGGTTCCGATCCGTGATATGAGGGGCCAGGGAGTAGCCGTACTTGAAATTCAGATAGAACACCAGGCCCACGGTGACCGTGAGGACAAGGGCCCCCATGAGAAGGAATACCTCCTTGTCCGCGGTCCACATCATCCAAAGGCCCCAGAACCCGAGTCCGATGAAGAGCAGAGAAAATGGGAGGCGGCTCCCCCCTGGTAACTCGGACGGATCCAACCCGCGAGCCCACTGCCAGTCGAAGTACTGGAAGTAGTTGAGTGCCTGGAAACCGAAGGATGCCTGGCGATCGGTCAGGGGTGGCTTCTGGTACTGGAACCGGGTGAGAACCTGGGAAAGGTTGTAACACCCCGCCTTCCCGTTGGTGTAAACGGCTACGGCTGCGTCCACCACGCTTTCGCAAGTGGGATCCCCCTCGTTGATCGCCGGGCCCTGACTCGCACGAATGGGGAGGAAGAAGTTGAACGAGAGTCCCAGAATCAGGAGGGGCACGCCCCGGATCCAGAGCCTTCGGTCCAGTAGCACGGCAGGACCCGCCATGAGCACGAACAGGCCCAGGGCCGGGAGGGGGAGGATTGACATCAGGTGGTTTGTGGATCCGAAGGCCAGGAGGTATATGGCCCACAGCAGGTAGCGCAACCCGCGGGGCTCATCCTTCAGATCCCGCCAGCGCAGGCCCAGCCAGAGCACGGCAGCGATGATCAGGACGCTGACCGTATACACCTTCTCATTTACCGTGGATTGGTTCCACACCGTGAACGCGGTGGCGGAGAGGAGAACCGCCGCCCCTGCTCCGACCTGCAGGAAGCGGGCTCGGTCCCCTGTGGAACCCGATTCATCCGACCCCTCATCACCTTTCTCCTCCTCTTTGGACCCCGGAAAGAGGCCCCAGAGTACCCGATGGGCAACCAGGAAGTAGAACCCCGCCGCAGCCGCGCTGGTGGCAGCCGCCAGGAGATTGATTCGCACTGCGACCGAGAGCCCCAAGGGAGCCAAAAGGAGACTCCAGGACTTGGCCAGAGCCACGAAAAGGGGGTTCCCAGGTGGATGGGGGATCCCGAGAATGTGGGCCGTGGCGATGTACTCGCTGGTGTCCCACATGGCAGTGGACGGAGAGAGGGTGAGGACGTAGAGGGCCAGCACCGCTACCCCCGCCGCAACCGCGTTCCAGTAGGGAGGTCTGTAATCGGTCATCCCAAATGAATAGTCAGGGTCTGGGGGGGATGGAAGGCCCCTGCGGGGATGCCCGCCCGGGCAGCATCCTCTAGAAGGCTCAACACGTCGTCAATCTCCCGAGGAAGGTTGTACAGGTGGGTGGAGAGCCGCATCCACCCATAATCATACTCTCCGATCACGCGGGTCCGTACGCGAGCGGTCTGGGCCAAGTGACGTTGCAGCTCCAAGGAGTCGATCCCCTCCAGCGAAAAAGCCACCATCCCCGCCTTCAGGTCCTCCACAGAGGGGGTCGGCACGGTCACCCTGGGGAGTCGACGGATGCCCTCCTCCAACCGCTCCCTCAGGTACCGGACCCTGGCTTCGATCCGATCCATCCCGACCGTGTTCAGAAATTCCACGGCCGCCAGAAGTCCTACCATTCGAGACTCGTCGAAGGTCCCGAGATGGTTGAACCGGTGCGCGCCCAGAGCCACGTCATCCCACCCTCCGGAGGCCAAGGTGGGCCAAAGACGGGTGCGCCATCCTTCACCCAGATACAGGAGGCCGGTACCCTGGGGGGCGAGTAGCCACTTGTGAGGAGATGAGGCGTAGAACTCCGGCTTCCAGGAGGAGAGGTCCACCCTCATCATCCCGGGGGGATGGGCTCCGTCCACCACGAAGATGATGCCTTTCTCCCTGCACAGCTCGGCCACTTCCCGGACGGGCAGAACCGTCCCGGTGGTAAAGGTGACATGCGAGAGGCTCAGGACTCTGGTCCGCGCCGAAAGGGCGCTCCGCACGGTCTCCAGGAGCTCACCCACCGATGACGCCGGCACCGGGAGGGAGAACGTCCTGAGGGATGCGCCCTTCCGGGCCGCCACCAACTCCCAGGGGCACAGTCCTCCGATGTGCTCGTGGTCCGTGGTAAGGATCTCGTCCCCGGGAGACAGGTGCAGGCCCTGCGCAACGAAGCTCATGGCCTCCGTGGTGTTCCTCGGGAACACGAAACCATCCGGATCAGCGTTCAGGAAGGCACCGAGAGCCCCTTTCAAGTCTTCCCAGTCAACGCCGGGAGGGAACGTGGAGGCAACCCTCCGAGTGTGCTCCGCGACTGCGTCTACCACCACGGACGGCGAAGGGCCGAGTGTTCCATTGTTCAGGTAGATCCTGTCGGGAGGAATGAGGAACTCCTCCCTGACGCGCTCCCAAAAGGCCTCGTCGGACGGATCTCCCCCCTCTTCCACATCTTTCGAGAATGCCTGGAGATCCCGTGGCCATACCAGAGCCGTACTCCCCAGGAGGGCGAGGAACGACCGCCTCTCCATTCTCCTCGGTGGGGAGCCGGATGAAGGAGGGGCCCCCGGGAGACTAGTTCTCGACCCGGACTTCACTCCTGGACCACAGCCACGAAGGAGATCTCCACCAGAGCGTCGCTGAGGATTTGCCCGGCAGCGATACATTCCCGGGCCGGTGGGTCGCTGGGAAAGTACTCTCCGTAGACCTGGTTCATCCCGGCGTAATCCGCTACGTCCGCCAGATAGACCGTCCCCTTCACGACATCGCTGAACTCAACACCCAGCTCCGAGAAGAGCTCGCTGAACCCTTCCATGACGTTCCGGGTTTCGGCTTCGATCCGCCCTTCCGTCATGGCGAGGGTTTCTTCCGTGACGCCGAGGGCCCCGGAGAAGTAGAACGTGTTCCCGGCCCGAACCGCTCGTGAATAGGGCCGGGCAGGAAGCTGGGATTGAAACGCTTCCACGGAAACCGGGCCTGATGGCGGTGGGGGCGCCGAACATGCGGAGAACGAGAGGCCTGTCACTGCCAGGATTCCAAGGGCCAGAAAGGCGTGTCTCACCGGTTCCTCCCTGCAAAGGTGTGGGCTTCCGGAGCCCCAAGGATCGTCCCGAGACTCACGTCTCGGGGAAAGTAGTGGGTAGCGAAGCGAATTGGAAAACCGGTAGGTTGCCCGAATGTTACGAGGAACCGCGAGGGCCCTTCGCTTCGGGTGGGAGTGGAAAACCGGGACCGCCGACATTCGCGAGGTGGAGGTGGACGTCCAGCGATCCGACCGGACGGTTCCTGCCACCCTGTTTCTCCCTTCCAGGTTCTCCCCACCCCTGCCGGGTTGGGTCACCCTCCCCGGCGTCACGAGACCGGGCCGGAAACACCCCACGCTGGTCCGGTTCGTCCGGTCGCTGGCCGCATCAGGCTCTGCCGTGCTGGTCCCGGAAATCCCCGAATGGAGGGAACTGCTCCTGGCTCCGGAAAGGGCGTACGACACGCTGCGCTCTGCGATCCCCACCCTGGCCGAGCAGGACGGCATCGCCCCGGGGCGGATCGGGGCCATGGGGTTTTCCTTCGCAGGACCCCCCGTGCTCGTGGCCGGGAAGGACTCCGACCTCACCCGCCACCTGAAGGTGGTGGTAAGCTTCGGAGGATACTGCAGCATGGAGCCCACCCTCCGATTCCTCTTCTCAGGGGAACATGAGTGGAAGGGAAACCGCTTCATGATCGAGCCGGATCCCTACGGGCGGTGGATCGTCGGGGGCAACTACATCCCGAGGGCTGAGGGACACGAAGAGGCGGAGGATGTGAGAAAGGCTCTCATGGAGCTCGCCAAGGCAGCGGGGGACCTCCAACTCCCCTCCTGGGAGGCCCACCATGAGGTGCGGAAAGATGATCTGGAGGCGAACCTACCTCCCGCCCGTCGGGACCTCTTTCGGGCGTTCGCTCCTCCGGTTGGGGTCCCCGTTCCGCCAGCCAAGGTCGCCGAGGTTGTCCCGGTCCTCACCCGTGCGGTCCGGGAGGTCTCCCCCCTCTTCGAGATCGCTCCCCTCCTGGCGGACGGGCTCGAGGTCCCGGCTCGGTTGATTCACGGCCGTCAGGATCGGCTGTTGCCGTTTACCGAGACTCTCCGCCTGGCCGAGAGCTTCCCTCCGGGCTCCGAGGTGAAGGTCTTCCTGACCGGCCTCTTCAGCCACTCCCGACGCGATGTGAGAGGGAGCAGGGCAAAGGAGTTGGTGGAACAGATCCGCTTTGTGGGGATGATGTCCAACGTGCTGGGAATGCTCTGATCGGTCCCCTGGGCCGGTGATGCAGTATTTCCTCAATCGGTCAAACCCAGCGCCAGCCTCCTCACATCCGGGTCCGAATCCTTCGAAGCTTTCTTGAGCAGGTTCTTGGCGTGGGGAGTCCCGATACTCGCGAGGGCCCTGAACCCGGCCAGCCGGACCGCCTTGGAAGGCCGTGAAAAGAACCGGCCCGTTATCTTCCGCTCGATCAACGCCACCGCCCCGGGGTCCCCGAGCTTTCCGAGGGCCTGCATGCTCTCGACCTGGACCTCCTCGTTCCCGTCTTTCTCCAGAAGTCTCAGGAGAGGTTTCACAGCTCGCTCCACTCTGAGCAGGCCGAGAGCCTGACAGGCACGAGCTCTGACATCGGGTTCCGCGTCGTCGAGCATCGCCAGGAGAAGCATGGCAGCATCTTCTCCACCCACCTTCGAAAGAGATTTCACGGTCTCCCGTCGTACTCTCGAATCCCCGCTCGCCAGGGCCGTGGTGAGGTGGGACGCGACATCTTCTCCGCCAATCTCGCCGAGGAGCGCCACCCCATTGCGGACGACATACCACCGGGGGTCTTCCACCATCCTCTGAGCCATCTCACTGGCCACCGGTCCCTGCACAGCCAGGGCGTCCATGAAGTTGCGCCGCTGATACCTATCCCGGGCCTCCCCCAGGGCGTCGGCCAGAGCAAGGGCCATCTCCCGGCCTAACCGCGAGGACAGCCGGATGAGCCGCTCCTTCTCCACCTCGTTGCGAGTGGACCCCAATCGCCCCACGAGCTGGCTGGCAACAGGGGTGGTGGTGAGGCGGGTGGCCAGCTCGAGAGCTTCGGGATCGGGAGGGGCTCCCCTTGGCGTCTGCGCCAATGCCTCCACGAGGTCCGCCACCGTTCCCTGGGCCCGAGACTCCTGAAGTCTCGCGGCAGCGGCGGCAATGGCCTCTCCGAGGCGGACTTTCTCCTGCCCCTTGGCGGAGAAGAACGAATCAACCGTTTCCTCGAGGTCCGAGGGTAAGGCGGAGTGGAAGGCTGTGGGCTCTTCGGTCGTTGGCGACCCGGACGCAAATCCCCCGGGCTCAAAACCCTCCTCCCCGGCTGAGAACAGTCGGTGAACCATGCCCGCCATCCCAGCAGGATCTTGCATCCCACCGCGGAAGGAGAGACCGATCGCGCCTTCCAGGCCCCGGAACCGGGCCGACCCCGGAGCACTCTCCAGTTCCGAGTCGGGGTGAAGCCTCCGGAGAAACTCTGCAAGGGTTTCGGGTGGTACCGGCTCCTGGAATCGCAACTCCACGATCCCCGCGTTCGAGAGCGCCTCGAAGAGGACCGCGAGATCCCCATCCCGGGCCGGGAACTCCTCCCGGTCCACCAGGAACCCGTCTTCTACCAACCGGGCCACCAGCCAACCGAGTTCCTCGTGCTCATCTCCGCAACTGGCAAGAGCTTCCGCCAACTCCGGCCCCTGGCCAGGAGCGGTGCCGGTCAGTGCGTAGGCCCTCGAAAGGGCAACGAGGAAGTCGATTGGGGTCGCCATTGGGGTCCCGAGGAGAGAAAAGTCCGCCAAGTTCCTGCTCAAGCTCCACCAAGCGGTCAATTTAGCCCAGGCCCAGAACGAAAGCGAGATAACCGCCTGCTGGACCTGAGGGGTCTATTCCCCCATTCTTTGCCCTGTCGATTCAACCCGGCCCACCGAGGTCGTGAGCCCATCGAGACCCTTTTTCGGACGGATCCCTCCACAATGCTTCCTCTCCACCCGGTTGTCCTCCTCCTTATTTGGTCTTCGGGGGCGGGCTTCCCAACGCTGAGCCTCATGCCCGGGCCGGACCAGCAGGAGGCGTTCGAATTCCCTCGATCCGAGATCACCCAGGTCGTTCTCCTGGGGACCGGAACGCCCAACGCCGAGCCGGACAGGTGGGGCTCCTCCGTGGCGGTGGTCGTGAATGGAACGCCCTACGTTGTGGACGCCGGCGCCGGGGTGGTTCGACGGGCCTCCGCCGCGTTCGAGGGGGGAGTGGCAGGGCTGGAGGTGAAGCGGCTGGCCACCCTGTTCCTGACCCACCTGCACTCCGACCATACCGTCGGCCTTCCGGACATCATGTATTCTCCCTGGGTCCTCGAGCGAGCGGTCCCACTTCGGATCATTGGGCCACACGGGACCTCGGACATGGTCAGCCATATCGAGAAAGCCTATAAGGGGGACGTGCGGGTGCGGATCGATGGACTTGAGCCGGCAAATCCCACCGGCCACGCCACCGAGGTCCAGGAGATAACGGCCGGGGTGGTCTTCTCAGATGAGAACGTGACTGTCACCGCGTTCGAAGTGCCTCACGGAGGTTGGCCCGAGGCATTCGGGTATCGGTTCGAGACTCCGGATCGAGTCGTGGTCATTTCCGGGGATACGGCCCCGACCGAGGCTGTGGTGGACTTCTGTGACGGCTGTGACATCCTGGTTCACGAGGTCTATTCTCAGGCAGGGTTCGAGCGCAGGTCGCCAGAGTGGCAACGCTACCACGCTGCCTCCCACACCTCTGCGCCCGCGTTGGGCCGACTCGCCACAAGAGCAGGTGCGAAGCTCCTGGTGCTGACCCACCAGCTTCTCTGGGGAGCCACCCCCGAAGAGCTGGTGGCGGAGGTGCTGACCACCTTCGACGGACCCGTCGTCTACGGGAAGGATCTGGACGTTTTCTAGGAGCCTGTCCATCGAGAGGAAGAAACGAGTCATGAAACGACGCACGCTGATCTGCTCCGCCGCCTTGATGACCCTCTCCTCGACCGGGGTCAGAGGACCGGACTCAGGGTTCGTCCCGATCCTGGAAGCCCAGGAGGTCGTCCTCCGGGAGGAACACCTCGACGGACTTCGGGCCAGGAACATAGGGCCTGCGGTGATGAGCGGGAGGATCGTGGATCTGGCTGTGGTTGAATCCGGTCCCCAGGTGTTCTACGTGGCCTCCGCCACCGGCGGGTTGTGGAAGACGGGGAACAACGGCGTGACCTTCACGCCCCTCTTCACCCGAGAACCCGTGCACTCCATCGGAGCCGTTTCGGTGCACCAGGTGGACACGAGCCTGGTGTGGCTGGGAACCGGGGAACGGGCGAACCGGCAGAGCTCTTCGTGGGGGGACGGCGTCTACAAGTCCACCAATGGGGGCCGGAGCTGGACAAACATGGGGCTCCGCGATTCCCGGCACATCGGCCGGATCGCCCTTCACCCCACGGACACCAACGTGGTTTATGTGGCCGCCATGGGGCACCTGTGGGGCCCCAACGATCAGCGGGGGCTCTACAAGAGCGTGGACGGCGGCGCCACCTGGGAGCGGATTCTCCACATCGACGAGGACACGGGCGTGGTGGACGTGGCCCTGGATCCGGAGAGCCCCGACATCGTTTATGCAGCCTCCTACCAGAGGCGGCGACGCCCCTATGGGTTTCACGGAGGAGGGCCGGGAAGCGGCCTCTGGAAATCCGTGGACGCTGGGGCGAGCTGGACCCGGTTGAACGACCTGGCCCCCGCAAACGGGCTCCCCGAAGGCGAAGTCGGACGTATCGGAATTTCCATCTACCGTTCGGACCCTCGGATCGTCTACGCGAGCGTTGAGCAGGGGCTTCGCTACAACGCGTCCACGGCATACGAAGAGAGGGTGGCCGGAGTCTATCGGTCCGAGGACCGCGGGGAGAGCTGGACGTTCATGAGCGATTGGAATCCACGGCCCATGTACGCCAGTCAGATCCTCGTCGACCCGAGCGACGACCAGCGGGTGTACATGGTGAACGCCTTCTCGTGGTCCGACGACGGAGGGAAGACGTTCACGGCCCCCCGCCAAACCCTCCACGGAGACGACCGGCTCGTGTGGGTGAACCCCACCGATTCCAGGCACGTCATGAAGGCCGACGACGGCGGGTTGGGGATCTCCTACGATCGGGGCCGAACCTGGCTCTACATCACCCATCTCCCCGTGAGCCAGTTCTACCGGGTGAGCTTCGACTACAGGCATCCCTATTGGGTTTACGGTGGTCTTCAGGACAACGGAAGCTGGGCGGGACCCAACGCCACCTTCCGATCCGAGGGAATCTTGAACCACGACTGGGTGAAGTGGGGAGGCGGAGACGGCTTCCTGAACCTGGTGGACACCACCGACAACCGGGCCCTGTATGTCGAGTCCCAATACCTGGGTCTGGATCGCGTGGACCTCGAGACTGGCCAACGCCAGCGGATCCGTCCCGGGGATCCCACAGGAGCCATCTCCCCGCGGAGAAACTGGAACACATGGGGCGATCTCTCTGCGCCGGAGGAGCGCTTGGGGAATGCCATGGCCCCAGCCAACTGGGACGGTCCTTTTCTGATTTCTCCTCACGATCCGAACACCATCTACGCCGGAACCAACATCCTGTGGAAGAGCACGGATCAGGGGAGATCCTGGTTGACCCTGGGGGACCTGACGACCGGAGTGGATCGGCGCACACTTCCCATCATGGGTCGAATGCCTACGGCTGAAACCCTTTCTCTGGATGACGGAATCCCCTACTACCCCACCCTTTCCGCCATCGCCGAATCGCCCTTGGAACCCGGGGTCCTGTTCATCGGAACGGATGACGGGAATGTCCAGATATCCCGGAACGACGGTGGCAATTGGTCGGAGGTCTCAGACAGGATTGAAGGCCTCCCGGAGCACGCGTGGATCAATGGCATCGAGGCGTCTCGATTCGTTCAGGGGCGCGTCTACCTCACGGCCAACAACTACCGGAACAATGACTACGGGAACTACCTGTTCCGCTCCGACGACCACGGGGAGACCTGGGAGGACCTTACCGCGACCCTTCCGGAGAACCGGGTTCTCCGGACCCTCCGCGAGGACACGAGGAGCCCGGAGAAGCTCTTCCTGGGCGGCGAGTTCGGTCTCTTCCACTCCATGGATGGTGGTCAGACCTGGGTGGAGTTGGATCTCGGGCTGCCAATGACCGCAGTGAACGATCTGGTGATCCACCCCAGGGACAACGACCTCATCCTGGGGACTCACGGGAGGGGAATCTGGATCCTGGACAACATCAATGCCCTTCAGGAGCTGACCCCTGAGGTCATGGCCTCACCCGCTCACCTCTTCTCGGTCGAGCCCGCAGAGCAGATCCGATACCGCTCCGAGAAGGGCCACGCCGGGAACATGATCTTCCGGGGGGCGAATCCAGCTCCGGGAGCAACCCTCGACTACTGGTTGGAGGAGGAGGGAACGGAGGTCGGCCTCTCCATCCTGGACGGAGACGGCCAGACGGTCGCAGCCCTCCCAGCGCGGGATGGGGAAGGCGTGAACCGGGTGGTCTGGAACCTCCGGCACACGCTGGAGGGTCAGGACGAGGATCAGACCCCCCGGGGACCCCTGGTGGTCCCCGGCACGTACACCGTCCGGCTGAGCGCAGGGGGCGTGACGTCGGAGACGCCCCTGGAAGTCAGAGAGGATCCACGACTCGAGGTGGACCCCGAGGTTCGCGCTCAGTGGACCGCCGACCTCCTGGCCCTGGCGGAGCTGGGAGCCGAAGCCCTGGCCGGCACCGAGGCCATGGAAGAGCTCTCCGGGGAAGTGGAGGAGAGCGCTTACGCGTCCCAGGCCGTCAAAGAGGAAGTTGGGGACCTCCTGCGCCAATGGCGTGAGCTCAGCTCCAGGACCCGACGACTCCAGGGGGAGGTAGAGGCCTGGGTCGGGCCCCTGACGGAGCAGCAGCTCTCCCAGCGAGCCTTCTACCGTGAGATGCTGGAGACACTCCGGAGGGAGATGGAGAACCTGACCGCCCGGATGGGTGGCACCGGTGGGGAGCGGATCCCATGAGAAGGCTCCTCCTTTCACTGGCTACGACCCTCATCGCCGCGGTACCCGGGGTGAGTCAGACCAACGACGTGGCATTCGTGAACACGAACGTTCTGATCATGGACAGGGAACGTGTATCGGAGGACCACACCGTTCTCATCCGTGGCGGGGTCATTACGGAAGTCGCTCCATCCCATAGGGTCCAGGTGCCGGCCGGCGCCACAGTGATCGATGGCCGCGGAATGTTCCTCATGCCGGGATTGGCGGATATGCACGTGGTCCTTCCGGGCCCGGGTGATCCAGACCAGCTGGTGGAGGACTTCATGTTCCTCTATCTCGCCAACAACGTCACCGTGCTCCGAGGCGCGTTGGGCCGGCCGAACCACCTGACCCTGAAGCGCCGAGTCAGGAACGGCGAGATCCTGGGGCCCACCTTATTCGTGGGCTCTCCCCCGCTTAATGCGTCCAACAGCGAGCATCCGGACTCCACCATCGCCCTCATGTTGGCCCACCGGTCCATGGGCTACGACTTCCAGGTGATCCACAACGGAGTGCCCCTGATGGTATGGGACTCCCTCTCGGAAGAAGCTCACTCCCGGGGATATACGTTCGGGGGCCTGATCCCCGACTCCGTGGGCCTCCGGTACGCCCTGTCCACCGGGATTTCCTACGTGGATCACCTCGACGGCTACCTCCCCCAGATCGTCTCTGACCCCATGAGGGCCCGGCTGGAGGCAGGAGAGTACGTGCCCCTGAGGGATATGTTGGATGCGACGGTGGGACGGAAGATGCGGGCCATGGCGGCCCATACTCGGTCCAGCGACACCTGGGTGATCCCGACCCTCTACTACTGGGAGAACCTGTACCGCACCCTCGACGTGGATTCCGTTCTGGCGCAGGGGGAGATGAGATACGTTCCCGCCAGCCTGCGGCGGAGTTGGGCGAGCCAGAGATCCTCGGGACCTCCCGAGAGCCCTGGGACCGGGGAACTGCTCATCGACGTCCGGCAGAGAACCTTCCGAGCCCTCGTGATGGCCGGAGTGGGCGTTCTCATGGGCACCTACTCTCCTCAGCCCTTCAACGTGCCCGGCTTCAGCCTCAGACACGAGCTCCAGAGCATGAGCGATGCTGGACTTACGCCGTACGAGGTGCTGGTGACCGGCACCCGTAAGGTCGCGGAGTATGCACAGCGCGAGTTGTTGGAGGCCGGGAACTTCGGGACCATTGCCCAGGGAAACCGGGCCGACCTGGTTCTCCTGAGAGGGAATCCCCTGGTCGATCTGGATCACCTCTGGGACCAGGAAGGGGTGATGGTGAGAGGACGGTGGATCTCACGGGAGGAGATCGACGCGAGATTGGCGAGGATCGCTGAGCGAAACGGGGGCTGAGCTGCCTCTCAGAGGGAGCGGGGCGTCGGGATCCCAGGGCCGCGGCAGCGACCCCGCCCGCCCTCCCTACTCGGCCCTTACTTCATCGAACCAGTAAGCCCCCGGGAAGTCCCGGGCCTCCTTTTTCTCCTTCCCACTCCACCCCTCTATATCGATCCGGAGCACGGCGGTTCTCCGGACCTCCTCTGGGGCCACAGGCCGGTAGTCCACACCGGCCTGTAGATGGGGAGCGTACTTCTCCATGATAGACACCAGGGCGGCTTCGGCCTCTTTCGGATCCTCCACCACAGACCCAGTTCCGAAGACCACCACGCTCGCGTACTCCACCCCGAATTCCAGGGCCTCGTCGGCTGGCAGCAATCGTCCCATCTCGAACACGGAGAGGGCCACGGTTCCCGGAAGGCTGTTTCGGCTCCCCCCCTTCAGGCCCGTGTGGAGGTAAACGGCGTTCTTCTCCTCCACATACACGTAGTTGAGAGGGATGGGAACGGGCTTTCCGTCCTGGATGGTCGCGAGCACTCCGGCACCTCCCCGGTGGAGGAGGGACCGGATCCACTTCTCGTCTTTGGAGCGATCTTTCCTGCGTGGATGGATGTGTTCGGGGGTCACGGCCGGTCCCCCCCGTCCGGCTCCTGGATGGTCGCGAGGGACGGCCCTCGAGTTCTTTGAATCCTCCGAGCGGACGACTCGGCTTCCCGCCAGGCCCGGAGGAGGTTCTCTCCGGCCAACTTCCTCAGGTCGCCTTCGGTCCATCCCCGCCGAGAGAGCTCGGCAAAGAGTGCCGGATATGTGGACACGTCCTCCAGCCCGACGGGGGTGGAGCTGATCCCGTCGAAATCGCTTCCGATGCCGACGTAATCGATCCCAGCGATATCCCGGACATGCTCTATGTGGTCGGCCACATCACCGAGGGTGGCCCGCGGTGCGTCGGCAGCGGGTCCCTGATAGGCCCGCACTTCCTCATTGATGAAGGACGGCACGAAGGTCACCATGACCACTCCACCGTTCTCCGGCATCCGGCGCAAGATGGAGTCCGGCACG
Source organism: Gemmatimonadota bacterium (assembly GCA_039592115.1). Classification (GTDB taxonomy): domain Bacteria; phylum Gemmatimonadota; class Gemmatimonadetes; order Longimicrobiales; family Gaopeijiaceae; genus JBDHCH01. The sequence goes on along the minus strand of JBDHCH010000037.1, from coordinate 10,858 downwards.
TTGCGGACGTGGTCGGTCAGGGCCCGGGCCGAAGAATGGGAGAAGATGACGGGCGCCTCTGTCACGTCAAGCACGTCGCTCATGGTTCCGGGAGAGGCGTGGGAGAGGTCTACCAGCATCCCGAGCCGATTCATCTCCCTCACCACTTCTTCCCCGAATCGTGTGAGGCCGCCGTGCAAGACCTCCCCGGTCCCAGCGTCCGCCCAGTCGATGCTGGCACTGTGGGTGAGCGTCATGTATCGCACCCCGAGATCGAAGAAAGCCCTGAGGGCTCCCATGGAATTCTCGATGGCATGCCCGCCTTCCATCCCGAGCATGGAGGCGATCCTCCCACTACCGAACACCTGCTCGACATCCGACGGGCTGAGAGCCAGCTCGAAGTGATCCGGGTATCGTGCAACGATCCGCCTGGCGATGTCGATCTCTTCCAACTGAACTCTGGCGGCTCCTTCGTTCACCGCGTCGGAGGGTACGTAGACGGACCAGAACTGAGCGCCTACCTGACCTTTCCTGAGCCGCTGGATGTCGGTGTGTCCGGGAGTGCGCCCCCGAAGGTCGTAGGCGGCCACATCCATCGCCCCAGGGTCCTGGCCACGGATCTCCCACGGGAGATCGTTGTGCCCATCTATCAGAGGGGTGGAGGAAAGCACCCTGAGAGCGACCTCCATGTGTTGATCAGCTTCCGTTCTTCGGGCCTCCTGCGCTCCGAGGGGAGGGATCAGTGCACACAGGACGAGGGTGATGGTCAGGAAACGCATGGTACTCCATCCGAAATGCGAGGATTGGCCGGGGGTAGGCGCCCAGGGCTCGAACACCCCAGCCATAGATGCCTTCCCGATTGTCTTCAAGGGCTTCGTCAGGACGCGGTCATATCTCGATCCCCGCCGTTCATCTTGGCCTCCACTTCATCCACCACGAACTCGGCAAAGGGGAGAGCACAAGTGAAGGCCGGAGACACGGCGTTCAGGATGTGGAAGGACCGGTTGTCTCCTTCGAGACAGAAGTCCATGAGCATCTTCCGGTCTTTCCGGTGGAAGAGCTGGGCTCGGATCCCGGGCCTGCCCCATTTCCGAAACGTCCTCATGGACATCCCCTCCACCAGCTCCGATCCCTGCCGAACCAGAACCGAGCGGGCGTATTTCTTCACCTCATCCATGGCGATGTTCCGGAACCCGAAATCGTTCCGAAGAAAGAGGGCCGCCTCCGTGGAAAGGATCGCAGCGGCTTCCCCGATGTCGAAGTTCTCCCAACCCCGGTAGTGCTCCCTCCAGAACGCCGGGATGGCGGTTGGGCCGATCTTCACTTCGCCCATAACCCCCATGGTGAAGTGGACACCCAACCAGGGTTTGGAGAGGTCCGGAACCGGATAGATGTGAACACGAGGGCGTACTCCTCGTGGATCGCCGTAGAGATACAATCCCTTGAACGGGAGGATGTCCAGGTCCTCGCCGAATCCATACGCCCGGGCCAGGCGGTCGGCGTACAGCCCCGCGGCATTGATGAGGTATCCGGGCTGGTATTCCAACCCGTCTGTCAGGAGTACCTTTCCCTTCCTGCCCTTGGCCTGGGTCCCGAAGTGGATCTCGATCCCAGCCTCCACGGCGTCGTTAGCCAGCGTTCGGACGATTTCCGAGGGATCCACGGAAGCGGTCGTGGGGGAGAAGAGGGCGCGCTCGTAGGTCTTCGCCGCCGGGTCGATCTCCCGAGCCTCTTCGGCAGAGACCTCCTCGAGCTGGACTCCGTTCCGGTCTCCGCGACGCTTCAACTCTGCCAGACCATCCAACTCGTGGGGCCCCTTCGCCACCACGAGCTTCCCGCACCGATTGATGGCCAGTCCCCGATCGAGGCAGAACTCCGTCCACCGCCGGGTCCCTTCACGGGAAAAACGAGCCTTCAGACTGTCGGCCGTGTAATAGAAGCCAGCATGGAGGACTCCGCTGTTTCGCCCCGAGGAGTGGAGGGCGACCTCCTCCTCCTTCTCCAGGACGGTGACGCTGGCCTCAGGCCAACGGATCTTGATCTCCCTGGCCACGGCAAGCCCGACGATACCTGCACCGACCACAAGGAAATCTGGATTGGATTCCATTGGGAAAAACCCTTTGGTATTCAGACGAGCCCCCGAGGTGGGGCTCCCCGGCCTTCTTTTTTCACCAGATGAAGCAAGGGTGTCAGCACCTGGGGGTCAAGGGGAGCGGGGCCAATTCTCGGAGCGGGCTCCACCGGAGGGACGGAGATTCCGGAAATGAAACAACCATGGAGGCCTCTGGCGCGTCTCAACAAGAAAGGCATTTAACAATGCCGCCTATTCCAGCGTATTACTCATGACAACCACCTGACGTAGCCGGGGCTCCAGGAAGGGAAACGAGGGACGGGGGATGGAAACGGGACAGGGAATCGCAACCAGCCACTCATTCAGTGCACGGTTCACTCATTTCGTCGAGGAGCTTGCCCGCCGACGGGTGTGGCGGACCGCGCTGGCGTATGGCGCCGTGGTGTTCGTTCTGCTGCAATTGGGGGAGATCGTATTCCCGGCTTTCGGAGCCCCGCACTGGGCCCTTCGAGCTCTGGTCATCTCCAGTTTCCTCGGATTCCCCGTAGCCCTCTGCTGCGCATGGGTATTCGACATCACGCCTCGCGGAATCAAGAAGACCCTGGGAGTCTCCTATTCCGACGGAGGGCTTCTCTCTTCGGGCCGGACCCTACCGCGTTTCGCGCTCTTGGCGGTGACCTTCGCGACCGTTGGGGGCGTGGGGTGGTGGACCCTCAGGGATACGGTTGGCCAGCAGGTCAGCGCTATGGAGCCGACGGCCGGCCCGGTCCTCCCGGCGGCTGCCCCCGGCGAATCCAGCACGCGGGTGACCTCTCTCGCCGTACTCCCACTGGACGATTTCAGCGAGGAGGAAGGCGGGGAGTATTTCACCGCCGGGCTTCACGAGGAGCTGGTCTCGCAACTGAGCCAGGCCGACCTCGCCCGGGTCGTCTCCCGGACCACGGTGGTCCAATACGACCGGAGCCGGAAGACCATGCCCGCCATCGCCCAAGATCTGGGGGTGGAAGGGGTCCTGGAGGGATCGGTGTTCCGGGCCGGGAACCGGGTTCGGATCACGGTCCAGCTCATTCACGGGCCCTCGGATACTCATCTCTGGGCGGACAGCTACGAGGGCACCCTCGACGACCCCATCGCTCTACAGCGGGAGGTAGCCGAGGCCGTCGCGGAGGGGATCCGAAATGAGCTCCTACCAGAGGATCCGGACACCTCCGAGCCGGTTCGACTGGCGAAGACCGACCAGATCCCTGAAGAGTACCTGAAGGGGAGGCGGGAAGAGTCGAAGGGGACTCCGGAAGCCCTCGCCTCTGCTGCACGGCACTATCGCCGGGTCCTGGAGGAAGACTCGGCCTTCCTGCCCGCTCGGGCAGGCCTGGAAACCGTTCGGAGACGGGTCGATAGGGGCCTCGAAAGCCCGACAGACCAGAGCCCCGAGGTCCGCATCGCCGGTGCGAGGCGCCTCGCGACTGCGTCCCACTATCAGGAAGCAGAAGGGATCCTCCGAGGGGTGATCCATGAGGTCGAGGCCCCCGAAGAAGCGTGGAGGGCCCTCGAGCAGATCAAAGCCATCCAGGGGGATTTCGAAGGAGTGGTGGAGATCCGAATGGAGCAGCTGGCCCACGGGCTGATCGACTCCCGGGACTCGGTGTCCCTGGTCGAGCTCAAGAGCCTCCTCCAGAAGGACGGGGACGAAGGATTCTGGGTGTGGAAGGTGGGCGAGTTGGAGGGAAGGGTTGAGGCCGGCGAGGAAGTGTCTCCGGTGGAGCTGGCTCGGGCGTGCGTGGGTGTAGGAGACTTCGAGGCGGCATTCCCCTACCTGGAAACCGCTCTCGAAGAAGGCGATCGAAACCTCGTGACACTCTGGACCGATCCGGCTTGGGACACGCTCCGGCCGGACCCACGCTTCAGGCAAATCCTCACCCAAGTCAGGAGGTCGAAGATCGGGAAGGGGTTCCCCATCCCCGACCGGCCCTGGCCGATACCCTGAGGCCCTTCGGTCCTCCGGCAGTCGAACCCCCTGCTCCGCGTTCTCTTCCGCTGGACTCTCAGAACTCCGACATGCTGGGGGACTCGGGAGAGAATCCCTCCCCCGGACCTTCCGTCCGCTGCCCACGCTCGGGAATGATCCCTGGGAGGGATCCCTTTCTTTGCGCGCCCAGGCCTGAGCCTGCATTCTCCCCTTGTTTGGTATAGCGGGCCTCTGACCTCTCTCCAGGGCGCACCGCCACATCAGCGTCCTCTGATCTGCAGTGGAGGCGGGAATGGTCAGGAAATCTCCAAAGAGCCGGCGTCCGCCACGGGTGTTGCCGTGGGTGGCCCTTCACTCCTTCCTCCTGGCTCTCTGGATCGTGTGCCCAACCGATCCCCTGGGAGCCCAACACCCCGCAGGTTTCCACGAGACCTGGGCTCGGGTGTCGGGGGACCTGCGTGACACACTGGCTGCCACGGGAATGGTGGGGTCCGCCTGGGCCTTCTTCCACGAGGGAAAGATCCTGGCCCACGAGGTCCACGGGTACGCGGACCTCGAGGCCGGAAGACGGGTGGACGACGCCACCATCTTCCACTGGGGTTCGATCACCAAAACCCTCAACGCCATTGCCATCATGCAGTTGCGAGACCGAGGACTCCTCGACCTGGATGACCCGATCATCGAGTACGTACCCGAGTTGGTCCAGGTGAGGAACCCGTTCGGACCGATGGAGGAGATCACCCTGCGCCACCTGCTCAGTCACTCGGCCGGGTTCAGGAACCCGACCTGGCCGTGGGGTGGGGGGGAGGACTGGCATCCGCACGAGCCCACTCAGTGGGCCCAGATCGCGGCCATGCTCCCCTACACCGAGATCCTCTTCCCGCCCGGAAGCCGGTTCTCCTACTCGAATCCGGGAATCGTCTTTCTGGGACAGGTGGTGGAGCGGACCACGGGAGAGGACTGGGAGGTCTACGTCGAAAAAAACATCCTCCGGCCGCTGGGGATGCACCGCAGTTATTTCGACCTCACGCCCTACCATCTCCTGGCGGACCGGTCCAACAACTATGTGGTTCGTGACGGAAGACCCATCGCCAACGGTCTCGACTTCGACACGGGAATCACCGTCTCCAACGGCGGTCTGAACGCTCCGATCCCAGACATGGCGCTGTATCTGGCCTTCCTCACGAATTCCGGAACCGCCGAATCCGAAGCGCTATACCCGCTGGTCCTCAATCGGTCTTCCCTGGAGGAGATGTGGGAGGAGGTCGTGCCGATAGGAGACGCCGGGGACCTGAGAGAGGCCATGGGACTGTCCTTCTTCCTGGAGCGTTACCAGGGCTTCGAGTACGTGGGCCACACGCTGGGGCCATTGCCGCGTTCAACAGCAACGGGGCGTCGGGAACCGATGCGCCGAGACCGGCCACGAGGCAGATCCTCAACCGCCTGAGGGAGACGATGTTCCGAGAGGTCTTCACCCTCTTCAAGTAGCCTCCCGCGAGGAGGGTCATCCCGGTCCGGGTCCAAGCCCGATCCAGGGATCGCGTATCGGGCCGAGGCTCAACAAGAACAGGAAGCGTAGATGATGTCCGACACATCAGAATTCCCCGCCTACGGGGGGCCCGGCTGGCTCCCCCGGGAGACCGCCCTGAAAGAAGAGCTCGGATCCCTTTGGTCCAGGTGCGGATTGGATTCCGAATGGGGAGCGCTGGAGTCGGTTCTCCTCCACAGACCCGGTCGGGAGATGGAGACGGTGGCGGGGGACCCTGAAGGCACGCTCATGTTGGCCCCGCCGGACCCCGTTGAAATGCAGATCCAGCACGATGCCCTGGCCCAGGCCTACCGAGAACAAGGCATCCGGGTCCACCTGGTGGATCCCCCCACCCTGCCGCCCCCGAACCAGTTGTTTTCGGCGGACCTCATGGCGATGACCCCGGAGGGGGCTGTTCTGGCCAGGCCCGCCTCTTCCATCCGGGCCGGGGAAGAGCGCTGGATGGCCCGAGCCCTGGCGGAGCTCGGAATCCCGATCCTCCGCTCGGTGGGGGGGCGCGGCACCTTCGAGGGAGCCGACCTGATGTGGTTGAACCCCTCAAAAGCCCTATTGGCTCAAGGCCTGCGCACGAATGCTGAGGGCGCAGCCCAGGTGGCCTCGACCCTCCAGGCAATGGGGGTGGAGGTCCGTCGAACGTCCCTTCCGCCTGGAACCATGCACCTTATGGGGCAGCTCCGAATCATGGATGCCGACCTGGCCATCGGGTGGCCGGGGCGCCTGCCGACAGACGCGGTGGAGGTCCTGGAGGCGGCCGGGTACCAGGTCCATTTCATCCCGGACCCGGAAGAGGCGAGGACGGGGTTCGCCCTCAACGCTGTGACCCTGGGTCCCAGGAAGATCCTGATGCCCGCCGGGAACCCCACCTCACAGGCGTTTTTCGAAGAGCTCGGCGTGGAGTGCATTCCCGTGGAAGTAGGCGAGCTGGGAAAGGCCGCCGGGAGCATCGGATGTCTGACCGGGGTGCTGATGCGGGCTCGGGTCCACGATGGCTGAGAGGGAGCCGGCGACGGAGTCCGCCGAGATGCGGCCGCCTGGGAAACGGGCCCCGAAGGCCGACCCGGATGCCGGCCAACCTGCCGGATCCCTGCCCCGTCGCCTTTCGGTGTGGAGCACATCCGCTGTCCTCATCGGCTCGACCATAGGATCCGGCATCTTCAGAGTGCCCTCCATAGCCGCGGATCAGGGTGGAAGCCTCGGTGCAGTCGCTGCGCTCTGGGTGACGGGCGCCGTCCTTACCCTTTTCGGGGCACTAACGGTGGCGGAGCTCGCCGCCCTCTTCCCTCGACCCGGTGGGATCTACGTCTACTTGAAGGAGGCCTTCGGCCCCATCCCTGCATTCCTCTTCGGATGGACGAGGCTCCTGGTGGTTCAACCTGCCCTGCTGGGGGGGATCGCCCTGATCTTCGCGGCCTATTCCGCCACCTTCATCCCGCTTTCGGAGCGTCAGATCCGAGGGATCGCGGTGGCGGCGATCCTCATGGTCGGAGGCGCGAACTACCGGTCCCTTTCCTGGGGCGCGGCAATCCAGAACGTTTCCACGGTCGCGAAGGTTCTGGCTCTCGTAGGCTTGGCTAGCGTCATCTTCCTACTGGGGGACCCGGAGGCAGGCGCATTTGGGGATCCGGTCCGCCTGGAGACAGCCGGCTGGGGCAGCTTCGGCGTGGCTCTCATCGCGGTTCTCTGGGCGTATGACGGCTGGGCCGATGCTACCTATGTAGCCGGGGAGGTCCGGGATCCGGAACGGTCCCTTCCCCGTGCCCTCGTGGGTGGCTTCGCGGTGGTCGTGTTCGTTTATCTGCTTCTCAACGCCGCGTACCTCTTCGTACTCCCTCTCGAAGAGATGGCCAGGTCCGAGCTTGTGGCCGCAGACGCAGCGTCGGTGGTGCTTGGTGGTGCAGGGGCGGCGGTTGTGGCGGGCTTGGTCCTACTCTCCACTTTCGGGGCCCTGAACGGAACCATGATGAGTGGCCCGAGAGTTTTTTTTGCCCTGGGACAGGACGGGCTCTTCTTCCGGCGGATCGGAGCGGTGCATCCTACGGGGAAGACTCCTCACGTGGCGATCCTCCTGGCCACAACATTGGGCGTAGCCCACGTCTCCGTCCGAAGCTTCGAGGAGTTGGCGGAAACCTTCATTCTGGGGCTCTGGCCATTCTTCATGTTGGCTGTCTGGGCGGTCTTCCGCCTTCGCCGGACCAGGCCGGATCTCGTCCGACCGTACCGGACCTGGGGATATCCTGTAGTCCCGTTCCTGTTCCTTCTGGTGTCCGGGGCCATGCTCCTGAACGCCCTACTGGCCCAACCCCTATCCACCCTCTACAGCTTCGGCGTGATCGCCTCCGGTTTCCCAGTCTATTGGGTATGGAAGCGCAAAAGCAGGCCTTAGGGCCAAGGACCTCAACACCCCAGCTCGTCCTCGGGAACCACCAGACCCTTCTCGTCTTCCGCCGGCATCGGCAGGATCCTCGTCTCGTCCGGAAGATTCGGTACCACGCACAGGAACTCGAACGGCTCGTCTCCCACCGCCCGGTAGGAATGGGGGACTCCTCCAGGGATGAAGACGACGTCGTCTTTTTTCACAACCAGAGCTTCTTCGCCGATGATCACCTCGGCCCGCCCTCGGAGGACGTACTGCTCATGCTCCACCGCATTGGTGTGGAGAGGCATTCCGCCCCCGGGCTCGATGATGAATTTCCTGAGGGCGAAGTTGGGGCCCTCGTCGGGGCCGATCAGGACCTTTCGAGTGGTGGCGGTCCCGGCAGGGACCACCTCCGACGGAACATCTCGAGAGGGGCGTCTGGGCATCGATCACCTCACAAACAAAGTCCGAGAAGTCAGGGATTGGCGGGCACTGGGAGAACGGTCCACGTGGGCTCCCCAATCTGTCCTCAATCAGACGGACAGACCAGGGAGTGTCCTCGGGTCACTCCGCCCGAAGGGACGACGTCGGGTTGATGCCCAGCGATCTCCTGGCAGGCACGAAGACCGCCAGAAAGGCCACCGGCAAGAGGATTCCGAGAGCCCCCCCGAAGGTGAGGAAGTCAACGGCCGGCACACCCACCAGGAATCCTGCGATGCCTTGTGCGGCCAGGGCCCCAACCAGAAGACCCACGATTCCTCCGACCACCACCAGCCGCATCCCGTCTCTGAGCTGGAGGAAGACCACCCCCCAGGGATCGGCACCCAGCGACAGCCGAATCCCCATCTCCTTGGCCCGCCGCGCGACTGAGTAGCTCACGACGCCATAGAGCCCAATGATCGAGAGCCCAAGGGCCATGACGGCGAAAACCGACGTGAGAAGAGCCGTCAGGCGACTGAAGATCAGCATGACCCCGACATGCTCCTCCAGCGTGTTACTCCCGCTAATGATCAAGCTGGGGTATCGCTCCCGGACCATTCGGTACAGCCCAACCGACGAGGCACGGGGATCCGGTCCTACCGCCAGGAGGGAAACGGCGGAGTTGTATTCCTGGGTGAAGGGCAGGTACATGAACGGGGTGGGCGGCTCCGCCAGGCTCTTGATCTTCGCCGTGGCCACGATCCCGACGACGGTGGGATCATCCCAGTCCGGAATGGCGATATCGATGGTTTGCCCAAGGGCGTTCCTATCGGGCCAGAACTGGTTCGCCATGGCCTGGTTGATTACGGCCACCGGGAAACCATCAGCCCGGTCCTGTGGTCCGAAGTCTCGCCCCTCCATGAGGCTGATCCCCGCCGTGCGAAAGAAGCCCTCACTCACGGAGGTGAAGTCTACAAGGTGGGCCGACCGACCCGCAGGAGGTTGCACGCCCTCGACATTCACCTCCAGGAACATGGAGTTGATGGGATTGAGATGGAGGTTGGAAATGGCCCCGACCCGAGAGACTCCAGGTACCTCTCGGGCATCCTCCATAACTGCTGCCAGAAGACCCAGACGTTCCTCTTCGGTTTTTCCCTCGGAGGGGATGAGAAAGGAGAGAACTGCCGTCGGATCCTCCCCGAACCCCGGATCCAGCCTGCGGCTCTCCCCGAAGCTCCGCACAAACAGACCCGCCGTCACCAGAAGGATCACCGACATGGCCATCTGGCCAGCGACGAGAACACGGCTCAGCGCTAGAATGCGTGACCCCTGGCCACCCGTCCCCTCGTCTTTCAAGGCAGGGGTCAGCTCCGGTCGCGTAGCCTGCAGGGCGGGAAGAAGCCCCACCATGACCCCGGTTACGAGGGTCACACCCACCGTGAAAGCCAGCACGGTTCGATCCAGTCTCGGATCGAAGCCCAGGGGAAGGGGGAACGGGAGTGTCGTCCCCATCCCGAGGCTCAGGATCCAGGCTGAGAGAGGAACGCCGATGGCCCCACCCAGCCCGGCCAGGACCAGGGTTTCGGTCAGAAGTTGTCTGACGAGCCTTCCCCTGGTGGCCCCCAGGGAGAGACGGAGCGCTACCTCCTTCCGTCGATCCACGGCCCGAGCCAAGAGGAACCCGGCCAGGTTGGCACAAGCGATGAGAAGGACCAGCCCAACGATGACGAGTGCCACCGAGTTCACCCAGGTGACGATCCCATCGGCTTCCGGATTAAGGATGACGTCCTGGCTCGAGAGGGCTCGGAGTTCGTCCCCCTGGTCCCAAACACCGGGGTAGGTCTCTTTCTGGTCCAAGGCAACGTTCTCCAGGACGACATGGAGCTGAGCGAGGGTCGCTCCTGGCCAGAGACGTCCCACCGGCATGAATGCATTTGTTCCTCTGGATTCCAGAGGGTTCCATCCGGCGGGGACGATCTGGTCCACCATCATGATGGGGGCGAAGAGATCCGGCGCCACCGCCCGGAGGGAGCCCGGGAAGTCTCGGGGCGCAACGCCCACAACCGAATAGGTTCTGCCGCTCACCATGATCTCGCGGCCCAGGACACCCGGGTCACCTCCGAACGCATCCCGCCAGTACCGATAACCCAGAACCACTACTGGGTGGGCTCCAGGAGCCCGGTGGTCCTCCGGCAAGAGGGTGCGGCCCAGAGCCGGCCGGATCCCCAGGAGAGGCATGTAGTTCCCGGTGACCATCTCCACCAGGACCTTCTCCACCCCTTCCCCCCTTTCCCGTTGGGAGAGGGTGTATTGGTAGCCGCCCAACTCCTGAAAGAGGTGGGAGGTGGCCTCCTGGATCTCCAGGTAATCGGGGTAGCTGAGGGGCCCGTAAGGCATTCGCTCCCGGTCCCGGTAGATGTTCACCAACTCCTCAGACGACTCGAAAGGCATGTCCCGGATCAGAATCGCGTTGACAACAGAGAAGATGGCCGTATTGGCACCGATCCCCACTGCGAG
>JBDHCH010000036.1:0-23386 GCA_039592115.1 Gemmatimonadota bacterium | reverse complement strand
CGACCCCACCGGAGGAGTTCCTGATGCGTCCCTTGGCCAACCTCCCGCCCGAGCCCTGTGGCCGGCCCGATTTCCGCGCGGCCCTCGTGTTCCTGACGATCCTCGTGGCCGCGACTCCTCTCCCGGGCCAGGAAGAGGAGGCCGTCAGCGAAGGGTGGACCCCGGCCCTCAGCATGAAGTACCATACGATCACCGGGACCGCCCTCTCCCCCGACGGATCCCTGGCAGCCTATGTGGTACGAGAGCCCATGGCGGAGGAAGACGAGTCCAGGTACCTGAGCCACATCTGGATGGTTTCAACCTCCGGTGGAGCGCCTCGCCAATTCACCAGGGGAGACCAATCAGCTTCTTCCCCCGCCTTCTCGCCGGACGGTCTGTTCCTGGCCTTCACGACGGGCCGTTCAGGATCCAACCAGGTCTGGGTCATGCCGGTGGACGGTGGAGAGGCCAAACAGGTCACGGACTACGACGGAGGGATCGGGTCTTTCCAGTGGGCCCCTGATGGAGGGAGCTTCGCCTTCACCGCCAGGGATCCCGAGTCGGCTGAGGCGAAGGCAGCCAAGGAGGAGATGCGAGACGTGATCCTGGTGGATCAGGATTTTCGCTACGCCCACCTCCACTCGGTTCCCTTCGCCTTCGCCGCCAGGGAGGTCCCCCGGGTTCGACTGGCTCCCTGACGGTACCAAGGTCGTCTTCGCGTTCCAGGCCGACCCCCGCATCAACACAGGCCGTCTGTCCGGTGATATCTCGGTCGTGGAAGTGACGTCCGGGGAGGTCCAACCCCTGGTGGACGGTCCCGGAGTCGAATCGAGTCCGAATGTATCTCCCGACGGCCGATGGGTAGCGTACCTCTCCACCGGAGACCAGACAGAGCCCATAGGCCTGAACGACATCTATCTGGTGCCCGTGGGGGGCGGCGACTCCAGGAAGCTGGCCGACACACCGGACCGAAGTTCATCGATCCTGGGATGGTCCGGGGACAATCGGTCGGTCCTGATCCAAGAGTCCATCAGGACGACCCGGCACCTTCTGGCCGTCCCGGCTGACGGAAGCCCCGTATCGCCTCTCACTGGCGGCCAGGGAGTCTTTGGCAACTTCTCCCTCGATGGGGACGCATCCCATCTTGCCTTCACCTTCGAGACTCCCGACACGCCCTGGGACCTCTATGTCTCTCCTCTTGGCCGGTTCAGGATGGAACGCCTGACCGACCTTCATGCTGAAATCCCGAGACCCGAGATGGGTCGAACCGAGCTCCTCGAGTGGGAGTCCCAGGACGGGCGATTCCGGATCGACGGACTTCTCACGTATCCGGTCGGCTACGAGGAGGGGGAGAGGGTTCCCCTGATCCTCAACGTCCACGGTGGTCCCGGCGGAGTCTACTCCCGGTCCTTCACCGGGGGCCCGAGTACGTACATGCTCCAGACGTTTGCCCAGGAGGGGTATGCGATCCTCCGGCCGAACCCCAGAGGAAGCCGCGGCTATGGCAAGGAGTTCCGCTACGCCAACTTTCGAGACTGGGGATTCGGGGATATGGACGACCTCATGGCCGGGGTGGACGAGGTGATCGAGATGGGGGTGGCCCACCCCGATTCCCTCCTCCTCATGGGATGGAGCTATGGCGGCTACATGACCTCATTCGCCGTCACCCGGACGGATCGGTTCAAGGCTGCGAGTATGGGAGCGGGCCTCCCGAACCTGGTCAGCATGACCACCACGACCGATATCCAGGATTACCTGGTCGGACACATGGGTGCGGAGCTCTGGGAGGATTATGAAGTCTACGAGCGCCATTCGGCCATCTACCGGATCGCCAACGTGACCACGCCCACCCAGGTGATCCACGGGGCGGAAGACCTTCGGGTACCGTTCACCCAAGGACAGGAATTCTACAGGGCGCTGGCCCGCCGGGGGATCCCGACGGAGATGGTGGTGCTCCCCCGGACCCCCCACGGGCCCCGGGAGCCGAAGCTCCTCATGGAGGTGACCCGGAACATCCTTCGCTGGTTCGAAGGCCACCTGGGAAGGAAAAGCGGGGGCTGAAGCAGATAGGCCCTTCGGAGGAGGATCGATTTCGGCGGGAGCCCGTCGGAGTCGAGGAGGAGGAACGACTAATGGGCGACGGAAAACCCCCGGAGCTTGACGGACCCCCGGGTCGCTTCTGGCAGATCCTGGATGATGGCCGAGTCCAGTGCGATCTGTGCCCCAGGCTCTGTCGCCTCCGGGAGGGCCAGCGGGGAATGTGTTTCGTGCGGGCAAACCTGAACAACCAGGTTGTCCTCACTACCTACGGCCGCTCGTCGGGGTTTTGCATTGATCCCATCGAGAAGAAACCGTTGAACCACTTCCTTCCTGGGACACCCGTTCTCTCGTTCGGGACTGCCGGGTGCAACCTGGCCTGTAAGTTCTGCCAGAACTGGGACATCTCGAAATCCAGGGAAATGGACCGTCTCCTGGACGAGGCCTCGCCGGAGACCATCGCTGCGGCAGCGAAGGGTCTGGGCTGCCGAAGCGTGGCCTTCACCTACAACGACCCGGTCATCTTCCACGAATACGCCGTGGATGTGGCCCTGGCCTGCAAGGATGAGGGAATCCGAAGTGTGGCGGTCACAGCGGGATACGTCATGCCGGAGCCCAGGGTGGAGTTCTACCGGCACATGGACGCGGCGAACATCGACTTGAAGGGATTCACGGAAGGCTTCTACCGGAAGCTGGCTGCTGGGCATCTGGAGCCAGTGCTGGATACCCTCCGTTACGTTTGTACCGAGACGGACGTCTGGGTAGAGCTCACGACCCTCCTCATCCCCGGCTGGAACGACTCGGAGGGGGAGCTCCAGGACATGACGGCCTGGGTCGTGGAAAACCTGGGGCCCGATATCCCCATACACTTCTCCGCTTTCCACCCGGATTGGAAGCTCTGGGACCTCCCCCCCACCCCGACCCGGACCCTCCTCAGGGCGAGAGAGATCGCCCTGTCCAATGGGGTCCGGCATGCCTATGTGGGAAACGTCCACGACAAAGAGGCCAGCAGCACCTACTGCCACGGATGCGGCAACCTCCTCATCGGTCGTGACTGGTACGTGCTCTCCGACTGGAACCTGACCCCGGAAGGTGCCTGCGAGACTTGCGGCATTTCGCTGTCCGGCGTCCTGGACGATCGCCCCGGGCGCTGGGGCGCAAAACGGTTACCCGTCCGCCTGAGAGATTGGGTGTGACTCCGGGCTCGACTCCACCTTCCCCCCAATGAACCTCTTCGGCCCGTCCCCCCGATTCGGCGGTCCTCGAGGATTCATCCCCGCCTACCTCGGCCTCGGCCTGGAGGAGCTCCGCCGAAGGGCCCAGGAAGCCGTGGAGGGGTTGGGCCGATGTCGAGTTTGTCCCCGGAACTGTGAGGTAGACCGCCTCGAGGACCGGTGGTCGGCCTGCAAGACGGGTCGGCACGCAGTTGTGACCAGCGCCTTTCCACATCTGGGGGAGGAGGATTGCCTCAGGGGTCGAGCCGGATCAGGCACCGTCTTCTTCGGCCACTGCAATCTCCGCTGCGTGTTCTGTCAGAACTTCGACATCAGCCAGGGGCTACGGCCGAAAACCCCCGGAACCCCGCCAGAGGCCCTTGCGGACATCTTCCTTCGCCTCCAGGACATGGGGTGTCACAACATCAACTTCGTGACGCCGGAGCACGTTGTCCCTCAGGTGTTGGAGGCGCTGGCTCTGGCAGCCGACGGAGGTCTCCGGCTCCCGCTGGTCTACAACACGAGCGCGTATGACTCCTTGGAAAGCCTTCGCCTGTTGGACGGGATCGTCGACATCTACATGCCGGACCTAAAGCTATTCGACAAGGAACTCTCCCGGCGGTATCTGAAGGCCGAGGACTACCCGGAGGTGGCGAAGGCTGCGTTGAGAGAGATGCACCGACAGGTGGGCCCCTTGGAGGTGGGCGGGGATGGCCTCGCTCGCCGCGGGGTCTTGATCCGTCACCTGGTCATGCCAGGATTGCCCCAGGAAACCCAGGCGATTCTGGAATGGATTCTCCGGGAATTGGGTCCTGAAACCTACGTGAACGTTATGGCCCAATACCGACCTGGGGGACGCGTGACCACCGATCACCACCCCGAGTTGAACCGTGCCTTGGGCCACTCGGAGTATTCGGCCGCCCTGGATTACGCGACGGATATCGGCCTCACCCGTCTCGACAAACGGTAAAAGGGGGGACCCTCGAACGGATCCCCCCCTTCATCCCGCGGTCTGGCTGGGACCAGGGTTCGTCAGTTCCCCGAACCCTGGATCTCCGCCGCCACCCTCTCTACCTCCCGCCACACCCGGAGGAGATTCCCACCCCAGATCTTCTTGATCTCCTCGTCGGTGTAGCCCCTCCGCACCAGCTCCAGCGTGACGTTCATCGACTCGCTCGCGTCGTTGAACCCGGGAATTCCCCCACCCCCGTCGAAGTCCGTGCCGACGCCGACGTGGTCCACCCCGATGAGGTCTTTCACGTAGTCCATGTGATCCACGAAGGTGGATACATCAGCCCCGGGCCACTGGGCATCCAATTCTTCCATCCGAGCCTGGTAAGCCTCGCGGGCCTCATCCGTCATGGCCCGATATGCCTCCCGGCTCGTGAGCCCCATCTCCTCCCGGAGGGCCTCCACCGCTTGGACCTTCTCGGGAGGGTCCTCCTTGAGGTAACTACCCAGTGCCACGATCTGAATCACGCCTCCGTTCTCCTTCAGACCCTGGAGCAGCTCGTCACTCAGGTTCCGGGGTGAATTCGCCACACCTCTGGCAGCGGAGTGGGACGCCATGACAGGCGCGGTGGAGAGGGCAAAGACGTCGGACATGGTGTTGTCGGAGACATGGGAGACGTCCACCATGATGCCCAGACGGTTCATCTCCCTGACCACATCCTTCCCGAAGTCCGAGAGTCCACCGTGCTCTTCCGCCGCTCCTCCCCTGGGCGAGGAGGAATCGCCGATATCGTTGTGGCCGGAATGGGTGAGAGTGATATACCGGGCTCCCAAGTCGTAGTACCGCTGGACCAGGGAAAGGTCGTGGCCGATGGCATAGCCGTTCTCGATCCCGATACCATAGGCCCTCTTTCCGGCGGCGACGATCCGCTCCACGTCATCGGCACGATAGGCGATCTCCACCTTCTCGGGGCACATCTCCTCCGCCACCCGGTGGATGGCTGCGAACTTCTCCAGGGCCGCTTCCTTCACCGCTTCATTCCCCTCCGGAGTCCGCGGGCCTTGACCCACGAAAACCGCTGGGAAGGTCATGTCCAGATCCCCCCCAACCATCTTCGGGATATCCACCCGCATCTCCGTACCGGCGCACGGATCGACCTCCGGCGTACCCCAGTTGCCCAGGATGTCGTTGTGGGTGTCGATGGTGATGGATTCATGGTGAATGGCCCAGACGTGAGACAGGAGCTCTACCTCGGACGACTCCCCGCCGCTGTCGGCCTCCGAGGAACAAGCGAAGAGAGCAGGAACCAATAGGAGCAAGGCGGCCGGGCGGCCGACGGGTGCGAAACGAATCATCAGGCCCTCCTAGGGAGGAGCGTTGGCCCCCAGGCACGAACACCCGTCCGTTTCCCGGGGATGGGAACAGTGGATTCTCGGGTAGAGTCGAGGTCTGCGCAACCGCGGGGAACCACCCGGGGAGGAGAACGCCCAAGTCCAGGCCGTGCCCTCCAACCCCACAGCCAGGAACCCGCTGCCATTCTGAACGGCCTCCCCATATTCTCAACTCGCAGGTCACAGACCACATGGCCACTTGCCCCCTCCCGCCGGAGGCTGGATCTTCGGTGCTCCCCACACCCGAAACGGCCTCCACCGCTGATCGGTGACCGGGCCCGGGAGGTGTTCGCCATGAGATCAATCTGGAGGTCCCCAGGGAATGTCCCTTTGGTCCACCGTAAGAGCGTTCTTCACAGCTGGTAAGGCCGTCATGGCCGGCCTCTCCGAGGAGGCGGCCGGCAACGAGCCACTTCCTCTCTTCCGCCGGTGGTTCAACGAGGCGGAGAAAGCGGGGATCTTCCTTCCGGAGTCCATGGCCCTGGCCACCGCGACCCCGGACGGGAAGCCTTCCGTTCGGTTCGTTCTCCTGAAAGGATACGGCGACGGAGGATTCGTCTTCTTCACAAATTACGGAAGCCGGAAGGCCTCGGAGTTGGAGGCCAATCCCGAGGCCACCCTCATTTTCCATTGGGCCATTCTCCAACGACAGGTCCGACTGGAGGGCGCGGCGGAGAGGATCAGCCCTGAGGACTCGGAGGCCTACTTCCACTCCCGACCGAGGGGGAGCCAGATCGGGGCGTGGGCTTCGGCGCAGAGTGAGCCCCTTCCCTCCCGCCGGGAGTTGGAGGATCGGGTGAAGAAGTATGAGAGTGAGTTCAGGGGGAAGGACATCCCTTTGCCACCGTTCTGGGGGGGGTACCGGCTGAAACCCCGGAGCATCGAGTTCTGGCAGGGTCGCGCCAGCCGTCTCCACGACCGGATCAAGTTCGTCCGCGAAGGGGGGGGCTGGAAGCGGGTCCGACTCTATCCATAATCGGCCACCCCTGAGCGAGATTCACCGCCCGCGGCCCAGAGAAGGGCGGCATCCGAAACGGATGCCGCCCTCTCGTTTGTCGGGTGCGGCGCGGAATGGCCCGTGCCGCACCCCATTTCTGCAACACCCTTCTAGCTTCCGCCCCCCCCGACCCGGCGGACGGGTCCGCCCGGCTTGTCCGGCCGTCGGTATTGGGGCTTCTCCAATTCCTGGAGAAGATACTCGACCGCCCGCTCGATGATCGGCTCCCGTCCGGATGCGATCTCATGGGGGACGTCCAGGACTTCGAACCCCGGATCCGGTGCCACCCCTTCGGCTTCCACGGACCAGTTACCTTCCGTGTCCACGAACCCGAACCGGGGAGCGATGACGTTCCCGCCATCCACGAACCCCGGGTTCCCGCTGTAACCCACCAGGCCTCCCCACGTCAGCTCACCGATCAGGGGCCCGAGGCCCAGCTTCCGGAAGTAGTACGGAAACGCGTCCCCTCCGGAAGACGATTGGCCGTTGATGAGCACAGCCTTCGGGCCGGTGTGAACCACGGCGGGCTGCGTATAAAGATCCAGGTGCCGCCGTGCCCACAGGTTCAGGAGGGGGGCTCCCACCATGAAGGCCATGTCTTCCGGAATGAACCCACCTCCGTTGTACCGGTCGTCGAGGATTAGGGCCTCTTTCATGTGCAGCGGTTGCCAACCCTCATACAACTCCCTGAATCCCGGAGTGCTGGTGTTGGGGAGATGGATGTAGCCGACACGGCCCCCGGAAAGGGAATCCACCAGCGCGGCATTCCTGGCCACCCACTCCTGGTACCGGAGCCCCAGCTCCGAGGTGACGGGGCGGATCGTGTAACTCCGAGCCCCCTGGGCGGTAGGCCGATCGTTCACGGCGACCTCCACGGTCCGCTCCGCCTTCCCGACCAGGAACGCATAGGGATTGTCGGAGGTGGTGACCTCCTCACCATCGATGGCGATGAGGAACTCCCCCTCCTCGACATCGATTCCGGGCTCGGTGAGCGGGGAGCGGTATTCATCATGCCAGTTCTCCCCGGGGAAGATATTGGCGATCCGATACCGGCCCCCGTCGGCCTCGAATTCCGCACCCAGCAGAGCGACATCCACCCGGTCAACCCTGGGTTGTTCAGGAGAGGAATTGGAGTAGGCGTGTCCGACGTTCAGCTCTCCGATGAGCTCGGTGATCACATAGTCCAGGTCCGCCCGGTGGGCCACATGGGGAATCAGCGGGAGATACCGCTGGTACATGGCCTCCCAATCCACTCCATGCATATCAGGGTCGTAGAACCAGTCCCGCATGATGGTCCACGCATCCCGATAGATCTGGGCCCACTCCACTTTCGGATCGATGTGCAGCGCCATGCCGTCGAGATCCAGTTGGCCGGCATCGTTGCTTTGCCCTGGCCGCACGTCCACGATCCCGAAGTTGGATCCACCAGACTGGTACACGAGCTTCTTCCGGTCCGGGGTGATGGCGAACCCCTGGATCCGGGAGATGATCTCCTTGGACTCCCGATCTTCCAGGGAGTACTGGTGAAGGGCACCGCCGGAGAAATACAGGAGGCCATCCTCGGTGGGGATGAGGCCGAAGTAGCTCCCTGGATCGATGCCGGGAAGCGGCATGATCCGTTCGCCGAGGCCGTCCAGGTCCACCGTCATAGCCTCATCGTCACCCCCTTCATCCCCCTCCTCCTGGGGTTCCTCACCCACCACCGCCGGCTCTTCGTCGCTTCGGGGCGGGAAGGGATGACCGTAGTCAGCCTGGAGGGTGGCGGCATAGATCCGGGACCTGAAGCCACTTGCACCGCCGAAGGAGAAGTTGAAGTCCCGGGCCGAAACGAAGTAGAGAAACCGGCCGTCAGGATCGAAGGCCGGGCTCGCCTCGTCCGTCCTCCCGTTCGTGACCTGGGTCTTCCGCCCGGAGTCGAAGGAGTAGAGCCAGATCGACGACATGGCGTTCTCGCCGTTCTTCGAATAGGCGATCCAATTGCCATCATTCGACCATGAGAAATCGTTCAGCGCTCCAGTCCCGGTTTGGTCGATATCCACCAGCCTCTGGGACCCAACCTCCATGGCTCGAAGCCGGTTAAGATTGTCGGACCAGGCGATCCATTTCGAATCACTGGACCACCGGACCCCCTCCATCCAGACGGCCTCGCCGGTGACCAGTCGAGTGGGTTCTGCTGAGCGGTCCGAAGGCATGAGGTAAAGGTCATAGTCCCCGGCCGCATCCGAGAAGAAGGAGATCCACTTGCCATCCGGGGACCAGGTGACTCCCCGCTCCCGGTGAGCCGGAGTTCCCGACACGTTCCGAGTGTTCCCGTTCTCCGCCGGAACGGTGAACAACTCCCCCCGTGCCACGAAAACGACTCTCTTCCCGCTTGGAGAGATGTCGAAAGACTCCACGTCGTCGGCGACCGTCTTGAAATAGGGTGCCGTGTAGGGGAAATCACCCGTCACTGAGATGGAGAGCTTCCTGCTTTCCCTGGTGGCCGGATCGAGGTGGTAGAGATACCCACCGTTCTCGAAGACGATGCCGCCGACGCCTCGGCTGGGCCACATGACGTCGAATTCGGTGAAGGCGGTCACCTGGGCCCTGGACCCGGTTCCCGTGTCGTACGCCCAGAGGTTCAGCTTCTCCTCTGCGTCCCGGTCACTGACGAAGTAGATCTCGTCTCCCACCCACATAGGGAAGTTGTCGGTGCTGGACTCCGTCGTGATCCGTTCGCTGGTGTGGTTCGCCAGGTCATACGTCCAGACATCCTGTTGCCGCCCTGCCCGATAACGTTTCCAGTGCCGCCACTCCCGGCTCTTGACGTTGTACGCCAACTTGGTTCCGGTGGGGTCGAACGTCGCTCCGGAAGCACCCTCCGGGATCTCCATCGGGACCTCCAGGCCCCCGTTCACCGGATCCACCAGGTAGTACCGTCCCACCCGCTGGCCGAAGGGAGTCCGGTTCGCCCGGACCATGATCTTCGAGCCATCCGGGGTCCAATCCAGGACGAGGTGATCGTACCCTCCCCTGGGAGGCATCGGGCCAACATCCGGATAGAAGGTGAGCTGCTTTGGCGTGCCGCCCCCCGACGGGATCACAAACACCTGCCGAGTTCCGGCATATTCCCCCGAAAACGCGATCCACCTTCCATCGGGGCTGAAGCGGGCGAAGACCTCCAGCCCCTCGTGGGAGGTCAGGCGTTTGGCCTCTCCACCCGTCACAGGCGCCGTATACAGGTCTCCGGCATAGGTAAAGACTACGGTGTTTCCATGGACATGGGGGAATCGAAGAAGCCGGGTCTCGTCCTGTGCACTGGACTTCTCCGTCCCTCCGAGGAGAAGCACGACAGTAAGGAAAGCGATGAGAGTTCGAGCGACTCGAACGCGCATAAAAACTGCTCCGGTCAAGAGTTGAAACTGAACAAAAGAACCTTAGATACCATAGTCCCTGGCGAAGACCATGAAGGTCTCGAAGGTCCAGGGGTCATCCTCGTCCAGCATGAACACCCGGGCGCCTCGCATGCGATCCCTCTCCGCCCCGTCCAGACCGTAGGTGCCGAACCCCGTGTTGGCAGAGTACCCGAGCCGGATGCCGAAGTAGTCACCCGTGAAGTCGTTCACATGGTCGTGTCCGACGAAGACGCCCCGGACGTCTCCACGCTCGAGCATCGCCGCGAAGAGTCCGCTGTTGAACGGCCCTGATGAGACCGGCTCGTTCTTCTCGCCCTCCACAGAGTGGTTCTGACGGTTCTCCCACATGAAGTGAAACTCCCGAAGGGGGATGTGGAAGAACATGAGCCCGGGGATCTTCCCCCCGTGCCTCGCCTCGAGTTCCTCGGACGTGCTGAAATACCAGGCCACCTGGCTCTGCCGGATCACATCCCACCCCGGCAGTCCGTCCTCCGCGACGGACTGGCCGGCGAACTCCTCCGGCGAGTACCTCCCCGAGTCCAACGCCCAGATCGCGAACCGGGGTCCGTCGCCGGCGGAGGCTTCGATCACCACGTACATGTTTCCGGTGCCGTGGACTTCGGCCGGGCCAGCCCGGTTCAGGTTCCCGGGAAAGGACCGGTAGTAGGCCAGCATGGCTTCCTCGTCCAGGCCCGTGGCCGGAGTCTGGTCCTCATCATGATTCCCGAATGCGATCAGCCAGGGAATCTTCCTCTCCTCCACGGGCCGGACGATAGCGTCCATCGCGTGCTTGGCCTCTTCAGGCGTCGTCGGACCGGCCCGGATGTTGTCCCCGGTGAACACCACCAGATCGGGTGCCTCGTCGTCCAGCACCGTCTCCATGAGCCGAACGGTCCTGGGATCGATCTCGTGATCATCCTGCGTATCCGTGAACTGAACGATCTTGAAGGATCCGTCGGGCCTGAACCGGAGCACCGGCGTTCCCTCCCGGGCAACTCGAGGGACCTGGCCCTCCGGGCTCCTCTCCTGTACCACACAACCTGAGAGCCCAGCCACCCCGACGGTCAGAAATACGGCAAGGAGGGGGATCGGTCCGGCGGACAATGTGGGTTGGCGATACACCCGCGACTCTCCTCGAAGAAGGTCTCCTGGAAGGATTGGATCGGTCGAAAAGGATAACCAGGAAGGTCCGAGGAGCAACCCTTATTCCGGCGCTTCCCTCGGCAGTCCGGCGGGAATCCGCCCGGGAGAGTCAGGCCTCGTGGGAAACCTGCTCCCAGAGAAGATTCAAGTGCTGGGAGACTTCTTGGAGCGCCGCCACCGAAAGGGTGTCCAGCTTCCGCCCGATCTCCTCACCCACCAGGCCTCTGAGAAAGGCCACGGGAAACTCAAGATCCCAATCCAGGAACGGCTCCGGCCCTCGGTCCAGGTTCTGAAGGATCCGGAGGACCAGGTAGGTGTCGTCCAACAGCCCGGCGAGTCCCTGGGTCATCTCGGGGATGAGGTCCATGGGCCTGAGGAAGTACTGCTCCGCGTGGTCCAACACCGGCTGTACCGTCTTGACCATTTTCCGGTGCCTTGCCTCCTGGGAGGCGCGGGCCAGGAAGATGGGCACCGACTCGATGATCTCGACCGCCAGCTCGGCGGCCTCATGGACCTTCTCCTCAGGGAGGGCAGGCGCACTTCGCCGGATGAACACCTCGAGCTGATCGAGGCCCCTGGATTTGGCGCTATCGATGACTGCCTGGATGTCTTCCATGCTCACGGTCGAGATCTCCCTGCCGTGAAAAGGCGGATTCCCCGGCTCAGTATACGGTGTTCGCAGGTAATTGGAAAACCCGGGCCCCCGCAGAGAAAGGACCCGGGGGCCACTTGATCCAGCACGATCTTCGCCGTCAGGTCTTCCTCAATTCCTTTACCCGCTCCGGGCGCGCCACTCCGTCAGAATCCGGGCCTCCTTCTCCGGATCGATCCCGGTGCGCATGGTCTGCTGGTCCTCGGGCAAGGACTTCCACCAATCCAGTGTGGCCCGGGCGGTGTCCGCCAAGGGGCGGAACGAGAGACCCGCGGCGATGGCCTTGGAACAGTCGTAACTCGAAAACCCCCTCGTTTCCTCTGAAGGATAGACCCACACCGGCATCTCCATCCACGCTCCCACTTCATGCTCCCTGAGGAAGTCGGCATCCACCCACGTGAACGAAACGGGGGACGAAGTGATGGCCCGGATTCCGTATAGCATCCCGGCCATCGTCAGGGGCGCTTCCGGGCCCGTTGCCAAAAAGGTCCCGGAGGCCTCTTCCTCGACCAGGTGGACCATGAACTGACCCAGATCCCTTACGTCCACGATCTGGGCCCAGTCGGTCCCATCCCCCGGGGCAAGGACCTCCCCTCCCCGGTCGATTCGCACAGGCCAATAGGTGAAGCGGTGGCTTCTGTCCCCGGGGCCTACGATGAGGCCGGGCCTCACTACGACACCTCTATCCCCGAAGGCCTCGAGGGTGTCTCTCTCGGCCTGGGCCTTGTTGGGCCCGAAGGTCACGCCCATACCTTCCCCTGACGCCATGGCCTCGTCGTACTCTTCCCTGGAGAAGACCGGGCCGACTTCCGTCTGGCCGAGGATGCTGTTGTCCTTGTGAGCAGAGATGCTGGAGACGAAGAGATATCTTCCGGCCGTTTCCCTCAGGACCGCAGTGGCGTCTCGAACCCATGAGGCGACGTTCGCTGAATTGTCGATAACGGCATCCCACTCCCTCCCCTCCAACGCGGAGTAGTCCGGGACATCCCTGTCCCCAACCAGCTTCTCCACATCCGGGAAGAGATGGGGGTTGGTCCGGCCCCGGTTGAAGAGGGTCACGCTGTGGCCCCGGGCCACCGCGTACTCCACCTCCGCGGGACCGAGGAAGGCGGTGCCGCCCAGGATCAAGATCCGAAGTGGCTTTTCCGCTCGGACCACTTCCTGTTTCTCGGCTGGAGCCCTGGCTCCCGAGGCTCCACCCCTGACTGCGGAGGCCGGATCAAGCTTCTCCGGAAGGCCTCCAGAACCAAGCCCCAGGCCTGCCGCAGCCGTTCCCGCCAGGAATTCTCTTCTACTCCTCATTTCGATCCCCTCGTTCTCCGATGTTCTTCCGCTCTCCCCTCCCAATCCACTCGAGGGGAAACTCGGTGCCGCATTCGCTACGGGCGGTTCGCACTCCCGTTTCGCACCCGCCAGGCAGCCAGGAGGCGCTCTTCCCTACCCGGATTCATCCCCGAGCGCAGGTTCGCCTGTCGCTCCGGAGGTTGGGAGAGGAACCACTTTAGCGTGTCCTCCGCCGTCACCGCCAAGGGTCGGAAGGTCAGGCCAGCGGCTATGGCCCGGGCGTTGCTCATTCTCGCGAACCCTGCCCGAGCACCCCTGGGCGGCATCCAGGCCGGCATGTCGGACCAGGGTCGGATCCCCATCTCCTCCAGGAAGTCCACGTCAATCCAGGTGAAGGACACCGGGGTGGAGGTCACCGCGCGGATACCATATAGCATCTCCGCTGAGATCATCGGTGACCCCGGCCCGACAGCGTTGAAGATCCCGACGGTACCACCCTCGCAGAGACGGATGGTCCACTCCGACAGGTCCCTGGCATCGATGAGCTGAACCGGGTCCCCCGGCGTCCCGGGAGCCGCCACGTTCCCGCCCCGGTGAGTCCGCACCGCCCAGTAGGTCCATCGGTCGGTACCGTCCCGGGGCCCGACGATGAGGGATGGCCGGACAATGGAGGTCCGACCCGGAAAGGCCCGCTCCGATTCCTCTTCGCAGAGAACCTTGTTCGGTCCGTACCCGCTCCACTCCTCCCTGGGCAGGTCCGGTCGGCCCACGGGGGCCGTCTCGTCGATGCCGATTTCCGCCCGTGAAGTGTAGACCGATTGGGTGGAGATGAAGACGTACTGCCCCGCGTTGCCCTTCAGAAGTTGAGCCGACTCCCGGGTCCAGCGCGGATTCGATGACGCATTGTCGAGGACCACATCCCACTCCCGCCCACGGAGGGCATCGAGGTCCCCCGTCGCCCGATCTCCCCTTAGCTGCTCCACGTCAGGGAAGAGCTCCGGTGCGGTTCTGCCCCGGTTGAAGAGCGTCAACGTGTGGCCTCTCCCCAGGGCGTACCGGACCTGGTGCGGCCCGATGAATCCGGTCCCCCCCAGGATGAGAATCCGAAGGGTCCGACCAGGGCCGGTCGCGGCCGATGCCGGGGCCGGAACAAGACCCACGCCAAGCGCCCCCGCGGCCAGAGTCGTGGTCTTCAAGAAATCACGCCGTTCGATGGTCACCCTCCTCTTCCTTTGTTTCCCTGGACCCCGGTTTCACCCGGGTTCCTTGCCTCTCCATGCCTGACTCAGTGGGGCCTGAACAAGGCCATCATGGCACCGCAGGACACCCGGCCCCTGGCCTCGGGCAACCTCAGCTCCCTCCGGCCCTCCGATAGTCCAATGGAGGGTCCCGATCTCCCAGGAGGGGATCGTAGCGGAAGTCGGCACCTCTCCGCTCCTGGAACTCCGCAGCAATCTCGGCGACTCTCCCCGTGTCGGAAAAGAGGTCCAGGGCGGTAAAGGCCAACGTCTTCGCGGCCACCATCATCCCTTTGACCCCGATGGACATCCCGTCTGCTGCCACGGCCTGCCAGGTATGTGCCGCAGTGCCCGGCACCCAGGTCGCGGCGGTCATACTCCCCATTGGGGTCATCCAGCTCACATCCCCATTGTCCGACGAGGCGTACCCTTGCTGCCATTGGAACGGTTGAATCTCGGCTTCGGACCCCAGCGCCGGGTCGGGGCCCAACGTCTCCTTGATGAGCCCAGCGAAGCGGCTCTCGTCCTCGTCGTAGACCACTCCACCCACTCGCTCCAGGTTCTCGTGCATCAGTCTCTGCAGGGACTCGACGGGAAGCTTCGAGTAAGAGCCTCCGATGACCTCGAAGTCCACCGTGGTCCCGGTGCCCATCGCCGCGCCCTGGGCGGCCGACACGATCCGGTCGAAGATCTCACGGACCGTCTCCGGGCTCGGGTGACGGACGTAGTAGTAGACCTCTCCAAAGTCGGGGATCACGTTGGGGGCCACGCCTCCAGCGGTAATGACGTAGTGGATTCTGGTCTCCTGGGGAACATGCTCCCGAAGGAGATTGGTCATGTGGTTCATGGCTTCGATCCCGTCCAGGGCCGACCGACCGCGGTCCGGGGCTGCGGCGGCATGGGCCGAGACGCCCCTGAATCTGAACTTGGCCGATTTCACCGCCAGGTTCGACCCGGGGTTGGCGGCGTTCCGGTCACCAGCATGCCAGGTGAGGACAACGTCCACATCGTCGAAGAGCCCCTCTCGAACCATGTAGACCTTCCCAGACCCTCCCTCCTCGGCTGGAGTGCCGTAAAACCGGATCGTGCCCTCCCTCCCCGTCTCCTGCAGGAACCTGGCCGCCGCGATGGCCGCAGCCATCGAGGCCGTCCCGAAGAGGTTATGGCCGCAGGCATGTCCGCGATCCTTGCCCTCCACCGGTGCTCTCTGGGGAACACGGTCCTGGTTGATCCCGGGCAGTGCATCGTACTCCCCCAGGATCCCGATAACGGGCTCTCCCCGTCCAAACGTGGCGGTGAATGCGGTGGGGATTCCCGCCACGCCCCTCTCCACCGAGAAGCCGTTCGCCTCCAGTTCCCCCGCGAGGAGCTCGGCACTTCGGGTTTCCAGGTAGCCGAGCTCAGCCAGGTCCCATATCTCCATAGCCACATCGGTGAGGCGTTCGACCTGGCTGTCCAGGTAGTCTCCGACCTCGGACTTGTCGGCCTGAGCCTCCAGCAATTGACAGAACCCACTCCCGATGACCATCAGCGCCACCACCGGAAGGATCGTTTTCTTACTCATTTCCATGCCTCCACTTCGGTTCCACTCGTCAGGTCCCATGTCTCAGGCTCGACTCTCAGGCCCCGCTTCAGTCGCCCGCCATCGCCGGTGCCGGGTCACCGAGGCCAGGGGATGTCCGAGCCTTCCGACGCTGGGCCCATCCGAGGCCAAGACCCATGGCCATCCACATTCCTGCGATGGGCACGTTGAGAAAAGCCAGTGCGGTCAGGCTCAAACCCGTCGCCATGAGGCCGTTGTATGACCAGGCGCCGGTCTGGTCCCCGGCCCGGTAAACGAAGGTGTCGATGAAGTTCTTGGCTTTGTACTTGTCTTCCCGGGGGAGGACCGTGTAGAGGGCCTCCAACGCCGGCTTCATGAGTCCGTAGTTCCACCCTCGCCGGAGCGTTTGAACCACCATCAACACTCCCAGCGTGGGAATCGCCCCGAGGATACCGAACCCCAGAGCCGTCACCAGGGGGAGAATCGCGAGGGCCAGGCCCAATCCGAACCACTTGATGATTCGGCCGGTGAGGAACGCCTGGGTGAAGAGGGTCAGGAGGTTCACCATCAGATCGATCCGGGCAAAGAACGCCGTCCTGCTACCCGGCTCCTGGAAGTGCCGCGAGACGATGTCGGCCTGTTGGAAATACATGGAGGTCGACGTGAAGGTGAAGAGAAACATGAAAAGGATGATTCCCAGCAGATACGGGGACCGGAACGCCGACGTCACCCCGGCCAATACCCCCCCACCGATGGCCTTTTCCTCGTCGGCCACCGAGCCCACCCCCTGGAACGTGACCCTCCTTCCCAGGACGCGAACACACCTGAGCGCCAACTCCAGGAACAGCGCTGAGAAGAGAAGCAGGTTCACAGGACCCAGCCGCTCCGCGAGAGCCGCTGTCACGGCCGACCCAAGGATGGCCCCCAGCGTTCCTCCCAGTCCTATGAAGCCGAAGAGGCGCTTCCCCTGCTCTGAGCGGAAGATGTCCGCCATAAAGGCCCAGAACACCGAAACCACGAACAGGTTGAAGACACTCGTCCAATTGAAGAAGAGCCGTCCCACCCAGATGTACGCGTCCCCCGGGACCGTGCGGAGAAGAACGAAGAAGATGAGGAGGTTGATGATGAAGAATCGATACGCGATGGGAATGAAGCGCTTTCGAGGATACCGGGCCACTGTCCAGGAAAAGAGGGGGTGCACCAGGAGCGTCCCGACCAACGTGCCCGTGAACAACCAGGCCAGGTTCTCCACACCTCCCGCCACCCCCATCTCGTCCCGGATGGGGCGGATGATGTAGTAGCTGGTCAGCACCAGAAAGAAGTACGCCCCCGAAAGGAAGAGGAGCTTGACCTCCTCCGGCCTCACCTCCACCACCTTCTGGAGGGCCCGGGTCAACGGACCGATTCGCTGCCCCTGAGGATCCCCCTGACGCATGTTCTCCTTGCCCGATGGGATGATGGGGACCGGCTCGAGCCTCCCCGCAATCGGCCGGACGCCGGACCGGGGCAAGCTAGGTTGCCTCCGCCGTGAGGGAAACCTGCTCCGTGAACCGTGCCGAACTTCCTCGCCTCCCCTATCCTTCGGGGAGAGGACGCCGATGTCGGTCTTGGATCGTCAGAAAGGGGGCAGGTCGGTATGGACCGCGATGCCATGTTGAAAAGGGCAACGGAAACTCAAGCCCTTTGGGACCTCCTGGTCATTGGAGGGGGTGCGACGGGCGTGGGGATCGCAATGGACGCCGCCTCCCGCGGGTACAGCGTCCTCCTGGTGGACCAGAGCGATTTCGGAAAGGGCACATCGAGCCGGAGCACGAAACTCGTGCATGGGGGGGTCCGCTACCTCCAACAGGGGAACATCCCCCTGGTGATGGAAGCCCTGCGGGAACGTGGCCGCCTTCGAAGAAATGCTCCTCACCTGGTGAAGGACCTGGCCTTCGTCGTCCCCAACTACGTCTGGTGGGAAGCTCCGTTCTACGGGATCGGAATGAAGGTATATGATGCCCTGGCCGGTCGTTACGGATTCGGGCATTCGGAGAATCTCTCACTGGAGGAGACCATCGAACGCCTGCCGACGATCGAGCGGGAAGGGTTGCGGGGGGGCGTCATGTATCACGACGGGCAGTTCGACGATGCCCGCCTCCTCCTGGACCTGGCCCAGACCGCTGCGGGGCAGGGCGCCACTCTCCTCAACTACGCCGGTGTGACGGGCCTCGAAAAGGACGCTGACGGGTACGTCGTGGGAGCCGAGATCCAGGATCGGGAGACCGGAGAGAGCTTCGAGGCGCAAGCCCGCGTCGTAGTGAACGCGACCGGGGCGTTCACGGATGGGATCCGAAGGATGGACGATCCCGGGGTTCGTCCGATGATCCGGCCCAGTCAGGGGGTCCACCTCGTGCTCCCCCGCTCTTTCCTGGGAGGGGACTCCGCGATCATGGTGCCCCACACGGATGACGGCCGGGTCCTCTTCGCGATTCCCTGGCACGACGTCGTGGTGGTGGGCACCACCGACACCCCCGTGGACACGCCCACGCTGGAACCGGTGCCACAACAGGAGGAAGTGGAGTTCCTCCTCACCCATGCCGCCAGGTACCTCACCGAGGACCCCAAACCGAAGGACGTCCTCTCCTGTTTCGCCGGCCTTCGACCGTTGGTGGGCGGGGGAGAGGACGGGGACACGGCTTCCCTCTCCCGGGACCACACCCTTCAGGTCTCCGGCTCCGGCCTGGTCACCATCACCGGCGGGAAATGGACCACATTCAGAAAGATGGCCGAAGACGTGGTGGACCACGCCATTGTGCTGGGGGGTTTGGAGCCAAGGGAGTGCATCACGAGGGAGTTGAACATTCACGGGTTCCACACGCATCCGGAACGCTTCGGGAGCCTGGCGCCCTACGGCTCCGACGCTCCCGCGGTGGAGGCCCTCCTTTCCTCCCATACCTCCATGGCCGGCCCGGTCCACCCCAGGTTGAGGGCGAGGGTCGGGGAGGTTGTCTGGGCGGTGCGTGAAGAGATGGCCCGGACAGTGGACGACGTGCTCGCCCGACGGACGCGGTCCCTCGTCCTGGATGCCAGGGCCGCCGCGGAGGCCGCCCCCCTTGTCGCCAAGGTCATGGCGAAGGAGTTGGGCCGCAGCTCCGGATGGGTGAGAGATCAAACTGCCGCGTTTCAGGCACTGGCAGCGGATTATGTCCTGACCTGACCAAGGCCCTCCCCCCTTCGCCTTCGGCCCCGCTGAAACCTCGGGCACCTCTTCTCCGTCTTATATACCTAGAACATCTAGGGAGAGGGCTCCTCCGACTCCGACAGTCTGCTCCCTCCTGCCTGCCACCCGCAGATGGATCAATGAGATGCCTGACCCCAAGGCCTTCCTCCTGAAGGGCACGCTGGACCTCCTCATACTGAAGGCCCTCACGCTAGGACCCCGACACGGCTATGGGGTCGCAAGGTGGCTCGAAGAGTCTTCCAGAGATCTCCTCAGAATCGAAGAGGGCTCCCTCTACCCGGCCCTTTATCGCATGGAGGACAAGGGGTGGATCCGGTCGGAGTGGGGGATGTCGGAAACCAACCGGAAAGCAAAATACTACGCCATCACCACCCAAGGCCGGACACAGCTCGAACAGGAAGCCACGGGGTGGGAGCGGCTTGTGGAGGCCGTCTCGCTGGTCCTCCAGGTTCAAGGAGGCTGAGGCCGCCGTGCCTTCACCGCTGGATCGCTGGATTCGCCTTTGGGCACCGCTCTCTGGGCGACGACTGGAGAGGGAAATCCATGATGAGCTCGATTTCCACCTGGAGATGTTGGCCACGGAACTCGAAGGCAGGGGTCTGGATCGGTCGGAAGCCCAGATGGCAGCGGAAGCTCGCTTCGGGGACCCATCACGGATGAAGAGGGAGGCCGTAAAAGGCGAGCGTTCGAGGATCAGGAAACGGGAAAGAGTGCTTCTTATGGACGGACTGAGACAGGATCTGCGATTCGGCCTTCGGCAGCTGTGGAAACGGCCCATGTTCAGTGGGATCGCCCTGGCCATGCTGGCCCTGGGGATCGGAGCCAACACCGCCATCTTCAGCGTGGTCCAGACGGTGCTCCTGCGGCCCCTCCCCTTCCCCGCCACCGAGGAGATTCTCCAGCTGTGGGAGTCCAGGCAGGAACAGGGGCGGAACCGTTCCGGGTTTGCCCCTGCCAACTACTGGGACGTCCGGGAGATGAACCGGACCTTCGTGGACATCGGCGCGTTCCGGTGGACCCAGGTCAACCTCACCGGTGAGGACCACCCCACCCGTCTCTCGGCGGCCCGGGTCACGTCGGGGTTCTTCGGCACTATCCTGGGCGTGAACCCGGCGTTGGGCAGGACCTTCCTCCCCGAGGAGGGGGAGGCCGGCGGAGCGAGCCGCGTTACCCTCCTGGCCTACGATTTCTGGCAGAGCCACTTCGGGAGGGACCCATCCGTCCTGGGAACGTCCCTCATCTTGGACGGCGAGTCTCATACGGTGGTCGGGATCCTCCCACCCGGGCGCCCGTGGCTGGATGCCGGAGAAGTATTCCTGCCCATGGTGAGAAACCCGGATGCTCCCAGGGGCAGTTGGGAGCTTGGGGTTGTGGGCAGGTTAATGCCGGGAGTGTCCCGGGAGGCCGGAGTGGCTGATCTCGAATCGGTAGCCAGGCGGTTGGAGGAGCTCTACCCCGACATCAACGAAGGCATCGGGATCTCCTGGGGTTTGCCTGAAGAGTGGATCGCCGATGACGGCCTCCGCCGGGCCCTCTGGATCCTCCTGGGGGCGGTGGGCTTCCTTCTCATGATCGCCTGCGTGAACCTCGCAAACCTCCTCCTGGCCCAGGCTTCCGGTCGAGTCCGGGAGACCGCTGTCCGGGCGGCGGTGGGTGCGGGAAAAGGACGCCTCGTGCGGCAGGCCCTGACAGAGTCCCTCCTCCTTTCTACCATCGGGGCTGGGCTGGGCCTCCTCTTGGCCCTTTGGGGTTTGGACCTGGTCAGGACCTTCGATCCCGGCGGGATCCCCAGGCTCGGGGAAGTGTCCATCAACGGTTGGGTCTTGGCATTCACCCTGGGAGCAGGGGTGCTGACTGGGGTGGTTACGGGCCTGATACCGGCCCTCCAACGGTCGGGATCCGACGCCGGCGACACCCTCCGAGGTGGGGGTCGAAGCATCTCCGGGAGTCGAGCTCAGCGTCGAATGAGGGCTGTCCTGGTCTCGACGGAGCTGGCGCTCTCCGTTGCCCTCCTGGTGGGGGCAGGCCTCCTCGTCAGGAGCTTTGGAGAGATCCTTCGCGTGGACCGCGGCTTCCAGACGGAGAATCGCCTCCTGGCCCGGGTCAACCTCCCCCCGTCCTACGGCGGCACGGAGACCGGACTCTTCCTCCAGCAGTTCGAGGATCGGGCCCGCCTCATCCCCTCTGTGGAGGGAGTGGCAGCCGTCAGCGGCCGGCCTCTGGCGGGAGGGAGCACCGGTCTCGGGTTCGCGCGGCCTGAGGACCCGGATCCGGAGGGTGGGGTCCCGTGGGCTACCTGGCGATTGGTCACCTCGGGGTATTTTGACGCCATGGGGATCCCGATTCTGCGAGGCCGGACGTTCACCCTGGACGACCGGTTGAATCCGGAGAGCACCGCGCCGATGAGAGTGGTGGTGAGCCAGCGGTTCGCGGACCACCTCTGGCCCGGCGAGGATCCTGTCGGACGGGTGGCCACGCTTTGGGCCGGACAGAACGAACGGCCCGGCGAGATCATTGGGGTCGTGGGGAACATCAGGGAGCGGGGGTTGGCCCAGGACCCCACCATGGCGGTCTATATCCCCTACTTCGGGCTCGGCGGGTTCTCTCCTGAGTTCGTCATCCACACGTCGGGAGATCCCACGTCGGTGACACCAGCCCTCCGGTCGCTCGTCGCGGAGCTGGACCCCAACCTTCCGCTATCCAACGTCGAGACCCTGGATGAGATCGTCGGTGCATCGGTGGCGGATCGCCGGTTCGTAATGTTGTTGGTGGGCCTCTTCGCGGTCCTCTCCCTGCTTCTCGCCATGGCAGGTGTTTACGGGGTCCAGGCGTACTCGGTGGCCCAGCAAACCTCGGAGATCGGTGTGAGGGTGGCGATGGGGGCGGCCCAGAGCCGCATCATCCGCAAGATCGTATACCAGGCCATGGGGCCTGCGGCCCTGGGAATCGCGATCGGGCTCGGCAGTGCGTTCGGCCTCACTCGCCTCATGGAGAGCCTCCTCTTCCAGGTGGGCGCTACCGACCCCACAACCTACATGGGGGTGTCCGGGCT
Source organism: Gemmatimonadota bacterium (assembly GCA_039592115.1). Taxonomy (GTDB): domain Bacteria; phylum Gemmatimonadota; class Gemmatimonadetes; order Longimicrobiales; family Gaopeijiaceae; genus JBDHCH01. The sequence goes on along the minus strand of JBDHCH010000036.1, from coordinate 1,286 downwards.
CCTCCTGGGGACGGTACTCCTGTCCTGCTGGATCCCGGCCCGGCGGGCTGCCAAGGTCGATCCCGTGGTGGCTTTCCGGGTTGAATGAGACTCGGCCGGGTCCGCGGCACCGATGGAGATGAGGGGGAAGCGGGCTTCAGCCTGCTTCCCCCTCATCCACAGAACGAACGGTTTCTCAGAACCCCGGGGGCCTGAGGGCGTCCAAAAAGGACGCATTCATCCAGTAAATGTCCGACGCTCCGTTGTCGGCCTCCCCCGCGAAGGATCTGAGGTGTGGCCCGTCCCACGTCCCTCCCGGAGCCAGCCGGTCCCACGCCGGACGGGCGGTCATGAAGAAGAAGAACTCACCATCGGGACTGACGTAGGGGGAGTACTCGAACCCTCCTGGAGTGTTCACCAGCGGACCCAGGTTCACGGGATCGGACCATTCGTCCTGGTCATTTCTGAACACGATGTAGTAGTCCGTCCCCCCAAATGAGTCGTCCATTCCCACGATTCCCAGGATGAGATATCCCTCGTCGGGATCCACATAAGCATTGTACCTGGACCGGCCGGCGTTCACCTCGGGAGGTAGCTCTTCCGGATCCTGGTACGCTCCGTCCAGCAGCCTCGACCGCCAGATCCTGTTCTCACCACCTCCTGCAGGGCTCCGGGTGAAGTAGAGGGTCCCATCCCGGGTCACGGAGGGGAAGTACTCGGACCCGGAAGAGTTGATCACCTCCGGAAGTGGGTACGGGACTCCCCATCCGTCGTCGTCACGGTCCATTACCCAGATGTCCTGGCCTCCCTTGGAGGCCCGTCCCGGCCCGGGTCGGTCCGAGAGCCACAGGAAGCGCCGGCCGTCAGGGGTGATGTGAGGCTCCAGGTCCGTGAAACCCGGATCGAGGCAGCAGGGAGCCGCTTCCGGCTCCGTCCACCGTCCATCCACCAACCGGGAGAAGAGCACGGTGCTCCAGATGTAGTTGTTCCCCGTCACGCCCCAGTAGATCTCGGATCCATCAGGCATCATCGCCACGTCCCGCTCGGCGAACCCGGTGGAGACGATCCCCGGCGCAAAGACCGTGGGCTCCAAAGGGGCAGGAGGCTGCCCGAGGTACGGGCCGACGAGGATCGGAAACTCCGTGTCCTTTTCCGAGAGGGCAACCTCCCCTCCGGTTGGTGGCGCCTCGCGGCCGGGCTCCGAGCAGCCCCAGACCAGGAGAAAGATGGGCAGCGTGGTCACCAAGCCCCCGGGAGTTCGAAGAGATCTCATGGCATTGACTGGCGTTGAAGAAGAGGGGTGAGCC
>JBDHCH010000035.1:0-22986 GCA_039592115.1 Gemmatimonadota bacterium | reverse complement strand
GGCTCCTGATGCACCTCCGCGAGACCGCCGAGCGAAGCGCAGGCGAAACCCGGAGGGCAGGGGGGGGTTGCGGCGCCACACAGCGTCATGACTCCTCCCCGATGCTTTGGCATCGCATTCGTCGTCCTTCCTTGTCTGGCATCCGCAAGACCCCTGTGCGCGGCCGCACCCCATTACCGGGACAGGCTCCTAGCGCCCGGTGAAGCTAGGGGCCGGCCGGGGCTCGGTGCAACGGGTCCGAGCCACTTGCGGGGGAGCCCACGTTGGAATTGACGTCACTCCCCAGGCCCGGCAGATTCTAATTGGGTCCTCGTGCGCAGAGAACTCGGTAGTCCCTTAAACACTTCTCCCACCTCCGACGTTTCACAATTGGCGGCCGAATGGACGTGGTTCCGGGATACAAGGCGTTGCCCCTTAGTCTGATCGCGCTCATGGCGGTGGGGGTTGGCTCCCAGGTACGGGCTCAAAATGTGGCCACGCTGCGCGTGGAAGAGAACATCCGAGCGGAGCCCCGGGGTGTCATCCTCGGGCGGGCCAACGCCGGCACCGTCCTCCCGGTGGTATCCCGGGAGGAGTTGTGGGTCCAGGTTCGCCTGGAGGGGTGGATCTGGACGCCTTCGATCATGACAACGGATCGACTCGGGTTCGACCTGATGGTGTCCAGAGCCCCACAGGAGAACCTCCGTAGAGAGCCACAGGGCGAGGTTCTGGCCCGGTTGGTGGAAGGGGCCCTGTTGGAGGACCTCGAGAGTGGAACGGGGTGGACCCGTGTGGGAAGAACCGCATGGCTCTGGGCGGAATCTGTGGAGATGGGAGCGGGGGGGGGCGGGGGAGGGCCCCTCCCCGCCCGCCAGGAACAGGGTTGGTGGCGGAGCAGTCGGGCGGGAGCGCCTCTCCTTGCGGTCCCGGATGGCGATACTCTCGCCAAGGCTCAACCCGGTGCCGAGTTACAGGTTCTCGCGAGAGAGGGGAACTGGGTCCGGGTGCGCCTGGAAGGGTGGGTATGGGCGCCGGAGGGGGAGTTGGCCGACTCGGCGACTCAATCCCAACCAGCGGACCTTTCCCCCGCCGACGTGGTTCGGGAGCCCCAGGCCTACCGAGGGAGGATTGTGGCCTGGGAACTCCAGTTCGTTTCCCTCGAACGGGCCGAAAAAGTCCGGACCGACTTCTACGAGGGGGAGCCCTTCCTCTTGGCCCGGACCGCGACATCCGGAGGTTCATTCGTTTATGTGGCCGTTCCACCGGACAGGTTGGGAGAGGTGGAAGGATTGATCCCCCTTGAACGGATCATCGTAACCGGCAGGATTCGGACGGGCGCGGCTGCTCTCACGGGCAACCCCATCCTGGATCTCCTCGAACTCACCCGCATCTCCAGGGACTGAGCCACGTCAACTCCGGCCTCCAGGCTGCCTCCGCCAATGCACGTTATTCGATTCCTGGCCTCGAGCCTTTTTCTGGGACTCATTCTTCTGGGGTGCGGAGATAATCTCTTCACCGCCCCCGGCACCGAGAACCTGGAGATCCTGGTTGTCCGCGGTGATGGACAGTTCGGACAACCAGGCGCTCTCCTCCCCGTACCGTTGGAAGTGAGGGTCCAGACCCTGTCCACGGGGCGGGGTGAGGACGGGATTACCGTCCAGTGGAAGGTCCTCGAAGGTGAGGGCGCCGTCCTGGGGCAGGCGACGAGCCTCACGGACTCCACCGGCCTCACTTCCACCACGCTCACGCTGGGTTCAGAGCTCGGAGACTATCGTGTCCGGGCCTCTGTGGGCGGGATGGTCTCACCCCCGGTCGAATTCCTGGCGCAGGCAATTCAGAATCCGGAGTTGACGACGGTGCCGGAGGATCCGGTCAGGGCGGGAGATACGATCCAAGTGTCTGGCCGCAACCTCAGCACCAACCCTGACGAGAATGTGGTCACCTTCTCCAGGATCCGGGGGCGCGTCCTGACGGCGACCTCCACCGAGCTGGCCGTCGAGGTTCCCGCCTGCCTCCCCTCCCGGGCCGTGGAAGTGAGGGTTCACATCGGCACGGTGACCACCAACGCCCTTCCCCTTCAGGTCCTAGAGGGGGACCTGTTCTTCACCATGGACCGGGGGGACGACCTGATCCTGGAGGCCACAGAAGGCTTCGCGTGCATCCGACTCCCCTCGGCACCGGGGGCAAGGTACCTCGTCGTCCCCCACACGACGGGGACGGTGGGAGGGGCCGTTTACGACTTCGGCCTGGTGGGGTTGGCGGAAAACCCCCTCTCCGGGGCTCCGGCCGTCCCGGAACGTGCTCCGGGTGGCGCCCATGCCGGCGCGGGTGGTGAGGCACTCGCTGCCGTTGACCGGCAATGGGCGTGGGATGCACGCCTCCGAGCCTTGGAGGGGGAGGCCCTGAGGGAAAGAGGGTCCGACACAGGCGGGGAGGGCTGGGTCCGCTCAGGTCGTGAGGAGCGCACCCCCCAGGGCGTCCCACAAGTGGGAGACACCAGGGAATTCAACGTCCTGAATGCCGAGAATGAGTTCGACAAGGTCACGGCCCGAATCGAGCACATCACGGACCACGCCGTCATCTACCTCGATGAAGACACCCCGTCCGGTGGGTTCACGGCTTCCGACCTGGCGGCCTTGGCAGGTGAATTCGAGTGGCCCATCTATCCGACCATAACCGGTGCCTTCGGGTCGGAGTCCGACCTGGATGGGAATGGCAGGGTGGTGATCCTCCTCACACCGGCCGTCAACCGCCTCACTCCCGATGGCGCCGACAGCTACGTTGGAGGCTACTTCTTCGGTGTAGACCTTCTGGAGGACCGCACAGGGAGCAACAAAGCCGAGATCTTCTATGCCGTGGTCCCGGACCCGACGGGGATCCACGGGCCGGTCCTCAGCCGGACGACGCTCCTCTACGCGGTTCCGTCCATCCTGGCGCATGAATTCGAGCACATGGTCCACTTCAACCGGAGGATCCTGGAGGCTGGCGCAGGGGATCAGGACGCCCTCTGGCTCTCGGAGGCCCTCGCGCAGATGGCGGAGGACCTGGTTGGGGACGCCTATAACGAGAGTGGCGATCCGGAGAGTGGACTCCAGTACCAGTCCGGTAACTGGAGCCGAGCCCGCCGGTTCCTGCTCAATTCCAACAACGTGAGTGTATTGGCCACACTCCCGCCGGGGACCCTGGCAGAGCGGGGGGCGGGATGGCTGCTCCTCAAATACCTCTTTGGACAGGACGAATCAGGGACGCTCCTCAGAAGCTTGTCCGGCTCGGACCTCACCGGTGTCGAGAACCTGACGGGGGTGGTCGGTCGGAGTTGGGGAGACATCGTGTCGGATTGGACCGGGGCCCTCTTCCTCGATGGCACCGCCGTCCCGGTTCGGCTCAGCCTGAGGGTCCTGGGCGTGAACCTCCGGGAAGTTCTGGCCCGGTTCGATGGCCGGTACCCCCTGAACCCGCCGGAGATGGGGGCTTCGTCTTTCTCCCGCACGGGTTCCCTCTGGTCTTCAGCGCCGGATTACTACATCATTACTACCCCGGAGGGAGGAGGGTTGGCCTTGAACCTGAGCGGTCTGGAGGGTAGGCCTCCGCACCCGGCTTCGGGTCTACGTTTTCTCTTGGTTCGCCTGCAGTGACTGGCATGAATCTTCCCTGGGAAGATCCCGTATTGAGCTTGTAGCCAGGCGCGCCTCGATCATCGGGCCGAGAAACCATGCGTTGTTCCACTTGCGGTGAGAATCTACAGCCCGGATCGAACCGGTGCCCTACTTGTGGGGCTGCCGTATCTGTCGGTACATACCTGACATCGAATGTTCGGCGGTGCCCCCGGTGCGGATACCAGGGTGATGGGATCCCCTACTTCAAACGGGCCTCCCACGTGGCCCTCCTCATCGGCCTCAGCCTCTTCACGTACGGGTTGGGGGGTCTAGGGTACTGGCTGTTCAAGAGAAACCAGGTCATATGCCCGGGATGTGGGCTTGGGTGGCATTACTACCCTCAAGTGCTCCCCCCGGCTCCTGAAGGCAAGAGCGGGCCTCCCGTGGCGGTGGAGGGGGAAGGCCCGCTACCTCGAGGGGGGTTGGTCCGGAGGGTCCTCGGAGTGGGCCTGGTGCTTCTGGCAACCGTCCTGGTGGTAGCGGGAATCGTGGAAGGCGAAGCGGCCATGATCGGTGTGGGGAGCGGCATGGGGGCCGTGGGCACGGGTGGGTTCTGGTGGGGGCTGAAAGGGCTGAACGAACGCCGAAAGGCCCTGATGCAGAGGCTCCAGCAGAAGGTCCTTCGCCTGGCCACTCATCGGGGGGGGACGCTCACCGTGACGGAGGTCGCCGCGGACCTGAACCTGTCCCTCCCGGCTGCCGAGAAGATCCTGGCTTCCATGGATGACGGGTTCCGGGTTCGGTGCGAGATCTCCAAGGAGGGGGTTCTCTTCTACGAGTTCCCGGAGGTGGTGCACCGGGCCCAGTTGGAGCCCGGGATTACGGAATAGGGAGAGCCGCTCAGCCCCTGCCCCGCCCGCTCAACCGAGCGAGGGAAAGACCGGCCAGAACGATCCCTGCGCCCCCGACCTGCAATATCGTCGGGGTCTCACCCAACCAGACCCACGCGACCAACAATGCGACAATGGGCGTAAGGTTGGAGTAGACCGCGGTCCTGGCGTTGCCGATTCTCTGAACTCCCTGATACCAAAGGATATAGGCCAGGCCGATGGCGAGAACCCCGGAGTAGGCCACGCCACTCCACGCCATTGGTGAGGCGTCGACGGGTGGAGAGGCCATCAGGGTGGGAAGCCCCAGGAGGGTCAGTCCCGCAGCCCCGACCCAGAGAGTCCAAGCCGTGACGGGCAATGAACCGTATTTCCTCACCAGATTCCGGGAACCCACGGTATAGGTGGACCAGGTGATTGCCGCCCCCACCATCAAGAGGTCACCCTTCAGCGTCCCTCCCTCGAAGCCAAGTGAGACCGTCCCACCCACGACGACGAGAACCATCCCCGCAAGCGTCGCGAGAACACCGAACCAGACCAAAGGCCCGTGAGACTCGTGGCGGCGGAGGGTTGAAAGGACCAACGTCCAAACGGGAGTCGTGGCGAGGAGGATGCTGGCGTTACCAGCGAGGGTCGCATCGATCCCGAAGATGAAGAACCCCTGGTAGACGAGGTTCCCGAGGATTCCCAGGCCGAGGACTCTCGGCCAGTCGGATCGCTCTGGCCAGTTGATCCCCCCGCGGGCTCTCAGGATCAGAAAGACGGTGAGGGCCGCCAGAGGGAAGCGGAGGGCGTTGAAGCCAAGGGGGGGGATCTCGTCCAGGGCCGCTTTGATGACGGGGAAGTTCACACCCCAGATCAACGCCATGAGAAAGAGGCCGAGATCCGCGTTGCCAAGGCCAGCCGGTCGGGCTCCGGCGGCGGCGCCCCGGCGGTTACTCTGTCCGGCCACGGATGGTGGGGTTCAAAACGCCTCCAGTTGAACGAACGGTTTAGGAATCTACTCTCATCATCCCCTCCGTCCACCGGGGCCTCTTCCCGGACGGAGGTTATGTTGCCCGGCCTCTCCATTGGGTCCCCTCACCCGCGGGCTTCTCCGCGGGCCGGCCCGTGTCATGGCCTCCCGAGGGGCTGGGATGCACTTTCCCCGAAGTCTCTGTTCCCTGTTGACGCTCTGGCATGGGTCCTATTTTTTTTCACGCCACCCGGGAGCGACTTCCCCGGGGCCGAGAGAATCCCCCGAGTAACCCAGGGGGTGCGCACCCGGATCGGTCCGTCGGCAAAGAATCCGGACCCCCGGGGCCGCCTTCCGAGGAGTGGGGACGCAATCGGGGTGGGGTTTAAACGGAGATGAGGAATGAGAGAATTCAGAGATGAGCGTGGTGAGACGTGGGTGGCCTCTGTCCAAGAGCGAGGGGGGGAGGACTACAAGGGACGGTTCCTGTTACGGATCAGTCCCAAAGATGGAGCGCAGGAGAGCAGAATCCTCCTCCGGGACGTAACCTGGAACAGCTCGAAGACAGCGGAGAGGACGCTGAAGACCATGTCTGAGGTGGAGTTGAGGCGGCGGCTGAAGATCGGCCTGGGGCGGGCGGCTTGACGGCGGGTTGGCTATCGAAGCCCGGAGGGGCCTGTGTCTCGCGTGAGGGAGGCCAGGAGGATGCCAATGCGATCCTCCGCCCGCTTCGCCCTGTACTCGGAAGGGTGATTGTTCGCCAGGATGCTGAAGAGGATTCGTTCGCCTGAGCGAGTCCTGACCATCCCGCTAAGGCTGGACACTCCCTCCATGGTCCCGGTTTTTGCCCGGAGGTTCCTCGATGCAGGGGTGTTCCTCATTCTTCCGAGCTCCCTACGGACCCCTGCCTCGGGAAGAGTGCTCCAGTACGCTTCCCAGTGGTCTGAGGTAGCCATGAACCGCAGGAGCTGCAGCAGGGCTCCAGCGGATACTTGATTTCGGGCCGAGAGGCCGGATCCGTCTCTCAACAGGATCTCGGACCTCGGGACCCCCACGTCCCGAAGGAGGAACCGCTCCACAGCCCTCATCCCGCCCTGGAAGGATCCGTCACCTGATGTCACCCGTCCCATGGTCTTGGCCACGGTTTCGGCCAGGAGGTTGTTGCTCTCCATGTTGACTACCCTGAGGATCTCCAGGAGTGGGGGGGAGGAGTGAACCCCCAGGACCCTCGCCCCTCCCCCGACCCGGGCCGGCAGAACCTCCTGGTCGGAAAGAACCGACACGGTGGGGTCCCTGACGACACGGGTACGCCCGGTCACACTGACTCCAGCCGACTCCAGCGCTTGTCTCAGGTGTCTCCCCGCGTACATCAGAGGATCGGGAACCGGAAGCTCCCGCCAGACGTCTCGCCCACCTACCGGGATCCCCCCCTCTATTCCGATGGGGTCCCGGGGCATATCCCGAAACAACCAGACGCGGGACCGGGTCCCTCGGGGCGTGGTAATCGCCGTGTTCAGCACCGGGATGCCCGAGCCGGGCGGTAGTGTTTGGATGGTGGGTTGGAGTTGGGGTGCGCTCCCCGCCTCCACCCTCACGGTAACCAGGTTTTCATTGAAGGCGACCGCCGCCACCGGGGCCGCAAAGGCGTCGTTGAGATCTGACGCGTCCCACTCTGGGTGGAGCTCAGGGCCGGTAAAATAGCTTCCATCGACGATGAGGTCCCCTCGAACCTCCTGGATGCCGGCCTCCGTCACATGTTTGACCAGGGTATCGAGGGGGGCGGTTTCGTTCGGGAAGAATCGATCTGATAGAGTGGGATCTCCCGTGCCATAGAGGATCAGATCGCCCTCCAGGAGGCCGTTGGAAGGAGCGCCATCGGAGAGGAGGAAGGTCTGATATCGGAAGTCGGGGCCGAGGATGTGCAACGCCGCCGCGGTGGTGAGCAGCTTCTGATTCGAAGCGGGGACCATAGGTACCCGGGGGTTCCTCGCGAGGAGCGTATCTCCGAGATCCAGCGAGACCGCCAGCACAGCCCACGTTCCGTCCTGGTTCCTGGTCTCGCGGAGGATCTGATCCAACTCCGGACCCAGATCCACACTCTCGGCCTGGACGTGTCGTTTTGGGATTGCACCAGGCGGCTGAGGGGATGGGGCCGGCAGCTGGCCGAATGCATGTGAATCCGGTCGATCCGCCTCAGGCGTTTCGATGGAATACCGAAGGAGTCCAAGTCCCGCCGTGGCGAGACTCAGGAGAACCGGAAGTTGCGCGATACCGGCTTGCATACCGTCTCGTTCAGTACAAGTGTCAAAATACGACTCTGGTGCCCCGGTCCCTCGGACCCTGGGGCCACGGAGTCCGGCCTCGTATCCGGTAACTTACGCTTGGGAATGACAACGGCTACACAGGCCCGTCAGCTCCAGCCTGTAGCCCGTGACGGAGAACCCCTGAAGCTCTGTTGAGAGGGAGCCCAACTGTCCATCCGAGAAGTGCCCCGGGACATCCATCACTTTTCCGCATGAGATGCACCGAGCATGGTGGTGAGGGTCGGTCCGGGCATCATAACGGGCCGAACCATCGCTGTAGCTAAGTTTGGCGGCCAATCCGCAGGAGACCAGCGTCTCGAGGCTCTTGTAGACCGTTGCGAGGGAGATGCCAGGGACGTCGGCGCGCACCTCCTGGAAAACCTCGTCGGCGTTCGGGTGGGTGGTGGTGGAGGACAGGAACCTGTAAACTGCCGCTCTCTGCTCGGTGAACCTGTGGCCAGTCTCCTCCAGGGCGTGCCGGAGGCGGCCATTTATGGCTTCAGGGGAGTTATGCATGCGATCGGGGGCTCCGAATCAGGAGACATTTTTCTATGCTAATATTCAAAGCTAGTCTGGCTATGTGGCTTGTCAATATTGATTCTTGATAGCTTCAACCTCCCTCGTTCTATCTTCTCTTTCGACGGGGAATCTCCGATGCCGAGGTCCCATGGATAGCCCAACTCCGCCACAGGGTCCTCTCCTGACTCTCGAACCCCTTCTCGAGGCCGTCAGAGAGGGGTTGGAGGATTCCGGCTGGCAGCTATCCGGGCTCCAGAAGACCACCTCCTACGAATTCGAGGGTCGATGGGCCGGAGACTCCACCCGGAGCGCATACCTGTTCTTTCACAAGCCGGAGATTCCGGACTGGGTGAGCATCGATGCGTTTCTGGATGAAACCAGTCGGGGGCTGAAGGGGAACCTGGCGTTGGTGTTGGACGGTCCCGCCCTTGGTGAACTCCGGGACCCCGAGCGCGCCTTGGCGGCCCTGGCGGAAGTGGCCCGCCGGAACCTCCCGGAGGGGTATCGAGCCCCGATCACCCTGAGGTACCGGCTGCCGCATCTAACGGAGGACCCAACCAGGGCGGATACTGAAATCCGGTTCAAGCTCATTCTTCCCAGAGCGGCCATCTCCGCCGGCTCATCGGGCGTGGCCGCGTTGGCGGTTGCAGCGACCAGGGCGTTTCAGGAGATCCTCGACTCCTCCGAGCTCCGTCTTCTCCGACCGGGTAGTGAGGGCCGGACCGAGCGATAACCCCCTGGGCCGGTCCCGTGGGCCGGCGCCGACCCTGGCCTCAAGCTTCCCCTCCGATCACGTTCCCAGGCCCGTTCCCTCCGAGTGGATGCGTGGCGGCGTGTAGGGGGTGGGCCGCCGGCCACGGAGAAGGCGCAGGCCATTGAAGATGACGACGATGGTGCTCCCCTCGTGGCCGACCACGCCCGCCGGCAAGCTGATATTCCCCGTGAGGGCCAATATCACGAGAGTCACGATGACGCCCGACGCGAAGATCAGGTTCTGGAGGACGATCCGCCGGGCTCTGAGGCTCAACTCCCGCGCATAGGGAATTCCTCCCAGATCGTCTCCCATCACCACCACATCCGCCGTTTCCAGGGCCACATCTGTGCCTGCTGCGCCAAGAGCGATCCCCACCTGGGCGGTCGCCAACGCCGGCGCATCGTTCACGCCGTCCCCGACCATGGCCACGGGTCCGATTCTCTCCGCGAGCTCTTCCAGAACGCCCGACTTCTCCTGAGGCAGAAGCCTTGCATAGACCCGGTCCACGCCGACCTGATCGGCGATGGACTCGGCCGTCCCATGATCGTCTCCCGTAAGCATGGCGATTTCCTCCACGCCTCCGGCCCTGAGGAGGTCGAGGGCTTCCCGAGCCCCGACGCGAGGCTGGTCGGCGATGACGAAAACCCCAATGGGAACACCGTCGGCCGCCACGAATATCGGGGATGCCGCCTCTCGGCCACCCTCATCCAACCATTTCAGGAGGAGGGCGGGAGGTGCCGTACCGGTCCGTTCCTGGATCCACTCCTCTCTCCCCACGGATACCAGGATCCCCTCCACTCTTCCCTCGACCCCTTTCCCGGGGAACGATTCGAACGATCGAGGCTCCGGGATGGTCAGGCCGAGAGCCTCCACGGCCCGGAGGATGGCCTGGGCCACATGGTGCTCACTCCGGGACTCCAGCCCCGCCACGAGTCGCAGGAAATCCTCGTCCTCGGGAAACAGCCCCGGGCAGTGTCCCCTCGCACCCTCGGTGGGGTCCGCCATGGGACAAACCCTGGAAGGTAGGTGGGTCATGACCTCCGCCACCTCCGGGCTGACCGTCACCTGCCTCGGCCCGTCCCCCTTGAGAAGGTGGAAGAACCCTGCCACCTCGGGACGACCTTGGGTGAGTGTGCCCGTCTTGTCGAAAGCGACCGCTTTCACGCTGGCCAACGCGTCCAGGTGCGCTCCGCCCTTGAACAGGATTCCGTTTCGAGCGCCGTTCGAAACGGCGGAGACGATGGTGGCGGGAATCGAAATCACGAGGGCGCATGGGGAGGCGACCACCAGGAGGGTCATGGACCGGTAGAACGCCTCCTCGAAGCCCCAACCCAGCGCGATCATTGGGAACGCGATTGCCAGAAGGGCCCCAAGGAGGACCACGCCAGCATAGGTGCTCTCCGCCTCTTCGATCCAGCTCTGTGCCGGAGCCTGCGCCTCCCGAGCCTCCTCCACCATCCGGATGACCCGCGCCAGGGTGGAATCTCCAGCCAAGCGGGTGACCTGGATGTCCAGGGCGCCGGAGGTGTTGAGTGTTCCCGCGAATACCTCGTCTCCTGCCTTCTTCCGGAGTGGCACAGCCTCGCCTGTAAGGGTAGACTCGTCCACCGGGGACTCCCCTAACAGGACCATCCCATCAACCGGGAGCCTTTCTCCCGGTCGCACGCGGACCACCTGGCCAGGAAGGAGGTCCTCGATGGGCACCGTCGTTTCGATCCCATCGTCCAGGCGAGACGCCTCCTCGGGGCGGAGCTCCATCAGAGCCTTTATGGACCGGCGGGTCCTCCCGAATGCGAAGGCTTCGAGCGTGTTCCCGAGGGAGAAGAGAAACAGAAGGATCGCACCTTCGGCCCAATGCCCAAGGAACGCTGCCCCCCCTGCCGCGGTGACCATGAGGAGGTCAACTTCGAGACTGGCCTTTCGGAGGGCCTTCAAAGCTTCCCAGGTTGCCTCCCAACCTCCGGCCAGGTAAGCGATCCCGTACAGAATCAACCCAAGTCGGGGCTGACCCAGGAAGCCTTGGGCACCGGCGCCCATGAGCCCGAAGAGGGCGCAAGCGACCGTGGACAGGGCCAGAGGCTGCCAGCGGTGAGCGTCCGCCTCCTCTTTTCCCTGAGGGTCGGAGCCTTGGTGCCCCACCCCCCCCGTCTCACGAAGAGTCGCCGGGGGGGAGGGAAGGTCAGTGTGCAATCGATTGCCTTTCGATTTAATCAATAACGATTCCGATTAAGCCAAACCTACCGCTCCTCCCCCTCAACCTTCCGTCTCCCTCCCAGGGGAGCCTGTGAAGGTTCTTTCTCGCAGGGCCCGGTGTGCAAGAGGCTTAACCGGATGAGAACGAGGCGCAGATTCAACGGGTCACGGGTGGGTCCTTCGAGCTCCCCGGAATCCCATGCGCACGGCTGTCTTTTTCCTTGTCGCATCTTGCCCTTCCTCCAAGGTTCTCCTTTCGGCATCTTATGCGTCGGACGGACTTCTTTCGCCGGTTAAGGGAAGGCATGGAAAGTAGGGTTCCTGCCGCCTCAGAGCGATTGGTGCCGGCTTCTTGGACGGGGGCATCAGACTATGCATGACGTACTCCGCACACGGCTCCTGAGAAAGATCGAGAGCCTCCCGGAAGAGCAGGTCTACCAGATCCTGGATTTCATCGAGTTCCTCGAGTCGAAATATGCCAAAGATCTGCCCGCAGAGGCTTCCGGACTCCAGAGCTTCGCCGAAAAGCTGGAGGACCAACTGAGGCGGAGGGCGGTGAGCCCCTCCAGCCTCCGAGAGGCGTTTCAGCTCATATCTGCGGCCGACAAGGTTCTCTCGAACGTCGCGAACGTGGGCAAGGAACTCTTGGGAGACCTGAATGGAGCCCAGGATGAGAAAGGCCGGAAGAAACCCGCTGAATCATCCAAGGTCCGGAAAGAGGGGAAACAAGGGGGGGCAAAGGGGGGAGGCTCCGGAAACGCGAACAAGAAGGCGGAGTCAGGAGACGTGTAGCACGACTTCGTTGCCTTGACACTCTCTCGAGGCTCCGGATATCATGGCCCATGGAACGGCCGAATGACTGACCGGCAGGGTTGTGCAGGCCTTGCCCACGCGCCCGCCCCCCGAGGGACTGAGTCCCGATGCCGGGAGAGGCGGGCGCTGCCTATGACCGTTGTGGAGTCTCAGACGTGGGTTCGACATCGATGGTGGGGTCGCACGGCGACCTGAGTGTCGGGACTCGACACTGAAGAATTCAAACATCCTGGGAGAGAGTTCATGGCGGAGGTAGTGGGCGCAAAAGAGAAAATCCTCGGAGAAGGGCTCACCTTCGATGACGTGCTGCTGGTTCCAGGGCACTCTCTCGTTCACCCCCGAGAGACCTCGGTGGCCTCCCTCCTGACCGCTAAGATCCCTCTTCAGATTCCTCTGGTCTCCGCAGCCATGGATACGGTGACGGAGTCCCAGATGGCGATCGCCATGGCTCGAGAGGGGGGGATGGGGATCATCCACAAGAACATGCCCATCGAGCGGCAGGCTCAAGAGGTGGACCGCGTGAAACGGTCCGAGAGCGGCATGATCATGAACCCCATCACCCTTGGGCCGGAACGAACCCTCAGGGAGGCCCACACCCTGATGGCCCAGTTCTCCATCAGTGGCGTGCCCATCGTGGAAGATACGGGGCGGTTGGTGGGGATCGTGACGAACCGGGATCTCCAATTCGAAACGGACCTGGACCAGCCCATTCAGGAGGTCATGACCGCGGACGGACTCGTAACGGTGCCGGTGGGAACCACGCTGGAGGACGCCGAGCGTCTCCTGCACCAGCACAGGATCGAGAAGCTACCTGTAGTGGATGAGGAGGGGACCCTCAAAGGTCTCATAACCGTCAAAGACATCTTCAAGCGTCGGGAGTTCCCGAATGCATGCAAAGACGAGCACGGGCGGTTACGGGTCGGAGCGGCCGTTGGGGCGTCGATACAGAAAGACCTGGAGCGGGCCCGGGCGCTGGCAGATGCCGGGGTGGACGTAATCATCATCGATACGGCTCACGGGCACTCCGAGGGAGTCCTCCAAGCGGTGGCCCGCATCCGGGATGCTCTTCCCGACGCGCAGCTGATTGCTGGAAACGTTGCCTCGGCCGAGGGAGCCCGGGCCATCATGGACCGGGGTGGGGACGCTGTGAAGGTGGGGGTTGGACCCGGATCCATCTGCACGACGCGTGTGGTCACCGGCGTGGGGGTCCCACAGCTGACCGCGGTGATGGAAGCGGTGCGGGGGGTCGAGGGCAAGATTCCGGTCATCGCCGACGGCGGGATCAGATACTCCGGCGACATCGTCAAAGCGTTGGCGGCGGGGGCCCACTCGGTGATGATGGGATCCATGTTCGCGGGCACGGAAGAGTCTCCTGGCGAGAGCTTTCTCCTGGAGGGACGGCGGTTCAAGGTTGTGCGGGGCATGGGTTCGCTCTCGGCCATGGAAGAGGGTTCGGCAGACCGGTACTTCCAGGATCCGTCCGCTGGGAAGCAGAAGCTGGTGCCGGAGGGGATCGAAGCCCGAGTTCCCTACAAAGGCCCCCTGTCGGATACCGTGTTCCAGTTGGTAGGCGGCCTGAGGAGTGGAATGGGCTACTGCGGAGCGGGAGACCTGGATCAGTTGAGGGGGAAGGCCCGCTTCTTCCAGATCACGTCAGGGGGGTTGAGAGAGTCTCATCCCCACGACGTGACCATCACCAGGGAAGCTCCCAATTACCATCTCTGATCCACCCCGTGGGGAAGGGCCGGGAGGGACAACCTTCCGGCCCCGGTTTTCGTCCAAGACGTGATGAACCGTCGATCTGGGAAACGCCGGCTGGTTCCAGGAAGAGCCTCGAGCTTCCTGTTCCTCTTCGCCCTGACCGGGTGTGGGACCCTCGCGGGCCCGGCTCCGGCCCAGGGCCCGGCTCCCGACGGGAAGTCCCTCCCCCCCCTCCCGGTGGCGTCTCCCCCCGCTCCGTTTCACCGGCCGAAGTCCGACACCGATGCCCTGAGGGTACCCCGAACGGCCTCCGGCCCTCTGGACCCGATCTTGGACTCGCCCTGGGCCCGGGATGTCGGAATGGAGGAGGACATCGCGTACTGGTTGGAGTCTTTTCAGACACGCGAGGCAGATCTCTTTCGCGAGACCCTCACGAGGATGGGGCGGTACCTGGGGATGGTGGAAGGGGAAGTAGCGGACCGGAGGCTTCCGCCAAGCCTGGTCTTCCTCCCCATCGTTGAAAGCTGGTATTCCCCCACGGCCGTGAGTTGGGTGGGAGCGGGGGGGCTCTGGCAGTTCATGGCTCCCACCGCTCGGGGGATGGGATTGAGAGTGAATCGGCTGATGGACGAACGCCGTGATCCGTACCGGGCTACTCCGTTGGCCCTGGACTTCCTGGCTGACCTGTATGACCGGTTCGGATCATGGTTCCTCGCCTTGGCAGCCTACAATGGCGGTCCCGGTCGGATGGAACGAGTGCTCCGACGGCGTGCTCCGGATGCGGAACGGCATGATGGGCTGTTCCTCCAGGTCCGACAGGATCTACCTCGGGAGACCAGGAACTTCGTTCCCCGCTTCATCGCAGCCGGGATCATCGCCAGAGACCCGGCGGCATACGGATTCGAGAACGTGGCTTCCGAAGGGCCCCTCGAATTCGACGAGGTGGAGGTGCCCGACGCCACTTCCCTGGACGTGGTGGCGAGAGCCGCGGGCGTAGAGCAGAGGGAGGTCGAGGCCCTCAACCCCCAGTTGATCAGGGGCCTCACGCCGGCTGGAGTCGCCACCCGGGTGAGGATTCCAGAGGGTACGGGAGAGGACTTCATCCGAGGCTACGGGCTCATCCCGCCTGAGGAGCGGGTGACCTTCGTGGAGCACGTAGTGGCCAGCGGCGAGACCCTGACCCACATCGCGGGTTATTACGGGGTCACCGTGGACGACCTTCGAGCCGCGAATCCCCGGATCCGGCCGCGGCTGATGCAGATCGGCCAGCGAGTGGTGGTCCCGAAGGCCCCGTCGGCCAGGGTGGGCCTTCGGGCTCAGGGAGGAGCTGGGGCGGGGGGACAACCCTCCATCTACCGAGTCCAGGCCGGGGATACCCTCAGCGGGATCGCTGTCCGGTACGGCGTTCGTGTGGGAGACCTCCTCCGATGGAACGAGCTCTCGAGGGAAGCCATAATCCGCCCAGGCGACCAGATCCGGATCTTGAGGGGAGGGGGCGGACAGGGGGGATCTTGATTCAAGGGGCAGCGCCCCTCCCATCCCAGTGGAAGGACTCCCGGCCTACTCCGCCCGACTCCAGTTGCCCGATTCCCCACCTTCCTTCGATTGGAGCCGGACCCCTTCGATCTCCATTCCACGGTCCATCGCCTTCACCATGTCGTACACGGTAAGGAGGGCCACCGAAGCCGCCGTCAGCGCTTCCATCTCCACCCCGGTCTGCCCCAGGATCGTCGCTTCTGCCCGGACCCTCACCCCGGGGAGATCCGGGTCAGCCGTGAGATCCACCGTGAGAGAAGCTCCGGGGAGAATGTGGCAAAGGGGGATCAGGTCACCCGCCCGCTTTCCGGCTTGAATTCCGGCGACTCTCGCTACCTGGAGGACATCACCCTTCCGAGTCTCGCCCTCCATGATGGCTTCCAGAGTGCCCGGATCCATCCGGATCGCCCCCTCCGCCACAGCTTTCCGGGATGTCTCCTGTTTCCCGGAAACGTCTACCATTCGGGGTTTCCCGTGGCCATCCAGGTGCGTGAGTCGGCTGTGCGGTTCGTTCATCTCATCTCCGGGCCCGAACTGGGTCTTCTCGGCCTGCGAGGGTATGCCGAAGCTCAAGGAGGAGGTCGAATACGACCAATTGGGGGTTCACGTTCCCGGATGCCAACGTCCGGGCGTCATCGACGATCGCGAGGGCCCTCGCCGCCACGTCCGGTCGGATTTCCCAGCGTCCACGAACATCC
Source organism: Gemmatimonadota bacterium (assembly GCA_039592115.1). GTDB lineage: Bacteria > Gemmatimonadota > Gemmatimonadetes > Longimicrobiales > Gaopeijiaceae > JBDHCH01. The sequence goes on along the minus strand of JBDHCH010000035.1, from coordinate 7,052 downwards.
CGGAAGAACGCGCCAGATTCGGGGTTCAGGGGTGGAGTCCGTCCTTCGGAAGCGGCCAGGGCCAGGTCCCGGAGCCATTCCTCGAGACAATCGAAGAGCTCTCGGAGCCCTCGGGCCCCCGCTGATTTGAATCCGAGAGACGCTTGGAACGCCGCCGCTGGACTGGGGGCGAGGGCAGCTTCGAGGAGCCCGTAGGCATCTCTGCGTACCTGTTCGAGGGATCCCAGCTCGGCCCCGTCAGGGAGGAGCCTTAGAGCCCGGCCGATGGCTCCCTGGGAAATGGGGCCCAGTCGCTCGGCTTCCTCCGTACTCAATCCCTTCACGGTGATCAGGAAATCGGTGACCTCGTCGGTGGTGAGGGGAGGGAGGTGGAGATGGGTGGTTCGAGAGCGGATTGTGGGGAGGAGGCGGCCGGGCTCTCCGGAAGTGAGGATGAGGCTGGTCCCGGGGGGGGGTTCCTCCAGAAGCTTCAAGAGGGCGTTGGCCGCTTCTGAGCTGGCCTCCTGAGGTGCGAGGGCCTCCGCCTCCGCAATGATGAATACCTGCCGGGTTCCCATGGACGGGCGGTTCTGAGCCTGCTTCCGGAGGGTCCTGGCCGCCGCCAGGTAGAGGGTTCTGGGACCATCGATGGGTGGAACCCGAAGTGGGTCCCTCCGGATCTCAGCAAGGGTCTCCCAACGGGCCTCTTCCAGAGCCCTGGCGAGCTTCTCGGGAGTGGAGGCGTTCTTGGGCCTGGGAAGAGGGAAGAACCAGTGAAGGTCGGGATGCTCCAGTTTCCCCGCCAAACGACAGCTTCGGCAACGTTCGCACGGGCCCGTGGGCCCCGGGTCCTGACATAGGAGGAGGCGCCCGAGCCAGAGGGCCAGATGCTGTTTCCCGACCCCCCTGGGCCCCTGGATGAGCAACGCGGCTGGGAGGGAGTCCCTCTCCCGGGCTCTCGAGAGGGTCTCCAGAAGTCCCGCGTGCCCCCAGTGGGCATGTAGGGTCATGGACGCCTGGACCTTGACCGGAGCCACTGGAGCGGATCCATGGCTTGGGGCGCGCCACCTCCCACCGGCGCCCGGATCTGAAATTCCAGGTGTGGTCCTTCGGGAGTCTGGGCCCCGCCCACCGTGCCTACCACCTGACCCGCCCTGACCTCTCGGCCCTGAACCACGCCGATCTCTTCCAGATAGAGGTAGAGGGTGTAAAACCCTCCTCCGTGACTCAGGACCACGGTGGGACCATATCCCTCGAAGGGGCCGGCCAGGACGACGGTACCGTCCTTGACCGCCCTCACGGGCGTCCCGGTCGGTGCCTCAATCCCGATCCCGTTCCAACGAAGGACGGTCCCGTTCGGGCGGCGCTCTCGCCCGAAGCGGTAGATGAGGTCGCCGTCGACGGGCCAGTCGAGGGACCCGGCGTCGGTACTCGACAGGGTGCTGGGCCCTTCCCGCCCCAAGCCCGAGAGGGCTCGTCTCCGCTCCGCCTCCATCCTCCGACGCTCGAGATCGTCGATGAGGTCGGTGAGGCGACCCTCGTCTGCCTCGAGCTGCCCCAGTCGAGTTTCGGTCTGCTGAGCTCGGCTCCGGAAGGCGGCGAGGGTGGCCTGTCGGTCTCGCTCGACAGAGCGCAGCTCAGCTACCTCCCCCAGCTTCGCATGACGAAGGCGCCCCAGCTCCGCGAGGTTCGCCTGTAGCTGTTGGCTATGAAGGGTCAATGCTTCTTCGAGCTCCGTGACCCGTGCAACCAGGGCCCGGTCGTAGGCTGCGATCTGTTCGAGGTAGCGGTAACGGTTCAGCAGGTCTGCGAAGGAGTCCGCACCCAGGAGCACCCGGACGGATGAGAGCGGCCCTCTCTTGAAGATGTCCCTGACACGGCGTTGGAGGATCGCGCTTCCCTCCTTCAACTCCTCCCGAGTTCGCAGTAGCTCCACCGTGGTTTCCTCCACCTGAGTAGTGGCGACCTCGGATTGGAACTCCACTTCCGCCAGAACCGACCGGGAAGCGCTGAGCTGTTGCTCGATGTTTCGAAGCTGTGAGGACACGTCCCGGACCCGGGATCGGACCTGCTCCATTTCCGCTTGCAGGCGTGCACGTTCCTCCCGAATCGCCTCAAGCCGGCGCTGGCTCTCCTGGATCTGTCGCTGATAATCGGGATCCTGGGCCTGGGCCGGTATCGAGAGGCAGAAGGAGAAGGCTCCCACGAAAAAGAGGAGTCGGCCCACACGCACGGCTTATATCTCCCTGAGGTAACGGCGCACCGCCAGCCCACTGGCCCCGAGGCCAAAAACCACGCCTGCCCCGAGTCCACCCAAGACCCAGTTTGGCGGGATCCAGTCCACCGTGAAGAGGAACTGGGAAACGGCCCGGTGTGTGCCCCAGGTCAACAGGAGGGCCAGAAGCCCTCCCAGGAATCCCGTCATGGCCCCCTCCAGGAGGAACGGCCTCTGGATGTAGCCGTCTTTGGCCCCCACCAATTGCATGATGGAGATCTCTTCCCGGCGAGCGAAGACCGCAATCCGGATCGCCGTTCCGATGATCAGAGCCGCCACCAACGCGAACGCTCCTCCCAGCCCAAGAGCGGTAATGGCGCCGATCCGCCTCAGAGAAAAGAGCCGTTCTACCCACTCCCGCCCGTATCGGACATCCTCGACAGCCGGAAGCTCCCTGGCTGCGCTGCTGACAGTCTCCACCGCCTCGGAGTTCCGGCTACCGGGCAGGAACCGGACCTCCAGGGAAGCCGGGAACGGGTTCACCTCCAGATCCGAAGAGATCTCGGCGATCTCCGGAATCTCGGTCATCGCCCGCTGAAGAGCGTCGGCCTTGGAGACATAGAGGACGTCCTCCACGCCCGGAAGGGACTCGAGGGTCTGGATGGCTGCCTCCATGTCAACGGCCCTGGTGTCCTCCCGAAGGAAGGCAACCACTTCCACGCGCTCCTCCAAAGCGGAGAGGGCGAGCCTCAGGTTGTAGGCAGCGAGGGAGAATAGGCCGAGGACGAGAAGAGCCAACCCCACCATGAGGGCTGAAAGCCCAGTAAGGAGAGGAGCCCGGCGGAAGCCGGAGACGGCTTCGGCTACGGCGTTCGCCATCTCAATCCGCCTCCGCTGAATCGAACACCAGACGGCCCTGATCCAACTCCAGGACCCGGGCCCTGGGGTAGGTCCGAACCAGCTCCAGATCATGGGTTGCCATGACGACCGCCATCCCGAGTGCGTTGATCTTCCAGAAGAGCTCCAGGATTCCCCTTGTGGCACGCTCATCCAGATTCCCCGTCGGCTCATCGGCCAGGAGGACGAGGGGATCGCTCGCCAGGGCTCGGGCGATGGCCACCCGTTGCTGCTCTCCGCCGGAGAGCTCGTGTACCATCGATCCCGTCTTGGACGAGAGCCCCATCTGAGTGAGAAGTCGCTCGGCCTGAGGTCGGACTTCGGTCTTCTGGGTTCCGGTGACCTCCAGCGCGAACGCCACGTTTCCCATGGCGGTCCGACCGGGGAGGAGGCGGAAGTCCTGGAAGACGAAACCCACTCTGCGCCGCACTTTCCAGAGTTCCCTTCTGGAGGTCCGCTGGCTGGAAAACCCACTCACCCTCACTTCACCGGCGGAAGGGCGTTCGCCCATGTGGATGAGGCGGAGCGTAGTTGTCTTCCCCGATCCCGAATGGCCGGTGAGGAACACGAACTGGCCCTTCGGAACGTGGAGGGAGATGTCCTCCAGCGCCGGTCCGGTTCGAGGATAGGACTTGCTGACGTTTAGGAGTTTGATCACGAGACGAATGGGGACAGGGAGCTCTGTTCTCCAGGCGACTCCAAGCTATCCATGCCCTCAAGGGGTGTCAAAACGGTTTCCCATGAGGGTGGCTGCCAGACGAATAGCCTCCCTGGCCGACCCCGAGTCTGCTCTTCCGGTGCCCACGATGTCGAATGCGGTACCATGATCCGGCGAGGTCCGTATGAGGGGAAGGCCGAGCGTGACGTTCACGCCCATTCCGAAGGCAACGCTCTTGAACGCTGCCATTCCAACATCGTGGTAGGGTGCTACCACCGCGTCCAGCTGTCCTTCCAGAGCGTGGCGGAACACCGTGTCCGCGGGGAAGGGCCCCATGGCGTCGACTCCGCGAGTCCGGAGTTCTTCCAGGGCGGGGCCGTAGATGACTTCCTCCTCGTCCCCGAATAGGCCGTTGTCGCTGGCGTGGGGGTTCACCGCGCATAGACCGATCCGGGGTGCGGCAATCCCCCAATCCTGCTCCAGCGCCGAGGCTAGAAGGTGGGCCTGGCCTACCAGGAGATCCGAGGTCAGATGCTGAAACAGGTCCCGGAGGGGGACGTGCGTGGTGGCCAGCAACACCCGGAGCGGGGGGCCCAGTTGCGTCGCTTCTGCGCACATGAGCATGCCCACCCGGGGAGCGCCTGTGAGGAACTGGAGCATCTCGGTCTGGCCCGGTACGCTCCAACCTGCGGCCTGAAGAGCGGGTTTGTGGGATGGGCCTGTGACCAGACCGCCAACCGAGCCACCCTTCGCTAGCCGGACGCCGGCTTCGATCGCCGCGGCCGTGACCGTGCCCGCACCTGCCTCGGTGCCGTCCCAGGGGCCGACCGACTCATAGTCCCCCAATCCAGGATCGTAGCCGTCGGGGCCGAGGAGAACGAGGGAGTCCTCAGGGATCTCCCCCTCTAGTGCTCTCAGGGCCCCAGGCATGACCTCCGGTCCGATCCCTCTGGGGTCCCCCAGGGTGACGGCGATGCGCATGAAGTAATCCCCTCGGGCTCAAGAGGCTGTGAAAGGGGGTAGGGGAAGCAGTGTCGGGGTCCGGAAACACCGTGGCTCAACCAAGCCCGACACTCTTTGACCTTCCCCAGGAGGCTGCTGAAAAAGGAGGGCGAGCCGGGTTACGGGCGCCACGGCGTCAGACCTCCTCCCCGATGCTTTGGCATCGCCTTCGTCGTCCTTCCTTGTCTGGCACTCGCAGCCGAGCGGCCCTCGTGACGGCAGGTTCCGCCAGCAATTCCGCGAGACCGCCGAGCACTGCGCAGGCGAGCACCCCTGTGCGCGACCGCACCCCCCTTATTCAGCAGCCTCCTAAATGCGGATCTGGATGTAGGTCCGGGACCGGAGCTCTTCCAGGATGTTACTCACGAGCTTGTCCTGTTGAAGTCGCTCCCGGATCTGACCCCGAAGCTCGTCGAGAGAAAACTCCCCCCCATCTCGGACCTCTTGTACGTCGAGGACTGCGTACCGGGTGACACCCTGGGCCTCGAATTCGAGGGGCCCCAGAAGCTGGCCCGCCTCACCCTGTAACAGGGGTTCCGCGAAACCCGGAGGGAGGTCCCGGAGCTGATCGAACGGGATCTCAAGGCTATCGGGCGATGCTGGGTCTCCGAATTCCTCTCGAAGACCGGTGAAGTCTTCACCCGCCTCCAATCGCGCCCTCACCGACTCCGCCGCTTCCCGGGCCCGGGCCTGATCCTCCTCGGACACCTCAGCCCGGATGAGGATGTGCCGGGCTCGGACTTCTCCGGATCTCCGGCGCTCCACCTTGATCACATGGAATCCGAAAGGGGTCTCCACGGTCTCGCTGATCTCATCGATGGCCAGGTTGAAGGCGGCCTCCTCGAACGCGTCCACCATGTCTCCCCGCCGGAACCACCCCAGGTCTCCACCACTTTCCTGGGCTCCCGGCTCCTGGGAGAAACGCCTGGCCAACTCTTCGAAGTCCTCCCCGTCCAGAGCCAGCTGGCGGATCCTCTCGGCTTCGGTCCTCGTAGCCTCTTTCGCGGAGTCTGAAGCGGTTGAGAGAACGATGATCTGGGTGAATGCGACCGTCGGAGGACGATCACCCAGGCGGTCTCGCTGTTCCTGGAAGAACGCCTCCACCTCGGCTTCCTCCACGATGATGGTCGCGAGCTCCCTGGACCGCTTTGCCATATACTGCTGGTAGAGCTGTTGCTGGCGGACCTGGCCTCTCAGGAACTCCCTGTAGCTGGCAAGGGTCCACCCCTGATCCTGGAGGGCGACCTGGAAGGCGGTTTGCCCGCCCGGGTAGGACCGGGCCCGCTGCTGCAGGTCTTGGGAGACGACCTCGTCCAGCTGGGCATCCTCGACGATGATGGTGGAATCCTGGAGGGCAGCCTGCACGATCAGCTGTTCCGAGATGACCTGATCGAGGAGCTCGCGCTGGAGCTGAGCCAGGGCCGAGGGCTCGGTGGGAATCTCCACACCCTGGGCACTCATCTGGAACAGCCGTTCCTGTAGCTGGGTGAGGGTGATGACCGAGTCCCCCACCACCGCCACGATCCGGTCCACCAACTCCCCTTCCTGCGCCGCGAGGCTCGGGGTGGCGATGGGCGTCCCGCCGAGGACAAGGGCGAGAGCCGTGATCCCAGCGCTCATGGGTGTAACGGAGCGTCCGCTCAACATTCGACCTCCAAAAGGAAGAGTGGCCGCCCCGGGAGGAGGCCGCTCTCGAGAAGGGCCAGGGGATCGAAGAGATCCCCGGCCCGCACCTCTCTAAACCAAAGGCTGGCTTCGGGTTCCTGCCTCAACCCTCACCCCCCGCGGTGTCGGGAACGGGGGCTTCGTCGGTGGGCGGAGAAACGCCGGCGGGAGGAGCCGCGGGGGCCTGGGCTCGGAGCTCTGTGACCTTTTCCACTGCCCGGTCGAAACCCGATCTGAAGACGCGGGCGTCGAACTGTTTCTTCAGGGCGAACGAGACGCCACCGAGGGGGATGACCTCGCGGTCAGCCTGGACCACCTGGACCAGGACGTTCCGAACCATCTCCGAGGCGGCTTGATCCAGGGTTTGACCCTCCCGGTTCGCGAGAACGAGGAATCCCAGCTGACGGGCCACATCCTTCACACCGGATCGGATCACATTGGCGAGGGAGTCCCCCTTCGTGGGAGACACCTCGATCCCCTCCACCCGGGCGGCTTCGATCAGTAGCTCCTCTCGGGCCAGGTTCCTGAAGAGCCCGTCGAGCTGCTCGTCAGAGGCCCCTTGGACCTCGTTCCTGAGGGTTCCGGGGCGGAAAAGTAGCCAGTCCCTGAACTCGCCCACCGTGTAGGAACCACCGG
>JBDHCH010000034.1:0-28938 GCA_039592115.1 Gemmatimonadota bacterium | reverse complement strand
GAGGCGGAAGCGGAGCTCAGGCAAGCAGTCGGGCTGGATCCAGCGAACGTCGAGGCCCAGTTCAACCTGGGGGTGGTCCTTCTCACCAGGGGAAACATCCAGGAAGCTCACCTCGTTCTCCATCGGCTACAGGCCGGGGGATTGGAGCCTGAGGCTGCGAGGAGGGTCCATGAGCGGCTTTCCGCCATCCACATCATGCAACAGGACTACCAGGGGGCGGTGGAACACCTGGAGGCGATCCTGGCCGTGGATCCCGGAAACCTCGACGCCCACTTCAACCTGGGTCTGAGCCGCATGAGCCTGGAGGACCTGGAGGCCGCCAGAGAGGAGTTCGAGGAGGTCACGCGTTTGGATCCCGAGGACACAGCGGCCCATGGGCCAGCGGCCCATGGGCGCCTCGGGGAGGTCTACGCCGCCATGGGGGACCGGGCCGGGGCGATGGCCCAGTTCGGGCGCGTCGTCGAGTTGGAGCCCAGAGACGTCCAGGGCCTGGCCCAGCTTTCTCGTCTGTACTACGAGGCAGGAGAGATGGTCCAGGCGGAGCGGACGCTCACTCGCTTGGTTTCCGTCGACCCCTCGCATGCCTGGGGTCAGGTGAGCCTGGGTCGGGTCTTTCTCGAGACCGCTCAGTACTCGAAGGCCGCTCAGCAGTTCTCCCGTATCACGGAGATGGCCCCGAACGACGCCAGGAACTGGTTCATGTTGGGGGAAACCCTGATGCGGGAAAGCCGGTCCCCGGAGGAAGCCATCCGCGCCTTCGAACGGGGTTTGTCGCTGGATCCGGGGTACGCCGAGGGCCACGCTGCACTTGGGGACCTGTATCTGGCCAGGGGAGATGCCACCCGAGCCCTGCAATGCTTCAGGAACGCGCTGGTGCGGTGCCCGGAGGATTCTCCCCTCGCGGCCGAGCTTCAAACGCGGATCGCGGATCTCGAGCGAGGGACAGGGAGATGAGTCCGGTCGTGTTCGCCTCGGCCCTCCGGAGGGTACCGGCCATCATGCCGGTCCAGACGAGTGACACCACCGGCGCCGCCGTCCAGGACAGCCTGGCCGCCACAGGCCTCCAGGGTTGGCTCGACGCGTTCCCACTGGCCGAGACCGGGCTCTGGGTGGTCGGCGTCCTCTTTTTTTCCTGGCTCGCCGACCTCCTGGCCAAGCAGTTCCTGCTTCAGGCGATCTCCCGGGTGGTGAAGCGGACCCGTTTCACCTGGGACGATGCCATTCAAGAGCGCCGCGTATTCAACCGCTTGGCCCACATCGCGCCGGCAGCGGTCATCTACTACGGGGCCCTCCTGATCCCCGGCCTTTCCCAGACGGTCTCCCAAGGCATCCAGCGGGTGGCCCTGGCCCTGATGGTTCTGGCCGTGGCTCAGACCGGAAACGCGCTCCTTTCGGCGGCCAACGACATCTATTCCACACGCCCCGATGCCAAGGATCGGCCCATCAAGGGTTACCTCCAGATCGTCTCCATCGTCATCTACGTGACGGCGGGCATCCTGGTGGTTTCCCTCCTCCTGGGCCGGAATCCCGTCGTGTTCCTGGGGGGGTTGGGTGCCCTGACCGCGGTGGTGCTCCTCGTCTTCCGGGACACGATCCTCTCCCTGGTGGCCAGTATCCAGCTCACCCAGAACGACATGATCGCTGTGGGAGACTGGATCGAGATGCCACAGTATGGGGCCGATGGCGAGGTGGTGGACATTGCCCTGCATACGGTCAAAGTCCAGAACTGGGATAAGACCATATCGAGCATTCCCACGCACAAGCTCATCGAGGACTCCTTCAAGAACTGGAGGGGGATGAGCGAAGCGGGAGGCAGGCGGGTCAAGCGCTCCCTCTTCCTGGACCTCTCCACCGTGCGTTTCCTGACGGAAGAGGAGATCGAAAAGCTCAGCCGGTTCGAGCTTCTCAAAGACTATGTTGCGAGGAAACGGGAAGAGCTGGAGGCATACCGAAGGGAACGGAGCGGGAAGGCGCTCGGAACCGAACCGCCGGACTCGGCAGTCATCCCCAATCCCCGGGGGCTCACCAACGCAGGGACGTTGAGAGCCTACATCGTCGCGTATCTCCGCCAACACCCCCTGGTCCACGGCGGGATGACCCTCCTGGTCCGGCAGCTCCAGTCAGGACCCCACGGCCTGCCCATCGAGATCTACGTGTTTTGCAGTGATACGGACTGGATCCGGTACGAGGCGTTTCAATCGGACATCTTCGATCACGTCTTCGCGATGCTCCCCGAGTTCGGGCTTCGGGTGTTCCAGAGCCCAGGCGGGGGGGATCTGAGGAGCATCGGCGCGGTTCTGGCCCAAGTAGGAGAGGGGGAGCAAACGCCCCCCCTCTCGTAGAGATCGATCCCTGATACGGATGAGTCCTACCACCCCCGGGCGTAGTGGGCCCAGAAGGCGTCCCCCATCTCCCACCACTTCTGCATGGCGCCCCCGGCAAACCGGTTCGTATACCGGGTCAGGAAGGTCCGGAAGGCCATGGGGTCCTCCCCTCCCTCTGCCTCTAAGAGCTCCAGAGCCTTGGCTTCAATGAGCGGTTGTTCCATGAACATCTGCTCTTCGAAAGCCAACACCTCGGGCTCCATGTATTCCCGGGCCCAACCCCACTCGATCTGAGCCAGACGATTCGCCCGCCGGAAGCGCCAGCAGGCCGAATCCTCCCGATACTTCTTCTGGCACCCGATCTTGAAGCTCTCGGGCAACGAAAGCGTTCCTGCATAGATGGGGATTCGAGGGCTTTGTCCCGGATTGTCGAAGGAGAAGTACGCTACGGTCCCAATCTCCGGTGGTAGCCAGTCCCGAGCCTGGATCACCTGTGAATACGAGCACTGCTGCACGGCGATGGTCCGCTGGTACGCCACACTTCCTGGCTTCAGAGCGTTGAAGAGCTCCGCCTGCCCCCGCGTGGCATTCCAGTTGTTCACGAAGGGGCTCTTCACGAACTCGGGATCGTCCGGATCCTCACGGTACCGATTCGGAATCATGAGGTTTTTCGTGGCGTCGAACTCGGTGCCCTCATAGGTCTCCCGGTAGTAATCCAGGACCCTTTGTACCGAGACCTTCTCGTCGGGCTTCACGGAGAAAGGAAGCTCCTCCATGTCCATCGTGAGGTTCAGGGAGGGTGCCAGAGTGCTCAGAATAAAGAACTCACGGGTGGAGAAGGGAGGACGGTTGTTCCCCTCCCGATCCACGTTCCCATAAGCCTTCCACCACTTGAATTCCTCTCCACCATCCGGGTCCCACCACCCGAATTCCTCCGCCACCGAGTGAACGTTCTCAGAGGCCATGTAGTTTGCGGCATCGTCCAGGTCCAGGGTGCTGATGCGGGGGATATTGGCGCTGACGCCCACGTGGTCGTCTGGAATCCGGACTGCCGCCCAAACGGCCCCGATCTCGAAGGGGCCAGCCCCCATGATCTCGAAGTGCCAGACCTCTTTGGAGTCGGCAAAGGTGAGGCACTCACCCCAATCGCCGTACCCGTACTCGTTCACCAATTCGCCGATGAGCTGGATCGCGTCCCGAGCCGTGGTGGTCCGCTCCAGAGCCAGCTCCTGGAGGTTCTCGATGAGGAATAGCCCCTCATCGTTCCTCAGCTCCCGGCGGCCACCGATGGTGGTTTCCCCAATAGCCAGGCCCTTCTCGTTCATGGCGGGGTAGGCCACGTTGAAAAACGCGTAGGTCTCCTCGGCCTGGGGGATGGTTCCCTTCAGGTCCATCCCCTGAAGGTCCCAGGGGGTTTCCGTGTGGAGGAGCCCCCAGTGTATGGGCTTGACCGAGCCAGACGGAAATTCTTTCCGAGGCTCGATCTGGAGCCAGGTCCGGTAATTCCCATCACAGGAATGTGCCGTCATCACAGAGCCATCCGTGGACGCCATCTTCCCCACCTGGATGCTCGTGCAGCCGCAGTCCGAGTCCGGGCCGGCACAACCACAGCCGGAACCGTCCTCCGAGGGGTTTTCGCAGATGGGTCCCGTGTAGAGGGGCTCCAGGGACTGGGCCGACAAGTGGGCTGCACTCCCCAGGAGCACGAAGGCCAGCCCCAGCATCCAGCCACCCAGGGTGCTGTCGCGGACGATACGTTTCACGAGATCACTCCTTCCTTTCGACGTTGAAGGCCCGATTCGGTCTCCCTCGGACCTGTCAGAGATCTATCGGTCATCAGGCGGTCCCGGCCCTTTCATCCACACCCAACAGACCCGGCCCGGTTACTCCACCGCTATGCGATCCGGCGGTGCCTCCGCCGGGTTCTTCAGGAACCGGCCCACCCCCCCGGCGATCACCTCCTCGTACCGGGGTACTCCCCCGCAAACCAGGGGCTTGTCCGGGTTCAGCTCCGTCCAGCTCTCCATGGTCATGAGAACCGTTGAGGTGTGTCGGCCCACCCTCACCTCCATGGGCCATCCGTTCTCATCCATCTTCTCGAAGAGGAGGCCGGCCTCGCCGGCCTTCACCACGAACTCGTCCTTCCCCGTCAGGAGCTGCTCCCGAGTGGTCCGGCCACGGGTGGCATCCAGGAAGGGCTCTGGAGCCTCGAAAAGGAGGGACACGGCATCCGAATGGTCCCCGACTTCCCGATGGGAGAGGCCATGGAGGTTCGCCGGCGAATACTCCATCCCGATGTTGAACTCCATGTCCGAGAGCATCATGGAGACGAAGGTAGCAAGCTCCTCCCCTGAATCGTGCGCCACGATGGTGCTGATGACGGGGTACTGGAGCTCGGCTTCGTGGAGGTCGATAAAGACATCCACCCCTTCCTGGCGAATCAGCTCCATGAACCCATAGGTGGTCCGCTCCACGAGAGAGCCGTTGGGCCTTCCGGGCCAGGCGCGATTCAGATTTCGAATGTCCACGTACGCCAGGTACTGGCCGCTGGGATAGTGGATGTAGACCTCTGGATCCGGCCACTGATCCAGGGGATTCGCCCAGCGATCCCCCATTCGGAACGTTCGCTCGCCCCAATCCGTTTCGATGGTGAAATCGGGAGGGTACGCACCGCCCACCCGGGTGACCGTCGTGGCGCTCCGGTTCGCGCTCAAGACCACGATGAGGCGTCCGGCCTCCATGGTCGCATTCTCGGCCAGGAGCCAGGCAGCCAAGCGAGCCGCTGGCTCTTCAGGATGTGTGCCGCCCATGACGAACATGGTCGCCCCGGGAGCGTCCCCCTCCAGAATGTAGACGTTGCAGTCGTTGACGGTCCCCCGAATACCGTCGAAGTAGTCCGAGAGTTTTCTCACCTCGGTGACCCCCGAGCTGAGAACCACCGACTCCTCCAGGTGTCGATGCCGATAGAAACTCATCCCGGAGGTAACCAGGAGAAGCATACCCAGCGCGCCGAAGATCGCTTTCCGTGCAATCATCTCACTTCAACCCAAGGAACCGGAGGAGGAAGGGCACGAGAACAATGACATAGAGCACCTCTTCTTCCCATTTCCGGCTGCGGATGAGGTAGGTTCCACACCAGAAGCACCGCGACATAGAGGACCAGGAAGTCATATAGGATCGAGATGAGGGTCTGGAACATGTTCATGGTTTTTCTCCAGGGCAGGGCACCCCATGGTCCCAGTTCACATCAGCCTTCCGGATCCGGCGCATCGCTCTAAACTCCCGTGAGAAAGCTCAGGTTGGCGGAGAATACCACCATCAAAGTCCCCACGATCATGATGAGGATCGCCGGCACCAGGCATGCCCTCAAGAACCTCCCATACCCCTCCCCGAAGCCCACGACATCAACCGTCAAACGTCCGATTATGGCTGTGGGAGGCAACGCGTCCCCCAGCGGCCAGATGACGCTCATTCCCGCCAGCGCGACGATGGGGTTGAGCCCGATGTTGTTGAAGAGGAGCACGAGGGGTACTCCCAGGACGGGCGCAGCCCCCCACATGAGAACCGCCTCGGAAACGGGGAGAACCACAAAGAGCGTAGCGAACACCAGCGCGACCGGCAGCGTCACGGCTGTGACGGCCAGGAGCCCCCGTACCCCCGTCAGGGTCATGATCTGAACCAGGACACCGACGCAGGTGAGGGTCCCGATGAGGGGGAGCAACTGGGTCATCGTTTCCCGGGAGATCCGGAAGAAGTCCAGGCGAACCGGAGAAAGCAGGAAGGAGGTCACGGCAGCACCGACAAACATCATGGGAAGCCCGATGATGGGAGTGCTGTGGGGCCACTGCCTTCCCATTGCGATGAGGCCCACGAAAACTGCGAAAGGCAGGAGGACCCTCAGCCATCCCATCTTCTGGGGCGGCTCCGGAAGCTCATTCAACGCCTTGGCCAGATCGATGGGCTCCCCCCGCCAACCCAGAAGAAAGATGGTGGCCAGGGAGAGCAAGACACATGGAACAAGGAGCGGCCAGAAGAACCCCACATAGGGCATGTTCACCCCCGCCGCCGTCATCATCGCCCAGAGGCTCACCGGAGGCGCCGCAGCACTCAAGCCGGCGATGATGAACACGATGGCCGCAGTTCTCACCCTGGACACGCCCATCGTCTCCAGGACGATGGCTACCATCCCACCCGTTATCAGGACGGTCACACTCCCCGCACCAGTGAGGGCTCCCGGGAGGAGGAGCAGGAGCGTGAGAAGGACGACCAGAACGGTGCGGCTCCGGTGAAACCGGGTAAGGATTCCTCGGACCGCGAACGCCACCCCACCCGATTCCTTCAGGATGTTCATAAAGAGGGTGGCCGTGATGAAGATGAGGTTGATGTCCAAGTAGGTCATGGCCCCTTCGGCAATGTGCCGAGGGGGGAGGCCGAAGCCCCCAGCCAGGGCCCCACCCAGAGCAGCGGCGAACATTGCCAGCTCGGTGGAGAGCTTGAAGGCCTTGGCGGTGACGTAGACCGCCACCATGACGCCCAGAACGATCCCTGCGTGGGCGAACATGCTCATGCGTCAGACTCGCACCTCAAACTCCTCATCAGAGCCCCCCGGGAACCCTCGCTCCCTCGTTCGCAGTCCTACCTGTTGAACACGCCTTCGAGGACATCCCTCATCTCCATGTTCTTCTCGAAGAGGAGGATCGGCACGCCGGAGTTCTCTGAGATGATGCTGAACCGCCGGTCCTCATCTCCATCCTGCCGGACGATGAGGAGGTCCGCGAACGGCATGACGGCGTCAATGGACTGCTCATCTGAGTTGTCCCCCGCCGCCGCCCCCTGAGCCCTGCGAGCCATCCCCTCGACGTGTGCGCCGATGATCGTGAGGCCTTGGCGCCGTGCCTCGGCGATGAGCGCCTCCGTCCGGATCAACTCTTCCCGCATCGATACGCCAGCGGCTCCCATCCCCTTCAGGCTGGCGCCGGAGACGATGATCACCGTCTTGAAGGGGCTCCCGGCCTGCGCCCGGGCCGAAAGCTCCTCGGCCGTAACCACATCCAGGAACTCGTGATCGATGTCGAGACGGTTGAGGAAAAACTGAATGCGCGTCGGTCCGGGGCTCTGGCCGCAGGAAGTGAGAAGTACCGGTGCCTCCGCCGTGAGGGGCACATCCTGCGCGTCCAGAGGGCCCTGTCCCGTGAACATGAACAATGCGGTGGCAGCCATTCCGAAAGTCCAGCGGCCTGTTCGCATCATGATCCTATCTCCCTGTGTGATTCGTTTCACGACTTCCCGGGGAAACTAGGTCATGAGAGGGGTTGACGCACCGTGGAGAGGGAAAAGAGCCCGCCGGCCGGGAGGGCCACCCGTGGTCGCGCCGGCAGATCAAACCCTCCGCCTGTTGGCCCTGATCTGGGAGAAGGCCAGGAGCAGGAGAACGGTGACGTATCCGCCGCTCAGGGCCCAGACTCTCCACCCTCTCGAAGGGTCACCGGTACGAAGGTGGGTGGTACCCGGGGCGGGAAGGGGGATGGGGTCCCAGGCGAGGCCGTGGCGGAGTGCAAGGCCACGGATATGGAGCAGGTGGATGACGGGAATTCCCCGGGCTGTCATCTCGAAGAGGACACCCCGATCCTGAGGTGCAGGTAGCTCGACAGATGTGGTCAAACCCGCAGGGACTTCGAGCACCAGTGGGCTGGCTCCCAGGTTCGCGTACGCCCCGCCAATGTTCACGAAGGCGTCAGGGTTCCCGTAGATGCCCATCCGTCGCGCAACGTTGGTCGGAAGCTCCGGTTCGTCCAGGAACGGGATCTGCGCCTCCGCGACCTGGAGCCGCAGCGCCTGCCTCACATCCGGTTCCAGGTCCAATCCGACGTCCTGCCCTCCGCCGATGGAGACAGCGGCCGGGGGGCCCGACAGGACGCCCTCCCCGGCCAGGAGCCGATGGAGGTCCAGGAGATGCAGCTCGATACGGCTGGCTCCATAGGACGACGCTCCTAGTGAGAGGATGGTCACTGGATGTGCGTTGAGCGCCCGGATGGCCGAGAGCGTTGCCAGCCACAGCCCGGGAAACGAGCCTGACGCCCCCACGGCCACCGTATCCCCAGCGGAGACTCCGGCGGCTTGAAGGAGATCGACCATCAGGCCCGCCATGTCGGGGTTCAGTGTGGTCCGTTTCGCTTCCAGCTGCCCCAGGGAAGTGAAGAGGGGGCCGAGTTGGGGCCCGATCAGACACGTGCGGTTCGGATCCAGCCCGGCCTCCAGGGGAATCCCCGTTTCCACGCAGTGTTGGGACACGAGGCGTATCCCCTCCTCCATGGAACGTGACGCATCGATCATTTCCGGAGTCCAGGGGATTGAGGCAGGCGGAGCCGCCCACTGGAGGGTCATCCAAGCAACCAGGCTTACTCCTCCCGCAAGAACCAGTCTCCGCTGGGCCGACGAATCCTCGAGGCCTCCGCTTCCCCCGGGCGATTTCGCGCCAATCCGTAACACCGCTTACTCGCCCTTTATCCCAGGATCCAAAGGCGGCCGATCCATCCCAGAAGGACGGTCACCAGGACGAGAGAGGCCGAGGTCACCACCACCCCCTGGCGCTCGAACTGGTTAGCGATGAGCCCGGGGATCACCCACCCGATCACACTGAACTCCACGGAGGCGGGGAAGACCGAGGGGAGAATCGCCCGGCCAAAGAGGGCCCAAAGCCCTCCGACCAGGATCATCGACGCGAACCGGCGCCGGCCGAAGAGGATCAGCCACCGAGAGGCCAGGAGGTAGACCGCCCAGGTCAGGAGGGAGGCCACCAGGGTGCCGACCAGGCGAGCGGGCTGATCGATGAACAGGACGAGGTAGCTGGGAACGATGATCCCCCCGGGGTAAATCCCCGTGATGGCGATGAACGCCAGGGACAAGACCAGACCCAGGAAGGGGAGCTCAACGCCCATGGCAGTCCCCCACGCCAGTCGGGCGCCCCGCCCCCGCACCCATGCAGCCCTCCAAGAGGAATTCCACGGGGTCCCCAGCTTCAGACCAGTATCTCACCAGCTCCTCCCCCAACCCGCCCATGTTGCCGAAGCCGAACAGGACTCCGGGCTCGGATCGCTTCGTGAGCATCGCCATGACCTCAGGGGGTTTCATCCTCGGGAGAACCTCCACTGGGGGACCGTCCAAGCCCTTGAGTCGTCGTAACATCGCCCGGGCATGGAATCCGCTCAGGTACAGGTGACTGAACCGTGCACCTCCCCCGTCCCGCAAGGCTTCCACCCAGAGGAGGGTCCTGTCCCCCCGGTCCGCTCTGAGGTTCAGGAGGCCAACGGGCTTCTGGGAGATCCGGCCGCCGCCGGCAGTGACCTGGTCGAGAGCGAGAAATGTCGATTCGGGATCGTTGGCCGCGAATGCATTCACCACTCGCCAGGACTCCTTTCCTCCCGTCCGGGGATAACTCCATGCGCGGAGGAGCCCCACATCCCCTCTTGCGGCCTCGATCCCCCTTTCGACAGCCTCGTCCCCGACGCCCAGGAGCTCGGATGCGGCTCGAACCAGGTCGACGTTCGATCCAAACAGCTGGTTACCTCCCGATCTCTCCCCTCCCCTTCCCTCGACCCTCAACAGTGAACCCCCCACCTCCCTGGCGGCAAACTCCAGGCCTTCCTCCCACTCCCCCGCTGGGATCAAGACCCGGGATCCTTCGGGCACTCCTTCACCAATGATCTTTCCTACGGTCTCCCTGGACTCTCCCTGAGCCTCCACGTGATCCACCCGGAGGTTCGTCACGAGGACCAGGTGGGGCCTCAGGAGACGCCGGCCTTCCACTCGGAGGTTCTCTGCGTGCACCGCCATGGATTCGACGACCACCGCATCCGCTTCCATTCGGGCTCCCAGTGCCACCACGCCGATTTGTTCCAGGATGGACGGACGCCCCCTTCGCCGGACACTGCGCTCCCGGCCATCCGGGAGCACCAGGACCGCCTCCGACCCCGTGGTTTTAGCCAGGACCTTCCGACCGTCCTCCCGCAGCACGCTGGCCAAGAGACGGGCCACCGACGTCTTGCCACGGGTGCCCGTGACCATGACGCGAAGAGGGATCCCCTCCTGCCATCGCTCGAGACGAACCGCCTCCACCCACAAGTATCCCAGGCAGAGAGCGAAAAAGAACAGAACGAGGGTCACCGTGAGCTCCTTGTCCGGCCCAGGTGGGTACTCACCCCGGATGAGCCGATGGAGACGCGCCCGTCATGCCGGGCCCGGCGCTCACTGGCGGTCGGTCGTCCCGGACCCCAAGTTAATAGGTTTACACGGTTGACCATCATCAACGCGAGTCCCGAAGCGAGGACCCGTTCTCCAAGGGGGTCAGTATGCGATTCTCGAGGTTCAAGGCCCTGATCGGCGCCATTCTCATCCTTCCTCTGGTGTTCAGCTGCGAGCCCGCCGGGCCGGAGTTCAACATCGAGTACCAGCAGTACCAGCTCGACAATGGGCTCTCGGTGGTGCTCCACGAGGACAAGTCCGATCCGGTGGCGGCGGTAGCCATCCTGTTCCACGTGGGCTCGAACCGGGAGGAGGTCGGAAGGACCGGCTTCGCCCATCTCTTCGAGCATATGATGTTCCAATCTTCCCAACACGTGGCGCAAGACCAGTTCTTCCAGAAGATCCAGGCCGCTGGGGGAATGTTGAACGGTGGCACGTCGTCGGACCAGACCATCTACTTCGAGATCGTCCCTAAGAACTCCCTGGAGATGGCCCTCTGGCTGGAGGCGGACCGATTGGGTTATCTCCTCCCCACCGTCACCAATGAAGCGTTCCTGAACCAACAGGGTGTGGTCCAGAACGAAAAGCGCCAAGGGGTGGACAATCGACCCTACGGGCATACGGGCTACGTCATCGACAAACTCCTTTTCCCGGAAGGGCACCCCTACAACTGGCAGGTCATCGGGTCCTTCGAGGACCTGGCCGGTGCCACCGTGGAGGACGTGAGGGACTTCTTCCGGAAGTGGTACCGCCCCAACAACGCGACGCTGGTGGTGGCGGGGGACTACGATGAAGCCCAGGTCAGGGGTTGGGTGGAAAAGTACTTTGGAGAGATCCCTGCGGGGGATCCGGTGGCGGATCCGGAACCGCAGCATGTTCAGCTGGCTGAGACCGTGCGGGCCTTCCACGAAGACGATTTCGCCCGAAGCCCCGAGCTGAACATGGTGTTCCCCACGGTGGAGAACTACAGCCCGGACAACTACGCCCTCCAGCTGTTCGGTCAGCTCTTCTCCAGCGGAAAGAAAGCACCCCTGTACAAAGTGATCGTCGAAGAGAAGAAGCTCGCCCCGTCGGCCTCGGGCTTCCAACGGGGAAGGGAGATCACGGGCTCCTTCGGTATCAGGATCCGGGCGTTCCCGGGGACCTCCCTCACCGAGGTTGAAGCGGCCGTGATGGAGGCCTTCCAGCGATTCGAAACCGACGGCTTCACGGAATCCGACCTGGACCGCATCAAAGCCCAGACCGAGACGAACTTCTACAACGGGATCACCAGCGTTCTGGGCAAGTCGTTCCAACTTGCCTCGTACAACGAGTTTGCCGGTTCTCCCGGGTTCATCGCACAGGACATCGAGAACTCGCTGGCGGTGACCACCGAGGACATCCGGAGGGTTTTCAACACCTACATTAAAGATCGGCCCTACGTGCTCACCAGCTTCGTCCCCATGGGTGAGTTGGACCTCGTCGCCGAGAACTCGGAACGGTTCATCATCCCCGAGGACCCGGAGGGCCTGACCAGTGCCGCTGCGGGCATGGACGTCCCGGCCGTGGGACCCCTCCCCTCCTCTTTCGACCGCTCGGTGGAACCCTCGAAAGGCCCTGCGCCCAGCATTACCCTGCCCACGGTCTGGACGCATACCTACGCCAATGGGCTGAGGCTCTACGGCATCGAGCAGCACGAGGTGCCCCTGGTCCAGTTCTCAATGACTCTCCAGGGCGGAGCCCTGAAAGACGGCATCGACAAGGTGGGCGTCGCGAATCTCGTCACGGACGTCATGATGGAGGGAACCGCAAACAAGACCCCTCTGGAGCTGGAAGAGGCCATCGACGAGCTCGGAGCCCGGATCTTCCTGAGCACCGGCCGGCAGTCCATCGGCTTGACGGCCAACGGACTTTCCTCAAAGGCGGGAGACGTGTTCGGGCTGGTCCAGGAGATCCTGCTGGAGCCGCGCTGGGACGAGACGGAATTCGCCCGGATCAAAGACGAGACCATCGAAAACATCAATCGCCAGTCCGTGAACCCGGGGGCTGTGGCATCCAATGTCTTCGGGAAGCTCGTTTACGGGGGGCACAGCCTTCTCGGTGCGAACCCCATGGGGACGGCCGAGTCGGTGGAATCCATCTCGATTGATGACCTGAGAGCCTACTACGAGGCGAACTTCTCCCCCTCCGTCGCCCACATCTCCATCGCCGGAAACATCACCCAGGCGGAAGCCATAGCCCTGTTCCAGCCCTTGGAGGAGAGCTGGCCGGCAAAGGAGGTGGCGGCAGCCACCTGGCCGGAGCCAGGGCCCCAAGCCCAAACGGGCCTGTACTTCGTGGACATTCCCGGGGCCAGGCAGTCTCAGATCTATGTGGGTCACCTGGGTCTACCGAGGACCCATCCCGACTTCCACGCCGCTAGCGTGATGAACTTCCAGTTGGGTGGGAACTTCAACGGCGTCCTGAATATGATCCTCCGGGAAGAGAAGGGATTCACCTACGGGGCCGGTTCACGGTTCAGCGGCGGGCTGTACCCGGGGACCTTCTCCGGATCGTCGAGTGTCATGTCGGCAGCGACCCGTGAGTCCGTGGAAATCTTCAGGGACGAGATTGCCCGATACCGAGAGGGCATCTCCGAGGATGACCTGGCCTACACCAAGGATGCCATGATCCTTTCCAATGCCCGGCGATTCGAGACGGTGGGTGCCCTGGTGGGGATGCTGAACACCATCGCCACCTACGACGAGCCCTTTGATTACGTGTTGCAGGAGGAGCAGGTAACCCGGGAGATGACGCTGGAGCGGCACCAGGAGCTGGCCCAGCAACTACTGGATCCCGGTCGGACGATCTATCTGGTGGTGGGTGACGCTGCCACTCAGATGAATCAGCTCAGGGGCCTGGGTCTGGGGGATCCGATCCAACTCGATGTGAACGGGAATCCGGTGATGTAGCTCACCCTGGACACCAGGGACTCGGGGTGGGCCTTCCCGAGAGGGGCACTTGACGTCAACTGGGGGCGGGAGAAGGTTCTCTCCCGCCCCCTTCTTCCCCACAGGATATCTGGACGGCCGAGATGAACATCCGACGGACTTTGATACCCACCCTTCTCCTCCTCCCCGTTTTCCCCCTGGCCTGCCAGGCCCAGGAGCCGGTGGACTGGGACGTAGCATCCCGTATCCGGACAGAGGGGTTCGAACGCTCCCGGGTCGTGGACTTCGCCGGCTACCTCTCGGACGTGATTGGCCCCCGGATCACGGCCTCCCCAGCCATGCGACAAGCCCAGAGGTGGATCGCGGGCGAGTTGAGGGACATGGGATTGTCGTCGGTGGAGATGGAGCCCTGGGGGGAAGAGGCGGTGGGGTGGGACCTCGAGAGGGTCTCGGTGCACCTCCTGGAACCGGACTACCAGATGATCATCGCCTACCCACTGGCATTCACTCCCGGCACCAACGGTCCGGTGGTTTCCCGCGCGGTCATTGCAGACATCTCCTCGCCCGAGGACCTCGACCGGTTCCGAGGGCAGCTGAACGGCGCCATCGTCCTCGCCACTCCTCTCATGCCGGTGAGCCCCCGATTCGTGCAGGACGCGTTCCGTCATGACGAGGAATCCCTCAAGGCCTTCGAGACCCAGGGGGAAGATCTCCTGATGAGTCGGCACGCCCGAGGTCAGCCCGACCAGGCGCCCCATCGTCCACAGGGGATCTCCCCGACGGAGATCGAAGCGTATTTCAAGGCGGAGGGGGCTGCTGCGGTCCTCCAGGCCAGTATCGGGAGTGATGGAACCGTCTACAGTACCGGGCGGTCATCCAGCCGGTCCGACCGGAGTCGTGCCGGTATCGAGGCCAGTCTCCCGACCCTCTCCGTGGCAACCGAGCACTACAACCGCATCTACCGGATTCTCGACCGCGGCATCCCGGTCCGGATGGAGGTGGAGGTTGGCGTGACAATCGACGACTCGGACCCCAGAGGATACAACGTGATCGCCGAGATCCCGGGGACCGACCTGGCCCACGAAGTCGTGGGAATCGGCGGCCACCTGGATTCGTGGCACACCGGGACCGGCGCCACTGACAATGCGGGCGGGGTAGCTGTGGCCATGGAGGCGATGCGGATTCTCCAGGCGTTGGAGCTGAAGCCGCGAAGGACCGTCCGAATCATGCTGTGGAGCCACGAGGAGGGCGGATTGAGAGGATCCAGGGGGTACGTCAGGAACCACTTCGGAAACCCCACCGATGGGACCACGGAGGAGTACGAGAACTTCTCCGTCTACTTCAACATGGACAATGGAACGGGCCAGTTCAGGGGTGTGCACATGCAGGGGAATCCACTGGTTGCACCAATCTTCGAGGCCTGGATGAAGCCGTTCAATGATCTCGGGGTCCAGACCCTTTCCAGGTTCAGCAATCGGGGCACGGATCACTTGGCTTTCGACGAGGCCGGCCTTCCAGGGTTCCAGTTCGTTCAGGACCGGATCGACTACCGAGCCCGGACCCATCACTTCAACATGGATACCTTCGACAAGGTTCTTCCGGAAGACCTTCGGATCAACGCAGTCGTCATGGCCAGCTTCGCGTACCATGCCGCCATGCGGGATGAGCGGGTTCCCAGGAAGAGGTGAGGAGGTCCGGACCAAGGTGGGCCACGGCGGGCAGGGCTCCCCTCGCCACCCCTCGGCCGGCTAGAAGGGTGTTGCAGAAGTGGGGTGCGGTCGCGCACAGGGGTCGGCGGTGAAGACTTCCGGAGAGGCACTCCGCTCAGGCGTCGTACCGATGAAGGGGCCTGGGAGGAACCCAGTGCGGGGGGGGCGGATCCCTGCCCTGTTGAAATTCGGCCTGACGGCGAGCCAGGAACTCTCTGAATTGAGGCTCGAAGAAGAACTCGGAGCGGCGGAAGGCCGGACGGAGGTCATCCAACCAGGCTGCATCGGGATCGAGGGAGGCGAAGAACGGCCGACCCACCCACTCCGGATCCCTCCCTTGGATGAATTTCAACACAAAGACGTCTTCGCCGGCTACTCGCGTCACTCCGGAAACGAGGACCTTTCCGGGCGTCGCAGACATGACCGGTCCTCTTACAGTCCGTCCCAGCCCCGAAACCTGACGATAGGCGCCGTTGAAGATCTCCAGGGCTTCAACCAGGGGGACCTTGAAATACCGCTGGGCTCCGGTGTCCCTGGCCACGAACATGTAATACGGCACGATGCCCATCTGCACCTGCCGGGCCCAGAGCCTCCCCCAGACGTCGGAGGAATCGTTGACACCCCTGACCACGGGTGACTGACTTCGAACCATGGCACCGGTCCTCCGGACCCGGCGGATCGCCTCCCTGGCGATCCGGGTGCCCAACTCTCTGGGATGGCTGAAGTGGGCCATGATGGCCAGTTGTTTCCCTGACCGGATCACGGTCTCGAAGAGCTTGAGAAGATCGTCTGCGTCTTCGTCGGTGACGAATCGATGTGGCCAGAAGGTCACTGATTTCGTCCCGATCCGGATGCTGCGGATGTGGGAGAGGGACGGGTCCAGAAGCGGCTCCACGTATTGCCGGAGTACCTCTGTCCCCATCACCAGGGGATCTCCCCCCGTGATCAGGACATCCGTCACTTCCGGATGCGCTCTCAGATATCGGACCAGTGATCTGGATTCGTGGGTTTCGAAGCGGTCCTCCCCCGACTGGGTGAACTGGGCCCATCTGAAGCAATAGGTGCAATGGCTGTGACAGGTTTGTCCGGCGGCGGGGAAGAAGAGGACCGTCTCCTTGTACTTGTGCTGAATGCCCGGCAGGGGTTTTCCGTCCAGAAAGGGCACATTCAGTTCCTTCTGCCCTCCCGGTTGGGCGTTGAGGGATCGCTGGACGCGTCCGGCCTCCAGATCGAGTTCTTCCTCGGAAGTGCCCCTGCCCACAAGGTCCATGAGGCGTGAGAGATCCTCGGGCGGTAGCATGCCAGGTTGGGGGAAAACCAGCTTGTAGATGGGATCGTCGGGAACCGACGACCAATCGATGAGCTTCTCCACCACGTAGCTGTTGACACGGAACGGTAGGACCGCCGAAACCGCCTTCATCGCTCTCCTCTGGGATTCAGGGAGCTGCTTCAGATGGGGGATTCGGTCGATGTCCTGGCGAGTGAAAATCCGATACCTTCGCTCCGCCAATTTGATGGTGGATCGCCTCCGTCGCGTGGTCCTGGAATTATCCGAAAGAGTGTGCGGCGGGTCTGCGGGCAGGGCAGAAAGCCTCGGTGCAGGCGTCGGTCCAACCCGGCAGGGCCACTCTGTACTATACGATGTTTACCCCGGTTCGACGAATTGGTGCCCGAGAGAGGGCGGGGGCGACCCCATCCCGGCCGGCCCCATCCCCTTCCCCCCGCGGCCACTCCGGTCCCTTCTAGAGAATCTCCTTCATCGCCGAGAGGAGGTACTGCACGTTCCGCTTGCTGGCGCTGAACCCCATCAGCCCGATCCTCCAAGCCTTCCCGGCCAGCGGTCCGAACCCACCCACGATCTCAATACCGAAATCGTTCAGGAGGCGGCTTCTAACTGGACCGTCCTCCACCCCGTCGGGGATCATCACGCAGGTAAGCATGGAGAGCCGGTTGGCGGGATCCCCGAAGAGTTCCAACCCCAGATCGGCGAGCCCCCGGTGGAGCATGGCGCCCACTTCGTCGTGGCGGGCCACCCGGGCCTGGAGGCCTTCCTCCTGAATCAAGGTGAGCGCCTCCTTCAGGGCGAAGACCATCGGCCCCGGCGCGGTGTGGTGGTACACCCGATCCGAAAACCAGTACTTCTTGATGAGGGAGAGATCCAGATACCAGGTGTCCGGCTCGGCCTGCCGAGCCCCGATCACCTCCCAGGCCCGGTCGTTCACGGTAATACAAGAGATTCCGGCCGGTCCACCGATGCATTTCTGTCCGCCGCTGTAGCAGATGTCGATGAGGTACCGGTCCACCGGGATGTCGGCGCCACCCAGGGAGCAGACCGTGTCCACCAGGAAGAGCTTCTCCCGCTCCCTAACGAGCTTTCCGATCTCCTCCAGGGGCTGACCGATCCCCGCAGACGTCTCCCCGTGCACCACTCCCACCATCTTCGCGTCGGGATGAGCGTCCAGGGCTTCCTGGATCTGACCCGGATCCACCACCTGCCCGAAGTCCACCTCCACCCGGACGGCGGTACCCCCATGTCGTTCCACAATGTGAGCCATTCGTTGGCCGAAGAACCCGTGGATCCCGACGATCACTTCGTCCCCGGGCTCCACGACATTGCATACAGCCGCTTCCATCGCCGCCATGCCCGAGCCCGGAAGCGTGATGGCGAACTCATTCTCTGTCTGGAAGAGGTACCTGAGGCGGACCATCGTTTCGTCCATTGCCTCGAGGAAGACCGGATCCAGATACCCCAGGATGGGGCTGATCATTGCCTGGAATACCCGAGGATGAACATTGCTGGGCCCTGGACCGAGCAACACCCGCGGTTCATGAGACACGTGGCCTCCTGGTTTGTGGTTTTCTCTCGTCGCGGTGGGAAAGTGCCAAGCAGGGGCACCCCGCGTCAAACCGCCCCTCCTCCCAAAAACCCGCTTCATTTCGTAGGTTGGCCTCAAACCGCCAACTCACGTGCCGGAGGAGGCCATGCCAGCAGCGATCGGATTCGACAACGAGAAGTACCTGACCGAACAGACCGCCGCCATCCAGGAGCGGGTGGAGAGGTTCAGCGACAAGCTCTACCTGGAGTTCGGCGGGAAGCTTCTCTTCGATTTCCACGCCTCACGAGTCCTTCCCGGCTTCGATCCCAACGTGAAGATGCGGCTGCTCCAGGGCCTCGCCGACAACGCCGAGGTGATTCTCTGCATTTATTCCGGGGATATCGAAAAGAAGAAAATGAGGGCCGACTTCGGCATCAGTTATGACGCCGATGCCATGAAGCTCATCGACGACCTGGGGGAACGAGGTGTGCCCGTTACGGCGGTGGTCATCACCAGATACCAGGACCAACCTGCTGCGGCCACGTTCAAGGCCCGGCTCGAAAACCGTGGAATCCAGGTTGTCACCCACCCGTTCACGAAGGGGTACCCGACCAACGTAGACGTGGTTGTGAGCGAGGCAGGGTATGGCGCGAACGAGTATATCCGGACAGACAAACCCATCGTCGTGGTCACCGGTCCCGGACCGGGAAGCGGGAAGCTGGCCACCTGCCTCTCACAGCTGTATCACGACCACCGGAGAGGCATCCACGCAGGGTACGCCAAGTTCGAGACCTTCCCCATCTGGAACCTCCCTCTGAAACACCCGGTGAACGTGGCCTATGAGGCGGCCACAGCCGAGTTGGAGGATGTGAACCAATTGGACCACTTTCATCTGGAGGCCAACGGCGAACAGGCCGTCAACTACAACCGGGATATCGAAGCTTTCCCCCTGCTTCGGAGGATTATCGAGCGGATCACCGGTGGGGAGTCTTTCTATCAGTCCCCGACCGACATGGGAGTCAACCGTGCCGGGTTCGGAATCGTGGACGACGAGGTGACGAGAGAGGCCGGCCGGCAGGAGATCGTTCGCAGGTACTTCCGCTACGCCTGCGAACACGCCATGGGGCTGGTGAGCTCGGCAACCGTGGAACGGATCGAGCTCCTCATGGATGAGATGGGTGTGGGCCCCGAGAGCCGTCCGGTCGTCGGACCGGCGAGGACCGCCGCAGAGGAAGCAAAGACTCGAGGCGGGGGAAACAACGGGGTTTTCGTGGGAGCCGCTTTGGCGCTCCCAGGTGGAGAGATCGTGGAAGGCTCGAACTCCCCCCTCCTCCATGCCTCCGCCGCTTTGATCATCCGGGCGGCGAAGAGATTGGCGGGCCTCTCGGACGAAACCGACCTGCTTCCGGACTCTGCGATTGAGTCCATCGGGCACCTCAAGACCGTCGTCCTGGGCAGGAAGCGCGTCAGCCTGGATGCCGAGGAGGTCCTGATCGTTCTCGCCATCAGCGCCACGACCAACCCTGACGCGGAGGCCGCCATCGCGGCCCTCCCCCAGCTTCGGACGTGTGAGGCCCACATGACCCATATGCCCACACCTGGTGATGAAGCCGGTCTTCGGCGCCTGGGGGTGAACCTGACCACGGATCCCCACCACGTGTCACACCGCCTCTTCTTCCGATAGACCGGCGAACCACCGGGGCGACCGGCAACACGGAGGCCCGATATGACAGATTTCCCGAACCTCACGGTGCTGGATCACCCTCTTGTCCAGCACAAGATCACGCTCCTCAGGAGCCAGGAGACGGGGAAGAAGCTGTTCAAGGAGCTGGTGGACGAGATCGCCACCCTCATGGCCTACGAAGCGACGCGGGATCTGGCCCTGGAGGAGGTGGAGATCCGGACCCCCCTGGAACGGATGGTGGGCCGCCAGGTTGCAGGGTGGAAGGTTGTGGTCGTGCCTATACTCCGGGCGGGCCTGGGAATGGTGGACGGCTTCCTCAGGGTCCTGCCCGGCGCCCGAGTGGGCCACGTGGGTCTCTACAGAAACGAGGAAACCCTGGAGCCGGTGGAGTACTATTTCAAAACCCCCGAACCGGAGGGGCGGGAGTTCATCCTCGTTGATCCCATGCTCGCCACCGGCGGGTCGGCTTCCGCCGCGGTGGAGTTCCTGAAGATGAGAGGGGTAAGGAACATCCGCCTCCTCTGTATCGTCGCCGCCCCGGAAGGGGTCGAGCGAATGCTCAACACCCACCCGGAGGTGCCCATTTTCGCCGGCGCCCTGGATCGGGGCCTGAACGCCGTGGGGTACATCGTGCCCGGGCTGGGGGATGCGGGTGACCGGCTGTTCGGGACCCTGGGAGACTGACCGCTAACGTCCCTCCCCCTGGGGCCCGGGATCGAGGACGGACTGGGCGTTCATCAAGAATCCTCTGATCACCCGGTTCCCCCTGGATTGAGTGAAGATGAGAACCTGGGTGTCCCAAGCGGGAATCGCCGCCGCGAGGGTGCCATCCGAGCCGCCATGACCGAAGGCTGGGATGCCGTCGTCCTCGGGCGCGGCGGAGAAGACCTCCCAGTGGAGACCGTACCCCCGGCTGGCCGCCGGTTGGAGCGCAGCTTCGACCGCCTCCTCCGAAAGGAGCCTCCCATCCGGGTACTCCCCCAAATCGCAGATGACCGTCAACCAACGGGCATAGTCCAGAATCGTCGTGTACAGCCCGCCGCTCGCCCGGAAGAACGGGAAAGCCTGTTCCTGGCTGGGGTGCCAATACTTGACCCACGGGGCGTCACCGGAGGTGCGACTGTAGGTGGGATTCATGCGCGGGGCCCAGGGGAGGCCAGGCGAGAACCCGGTGTGGGTGTCCGAGAGTCCAAGGGGATCGAGGATTCGATTCTGAATGAACTCCTCGACCGGGATCCCCGAGACCTCCTCGACAATGGCGCCGAGAGTAGCTGAACCCACGTCACTGTATTCGTACCGTTCCCCGACAGGATTCTGCGGACCCGCAGAACCCACTGCGTCCACAGCCTCCCTCAGCGACCTGAAACTCTGGAAGGGGCGGGGAAATCCCCCCTGGATGAACCCGCCCGAATGGGAGAGAAGCTGCCGAATGGTAATGTCCCGTGAAGCCTCGTTCCGCCAGGAAGGGAGGTATGTGGCCACCCGGTCATCGAGGGAAAGCTCCCCATCCTCGACGAGGAGAAAGATGGAGGTGCCCGTAAAGGGCTTGGTCATGGAGCGAATCCGGTAGATCGAGTTCCGCTCCAGGGCCAGGCCTTCCTCCCGGTCGCTCCAACCCACAGTCTCATGAAGGATGATCTTCCGGTCCTTCACGATGAGCATTTCAGCCCCCACGATTTCTCCACCCTCTACCCATCCCTCTACACGATCCACGAGCCCCCTGACCTGGTCCGATGGCACACCCACGTCCTCGGGGCTCACGACCGGAAAAGGAGACTCGGGGAGGCCCGGTACGGTGGGCGTATGGGGCACGGCGGACTGGGCCACCGCCCAGCCGGGCCCGACACTCGAGAGGAGGACGGCGAAGATGATCGCGCGGTGGGATCTCATGGGACCTCCAACGAGTTGTGTGTAAATCACTTACTGCAACCGAGACTGGTGCAGCTCCTCCGGAGAGGAGCCGTAGCGGGACATGCCCCACACGATGAAATACGCCCAGGGAGGGATTTCGATTCACCGGTTGCCCCCCGGCGCGGATTCCCTTCAACTATGGCCAGGTTTTCGCACACGAAAAGCGGAAGGGTGCTCGGATCCATGGTTCAGAACAGACACGTGCTTCTCTTCGCACTCCTGGCGATGGGACTTCCCCGCCCCTCTCAGGGGCAAGAGCGCTTCACTCTGGAGGAACTCCTCCAAATCGGGAGAGAGAGGAACCCGACCGTTCAGGCCCTCCGTGCGGACCATGCGGCCGCTCTGGCTGGGCGACGTGACTCCGGACGGTGGGAGAACCCCGAGCTCGAGTACGAGTGGGGTTCGGGGGACCCCAGGGACGGAAGTGCGGCCAGATCTCTGTCGGGATTCTCGGCCAGGCAGACCTTCGAGAACCCATTGACCCGCCATTATCGACTCGGGGCCCTGGAACTCCGGGCCGAAGCCGTCGGGGAGGAAGTCCGATCCGGAATCCTGGAGGTAGAGCTCGAGATCCGGATGCACTACTACCGGGTTCTCTTCCTCCACGAGATGGTGGACCTTGCCCGCCTGAATGAGGAGGCCCTCTCCGAAATCAGAACTCTCATCGAGGCCCGTGCCGAGGTCGGGGAGGTACGGGAACTGGAAGCGATCCGACTGCGTGTAGAGCACATGAGGGCCAGGAACGAGATGGAAGCGGTGGAGTTGGAGCTGGACCAGTTCAGACGTCACCTGAATACGTTTCTCGGGAATGTCCTTCCAGCCGGATTCGAGATCGAAGGCAGCTTGGAAGTCAGTCGGCCGGACCCGGATCTCGACAAGCTGATCTCGAGCGTACTGCCGTCTCACCCCGCCCTTGCGAAGGTTCGGATGGAGCGGGAAGCCGCCCAGAAGGCTCTCCGGCAGAACCAGCTGGGGTGGCTCCCGGATCCCGTCCTCTCCGGATCCTCGAAAACGGAGCTGGACGGGGAGGTGCGCACGGTGGGCGTGGGGCTCAGGATCCCATTGTGGAACCAGTCCCGAGCGGCCGCAGAAGAAGCCCGTCAGAGGGTACGTGTCACCGAGCACACGGAAGAGGCCGTTCGTCTGGAGCTGGAAGCCGAGCTCCTCATCCACCACAATCATCTCAGGCTCTATCGCCAAACCCTTCGCCTCTTCGAAGAGGGGCTCCTGGAGGAGGCAGAGGAAAGCATGGAAATCGCTGAAGCGAGCTATCGTCAGGGAGAGATCTCCTTCATGGAATATCTGGATTCCCGCCGGACCTATCACTCCATCCACATCCAACGCCAACAAGCGTTGTTCGACTGGAATGTCGAGTGGGCGACGCTGGAACATGCGGCGGGAGGAGGGATCCGATGAAATCGCGGCTTATTCCCCTGCTCGCCACCCTCCTGGCCTGCGGGCCGGGTCCTGAACCCGAGACGCCGGCTGAGCCAGAGGGCGAGACCGAAGAAGCCCACGTGGTTCATCTGGAGCGGGAGGACGTGGAGGCTTGGGGGTTACGCGTGGGCCCCGTGGAGACGACGGAGATCGCCGCCGAGATCCAGCTTCCCGGAGTCCTGACCACCAACGAAAACCGAACGGCCCGGATCGCCACCCTCGTCGCTGGGCAGATGGCGGAGAGGATGGTCGACCTGGGGAGCCGGGTTACCCGGGGTCAGACTCTGGCGGCACTCAACGCCCCGGAGTTCACTCGGGCTCAGACGGCCTTCCTCCAGTCCTTCGCCCAGGTGGAGTTGAGTCGAAAAGACTACGAGCGAGCCATGATCCTCCGGGAACAGAGGGCCATCGAGGAGAGGGAGTTCCTCAGGAGACAATCGGTCTTCGAGCAGCACCTGGCAGAGCTGCGGTCCGCAGAGGTCATCCTCCACAGTCTCGGCCTGGAGGAAGACCAGCTGAGAGCCATCACATCGGGGCTGGACGCTGACCGGCCGTTGGTGGACCACACCGCGGTTGAACCTCTCCTCCCTATCCTCAGCCCCATCTCCGGAGTGGTGATCCAGCGGGAGGCGGTCCTTGGAGATCATGTCGAACCGGGCCACACCCTCTTCACCGTCTCCGACCTGACCGTCCTCTGGGCGCGCCTGGACGCCTACGAACAGCACCTCCCAGACCTCGACACCGACGCCGAAGTGGTCATCCGTAGTCCTGTATTCCCGGATCGTGATTTTCTGGGACGTGTGACGGTGATCGCCGATCAGGTGGATCCGGAGGTCAGGACGGTCCAGGTCCGGGTGGAAGTGCCGAATCCCGAGGGTCTTCTCAGGCCCAATATGTACGTTCAGGGATTCCTGCGGATCCAGTCCCGAGAGGATCGACAGGTCGTCGTGCCGGAGGAGGCCGTTCAACTCATGGAGGGGCGACACGTGATCTTCGTCGCCCTCCCTCCTGAGCCCGGGGAAGACCACATGGTCTTCGAGGAGCGCGAGGTCGTGCCGGGCGAAACCCTTACCGTCGGACGGGTGATCCTCGAAGGGCTGGACGGCTCGGAACAGATCGTGACGGAGGGAGCATTCACCCTCAAAGCGGAGATGACCAAGGGGGCCGGGGGGCACGACCATGTCCACTAGGGAAGGTGTTCACAAGGCCCGGCGGGCTCTTCGACTGCAGACTCCGACGGGGCCATCCCTATCGGGAGGATTCCTCCAGGGGACGGAGTCCAGCGAATGATCGCCTCGACCATCAGAGCCTTGGTTCGGCATCGCTTCCTGGTGATCGCCGGAACCTTCACCGTGGCGCTGGCCGGCTTGGTGGCCTACCGGAACCTCATCATCGACGTATTCCCGGATCCTTCCCCCGCATTGGTCCAGATCTATACCGAAGCTGAGGGGCTCGCCCCGCAAGAGGTGGAGCAACTCGTCTCGGTGCCGGTGGAAGCGGCGATGTTCGGTCTCCCGGGAGTGGAACGCATCCGGAGCACATCCACATACGGCCTCTCCCTGGTGAACGTCTACTTCG
The DNA here is from genome assembly GCA_039592115.1 of Gemmatimonadota bacterium. Taxonomy (GTDB): domain Bacteria; phylum Gemmatimonadota; class Gemmatimonadetes; order Longimicrobiales; family Gaopeijiaceae; genus JBDHCH01. The sequence goes on along the minus strand of JBDHCH010000034.1, from coordinate 4,329 downwards.
AGGAGGGCACAGACATCTACTGGGCCCGGCAGGTGCTGGCCCCCAGGCTCCACGAGATCCAGGCCGACCTCCCTCCTCAGGCCGGAGAACCCTTCCTGGGACCCATCGCAACGGGACTGGGCTTGGTTTACCTCTACTACCTGGAGGGGGAGGGTACGACCACCCTGGAGCTGCGAACCCTCCAGGATTGGCTGGTGAAGTACGAGCTGAAGTCCGTTCCAGAGGTCTCGGAGGTCCTGAGTATCGGGGGGGACATCAAGCAGTACCAGATCCTGGTGGACCCCAACGCCCTCCTGAGCTACGACCTGACACTCACGGAGTTGATGGACCGGATCCAGGCCAGCAACCGGAACGCCGCCGCCGGGTTCATTACGCGGGGCCCGGAGGAGTTCGTGGTCCGGAGCATCGGGCTCGTCGAGAGGGTGGAAGACCTCCAACAGATCGTGGTGGCCCATAGGGAAGGAACCCCCGTGTTTCTCTCCTCCGTGGCCCAGGTGGAGGTTCTTCCCGCCATCCGGAGGGGAGCCGCCACCGTCAACGGCCAGGGCGAGAAAGTGGTTGGAATGGTCCTGAAGCTCTTCGGGTCCAACACAGCCCGAGTGATCGACCGGGTCGAAGAGCGGATCGACGTGGTGAACGCGAGCCTGCCCGAAGGCGTGGAGATCGTCCCCTTCTACAACCAGGCCTCCTTTGTTCGGGCCTGTTTCAATACGGTGGCCTGGAATCTGGGAGTCGGGGTGGTCCTGGTCGTGGGCGTCCTCTTCCTCTTCATGGGACACCTCCCCTCGGCTTTCCTCACGATGCTCACCCTCCCCTTCTCCGTGCTGTTCACGTTCATCGTCATGGAACGGGTGGGCTTGGCCGCGGACCTGATGTCTTTCGGTGGGCTCGCCATCGGAATCGGCCTCATCGCCGACGCAGCCATCATCTATGTGGAGAACACCTACCGACATCTCCAGGCCGGAATGGACCGGTTGGAGGCCCTGGTAAGGAGCGGGCAAGAGGTCACGAGGCCCCTCTTTTTCGCCATCCTGATCATCATCCTGGTCTTCCTCCCGATATTCACTCTTCAGGGCACGGAAGGGATCATGTTCCGGCCCATGGGATTCGCGGTCTCGGCGGCGTTGACCGGATCCCTCCTCTTCACGCTCGTCAGCATTCCGGCATTGGGGTGGTTCTTGTTGAAGAGGCCAGCCCGAGGTGGAGGAGAGGATCCGGCCTTGATCCGGGGCATCCGACTCCGATACCTGAGGATGTTCGAGTGGTGCCAGGCCCGGCGGACGGGGGTTTTCCTTTTCACCGGGGCGATCCTGGTGTCCGGGCTCATCCTTCTGCCCCTCATGGGCCGGGAATACATGCCGAGACTCCGGGAGGGCACGCTCCAGCTGGCCGTCACCATGAACCCGAACGTAAGCCTCGCGAATTCCGTGGCCATGGGAACCGAGATCGAGGGTCGCCTCCTGGCGATGGAGGGAGTGGAAGGCGTTCTCACTCGCATCGGGCGTGGGGACGCGGGAAGCCATGGACACTTTGTGAACGACCTCCAGATCCTCATCCAGCTGGACCGGGCCGGAGGTGGCTGGCAACGCCAGGACCTGGAAGAGATCCAGGACGCCATCGCCCACCGTTTGGAAGACCTTCCGGGGATCAACCTCAATCTGTCCCAACCCATCGCGCACAACCTGGACGAGCTCCTGACGGGTTCAAGGGCTCAGTTGGCCGTGAGGATCTACGGCGAGGATTTTGAGACGCTCCAGGAGCTGTCCCACGATATCGAGGGTGTACTCGCCGAGGTCCAGGGGGCGGTGGATGTACAGACTGAGCGGTTCACGGGCCAAAACAACCTCATCATTCGCCTGGACCGCGGAGCGCTCGCCCGGTACGGGATGGATGTGGAGACGGTCCAGGAAACGGTTGAAGCAGCGATCGGCGGGGTGGTGGTGGGTCAGGTTTATGAAGGGAGGCGACGATTCGACGTCTTCGTCCGGTTCCTTCCGGAGTTCCGTGGAGATCTGGAGCAGATTTATGACCTGCTCATCCCGCTCCCGGGAGGAGGCCGGATTCCCCTGAGTCAGGTCGCAACGGTCGAGGAAGGGGAGGGTTCCAGGATGATCAACCGGGAAGACAGCCGCCGGTACTCCACTGTCCAAGCCAACGTGAGGGGCCGCGACATGGGACGGTTCGTGGAGGAAGCCCAGGCCGCCATGGCCACATCGGTCACGATCCCCCCGGGGTACACAGTGCATTGGGGGGGGCAGTTCGAGCTCCAGGAGCGGTCCCGCCGGACCTTTATGTTGGTGACGCCCCTGACCCTCCTCCTGGTTTCCATCCTTCTGTACACCATCTTCGGCTCCGTGCTGGAAGCCGGAGTGATCCTCATGAACATCCCCTTGGCCCTCACCGGGGGATTGGCCGCTCTCCTCCTCTCCAGCCAGTATATGAGCGTTCCAGCCTCCATCGGCTTCATTGCCATCTTCGGGATCGCTCTGGAGGACGGCCTGGTTCTCCTCTCCACCATCCGGAGACGGAGCCGCGACGGAGACCCGCCAGACCGGGCGGTGGCGTACGGGGTGACCACCAAGCTCAGGCCGGTGCTCATGACCACGTTCTCGACGGTTTTCGGCATCCTTCCCCTCCTCCTGGCCACGGGGCCCGGGGCGGAGATCCAGAGGCCCTTGGCCACGGTGGTCACAGGGGGACTCCTCACCAGTACGCTGGTAACACTGGTCGTGCTCCCCCTGGCGTACCAAACTCTGCTGGAACGAAGGCGGGGGGGGGCCACCCCCTAGGGACGGACTCCCCCGGGGGACTCCAGCCCCTTTCACCGCGTCACGAAGGTGATGGGGAGCGCGATCCAGACTCTGACCTTCTTCTCACGGTTCAGGGCGGGGGAGAATCGTATCACGTCAGCCACCTTCAGCGCGGCCTCATCCAGGGCCCTGTGCCCGGAACTGGTATGCACCTGAGTCTTCAGGACGTTCCCCTCCTCGTCGATGAAGAACCACACCTGCGCCGTCCCACCGATCCCGGCATCCCGAAGGAGCGGCGGATACTCTCGTTCCATGGCCTCCTGGACTTCCCCCCGATTCCGTACCCCGGGGCGCACCGTCATGGGCGTGAACGAGGGAGTGTCCGAGATGGTCCGACCGGCGTCGAGCTCAGGGGGCGGAGGCAGCTCGTCGGGCTTGTATGCATCGAGGGTGGTGACGCCGATCGTGATGTCCCGGTCCAGGACCGTCGGCGACATGATCGGAGTTTGCGGCCTGGAGATCTTCTCCGGCGCCGGGGGGATCTCCACTTCGGGTGGAAGTTCCAGCACCTCGAGTTCCATGGAGCCGCTAGAGTAGTCCTGGGCGGTGAGTTCCGGCCACAGGCTGAAAACACCCAGGTGGAAGGCCGTGGCCAAGATCAGGGAGCCCCAGAGCCTGGCGCTCCACCCTCCCTTGAGCCGGTCATTCGCCGTGGGCGGCTCACCCCCGCGGCAACCTTTCGCCGCCATTCCCTTACCGGGTTTTCCGAACGCAGTCATCCTGTCCTCCATCCTCCAAGTCGAGTAGGAACTCGCTCCAAGTCCGACCCAAGGCCTACCGGCCCTCACCCCGAATGACGACCGCGGTCTGAAATCCTGCACAGATCCCGCAGATTCTTGGACAGGGGAGGGGTTGGAGAGGTACATTGCCCGGCACCACTTCGAGACTCCCGGTACCCTGGGCGTCCCACCCGCCTCGGGACCTCGATCGGGTCCGGGAACCGTTGCAGCTGAACCGGTTGCGAGGGGAGAACGATGAGTATCAGCCAAATCGCGGCTTCGGTCCGCGAGTCCGCAACGCTAGCATTGAACGAGAAGGCCGCCATCCTTCGGGCCAAGGGAGAGCCGTTGATCCACCTTGGGGGGGGGGAGCCCAAGGCGAAGGCGCCCATGGACTCCCTGGTGGCGGCAGCGGCCATGCTCAACTCCGGGGAGATCCGGTACACCCCGTCCTCCGGTACGCCGGCCATGAAGGCCGCGATCATTCGATACACCCAGGAGAACTACGGCCGGAAGGTCACGGCGAAGCACGTCATCGCCAGCAGCGGGGCCAAGCAAGCCATCATGGTAGCTCTCAGGGCGATTCTCGACCCCATGGACGAGGTGGTTTTCCCGGCACCGTACTGGGTAAGCTACCCGGAGATGGTGCGGCTCTGTGGGGCGGTACCGGTTCCCGCGGCGCCGGAAGACGGAACCCTGGTCCCCTCCGCCGAGGACATCATCAGCCGCTGCGGAAGCCAGACCAAGGCCATGATCATCAACAGCCCCAGCAATCCTTCGGGGCTAATGATCCCTCCGGA
>JBDHCH010000033.1:0-24336 GCA_039592115.1 Gemmatimonadota bacterium | reverse complement strand
CGGGTCCGGGTCCGTCTCCATTTGGGGGGGCCTCCTCAGCCCGTCCGGGAGCCCTGGACTCGGTCATGACCCCGCGGCCCCTCCCTCCGGACCCACCGCTTCGCTCCCCGGGGGGCTGGAGAGTGGGCCATCCTGCCGTTCCGTCCCCTCAGGGCCCCCTGAAACGGCCTCAGGGGCCGCTGGACGCCTCGTTCGCTCCTGTCGGTAGCCGAGGCCTCCCAGGAGTGCCAGGAGACCGAGAGAGCCCAAACTCGTGAAGAGTGCGCCTCTCAACGTTCCAGCGTCGAAATAGACTTCGATCTCATGGGTTCCCGCAGGCACCGGGACCGCGCGAAGGGTATGGTTCGCCCTCAAGACGGGCGCTTCCTCACTCCCCACTCGGGCCTTCCAGGCCGGGAACCAGTTGTCAGCCATCACCAGAAGGGCCTCCCCCTGGGCCTGGACCGAGAGTCGCATTCGGTTCGGGCCCCGCTCCAGCCATCGGATCGATCCCTCCACCGGCCCTCCCGAGAGGGTGATGGGGGGCTCTTCCGTGAGGACCACCTCGTCTTCAGGGCGAAAGAGAGGGGAGAGAAGGTACGAGACCGTCTCGTCCTCCTGGAGGACGACCGACTGCCCGACGAGACGGGCCCGGGGCAGCGTAGGAATCCGATATACCGCTTCGTACGCGGATTGGCCGTCGAGGGATGTGGCCATGACGGCCTCCCCGGAAGGCAGCCCCCCGAACTGATGGACCGGCCAGATGACATACTGGACGTTCAGGATGGAGAGGAGGGCCTGGTTCAACTCCCCGGTCTCGGCCTGGAAGAGATTCCTGGGGAGCCCGCTTCCCACCATTCCGATCAACTCCCGGTACCTGGCCAGGTCGTTGGGGTGGTGTCCGTTGGCCAGCTCCAATCCGTACATCCCCGGCTTGACGTCCTGCCCGGTACCGAACTCCCCTCCCATTGCCAAGACTCTGAACGGGTCCTCGGATTCCTGGCGTTCGAGGAGGAACTGGATGTTGGGATCGGGGGCCGCCCACTGCTGGAACTCCATTCCACGGGCCTGGCTCATGGTTTGGATGAACGGATCGTTCACCCGGCCCAGGTCCGCCGCCAGGAGGACCGCGATCCCGCTGATCCAGAAGGCCACCTGGACCTTTGCCCTTCTCAAGCCCCAGGTGAGGCCAAGGACGGACGCCGCCAGAATGGTGGAAATCAGGAATCCCTGGGCGATGAAGGGCTCGGCCCGGGTCAGTGAGTCCAGTTTTCCCGGTTCGATGCCGTGATACACGACCGAGGTCCAGAGGGAGGTGAGGACCCCGCCGGCAGCCATCAGGGTCCCGATGAGGAGGACCCCTACCGCAGAGGCCAGGAAAAGGAAAACCCCTCGATCGGAACCGTCGCCGCCCTCCCCCGATCCGGAGGGACCCCCTGCGGACCTGCTTGGATGCTCCAGAATCCGGTCCACTCCGAAGGCCATGAGTGTCACCGCCCCGAACCCGAAAAGGAAGGCTGCGATGGAAGGCGCTCTGAAAAGGGAAATCCCCGGGACGACCTCGTAGAAGATTCTCCAAACGGGAGTGTGGGTTCCCAGAGTGTACAGGAGGGCCACGCCTCCGATTCCCGCCAAAGTCAGTCTCACCCCACGGGCGGGAGCGCCGAAGAATGCCACCGCCGCCAACAGGAGGACCACCAGCCCGGCGTATTCGTGGTTCAACTTGAAGACGTTCCTGCCCCAATAGGTGTACTCGGCCCAGGGTGCTCCCCCGACGCTACTTCCGACGAACTCCGGCACCACCATCGCGGCGGCCTCCTCGGGGTGCATCGACCAGGAGGAGGAGTAGGCCACGCTCCCCTCCTCGGAGGCCCGCGTTGTAGTGGCGGTTCTTCTGGAGGACTCCAGGACGTACTCCACCGCGGGAAGGAGCTGGATTCCCGACACCCCCGCTCCCACGACCGAGAACCCCAGGAACAGGGCGAACCTGGATCCAGCCCGCCCAAGGCTGAGACCTCCGCCCCGCCAGAGAAGGATCCCTCGGACCAGGGCATAGGTCCCGGCCGCGCCGAAGAGGAAATAGGCCTGCTGGAAGTGAGTCGTGAGGATCACAAGGCCGATCACCAGGGACATTCCAGCGAAGGTGACCAGCCGGCCCCTGACCATGGCACCCTCTACGGCCCAGAAAAGGAGGGGGGTGAGGGCCGTGACGAAGAGCTTCCCGTCGTGCCCCGGATACACCAGCGTCACCATGAAGGGCGCCATCAGGTAGGCCAACCCTGCCAGGAGTGCGGCCGGACGGGAGCGGCCCAGGGACCGGATCCACCCGAACGTGAACAACCCCGACAGGAAGACGTGGAGCACCAACTTCCATCCGAGGGCCCGGAACGGCTCCATGAAGAGGAGAAGGAGGGCGGTCGGATAGAGGGAGTCTCCCCCGGCCAGGGAGTTCAGGAAGGGCGTGCCCCCCAGGATGACGGGGTTCCAGAGGGGGAAGACGCCCTCCCTGAGGGATTCGGAAAAGAACGCACGGGCCATATACCCCAAAGAGAGAGTGTCGGAGGAATAGAGCATCTCTCCGGTGAACACGAACTTCCGGAACAGAAAAAGGGTGACCAGGGCGTAGACGACCGGCGGGACCCAGCTCGGAAAGTCGAAACTCGACCGGCCCTCTCGGAAACCCCGCGTGCTGTCATCCCTTCCTTGGACCCCCTTGTCGGCGTTCTCCGGAATGGAGCCGCCCCCGGTTGTTCCTCTGGATCCCCGTCCCTTCTTCGCCATTGACCTTATCCTCTCCCCTGAAGGAGTCCCTCGTAGATCTCCAGATGGCGTTCCGCCAACCGCTCGTTGCTCCAATCCGCCTGAACCCGTCTCCTGGCCTCTGCACCTTTCTCACCCAACCTCGGGTCAGCCAGGAGGTTCATCACGACCCGGGCCAGGTCCTCCGGATCTCCGGGTGCGAACAATCCTCCTACCGACTCGTCGACGATCTCAGGGAGCCCGCCCACCTCGGATGACGCCACCGGTAGCCCGCACGCCATGGCCTCCAGGGCGGCTACCGAGGTTGCCTCCATCAGAGACGGAATGACGGCGAGAGTCCCGCTGCAGAGGAGTCCAGGCATTTCCTGGTGCGCTCTCTTCCCGAGGAAGGACACCCTATTCGCCACACCGAGACTCCGGGAAAGGGATTCCAGCCGGCCACGCTCCGGGCCATCGCCGATCAGGATGGCGTCCACCTCCACTCCGTCCAGAATCAGCGGGAGCGCACGGATGAAGAACTCCACCCCGTTTTTCGGAAACAGGCGCCGGGGCACGACGATCCTCGGTCGCCCGGAAGGGGGAAGAGCCGGGTCCACTGGCCGGAACAAGTCGGTCTCCACCCCATTGGTGAGTGCCTCCACGGGTCTCCCCCGGGCCAGACCCTCTGCGACGGCCGCGATCTCTTTGCTGGCCGCCAAGGCGTGGTCGGGGGCTCGAACGATGGCCCCCAGGAGCGGTTTCCAGAGAGGGTGTTCGGCCCGAGCGAGAAAATGGGAGGTGTGGAAGGTGGCCACCAAGGGCGCGCCGGAGGCCCGCCTCCCGAAGACGCCCGGGCCCACCGAGGCGAACGCCTGGGCGTGGATCACATCAGCTCTGCGAGCGAGGCGTCTGGTCGTCGGGATGGAACCCAGGGCATGCACTCCCCATCCCAGCGGATTCCGGGCCGGAAACCAGGTCCGGAGGACCCGGATTCCTTCCATCTCCTCCTCCTTGGGCACCCCCGGGAGGGAGCGAGACGTGACCACCTCGACCGTGTGCCCTTTCTGTGCCAGGGCCCGGCAGAGGTGGAATACATGACTTTCCAAGCCTCCTACCTCGGGGGGGAAGTAGACGCAGTGGAAGAGGATCCTCACGCGCCGTCCCAGTCCGTGGTTTCCCTTGGGGTTCCCAGCAGCCTCGCCGCAACGAGGTCGGCGATGCGCTCGCCTGCCTGGCCATCCCCGAAGGGATTCCTCGGCTTCGGCGGTTCTCCGTCAGGGGATCGGTCCCGGAGCAGGTCCAGGGCCTTCCGGACGATCCGGGGACCGTCGGTGCCCACCAGATGCGCCACGCCGGCGTGAACGCCCTCTGGTCGCTCCGTCACCCCCCTGAGGACGAGGACCGGTGTCCCGAAGGTGGGCGCCTCCTCCTGGATTCCACCTGAATCCGTGAGGACCAGATCAGCCCGCTCCAGGGCGGTGACGAGGTCCAGATACCCCAAAGGTTCGGTGAGGAAGATCCGCGGATGCCCGGACAAGAGCTCCTCGGCGGGCCCAAGGACCTGCGGATTGGGGTGAACCGGGTAGAGGATGTCGACCTCGGGCGCCCGATCCGCCAGCTCCCGAATGGCGGAAAACACCTCTTTGAGGGGCTTCCCGAACGATTCCCTACGGTGCGCGGTTAGAAGAACGAGCCTGCGGCCCGAGGACAATACTCTCCTCAGGTCAGCGCTTTCCAGGGTTCTCGGAACCCCGGACATCGTGAGGAGCGCATCCACCACCGTGTTCCCGGTGACGTGGATCTGACTGTCCGGGACGCCCTCCCTGAGGAGGTTTTCCCTGGCCCCGGATGTCGGAGCGAAGTAGGCATCCGTGAGGACGTCGGCCAAACGCCTGAAGATCTCCTCGGGGAACGGCGACCATTTTTCCCCACTTCGAAGTCCAGCCTCGACATGCCCAACCCCCAGCCCTTCGAAGAACGATACCAACGTGGCGTAAAAGGCTGTGGCAGTGTCCCCCTGGACAAGGACCATGTCCGGGCAGAAGTCCTGGACCACACCCCGCATGCCGTCCAAGCAGCTGTGGGCCAGATCGTATAGGTCCTGCCCCTCCTGCATGATCTCGAGGTCGTAGTCGGGGATGAGATCAAACGTGTCCAGGACCTGGTCTACCATGTCGGTATGCTGGCCCGTGAGGGCGAGGCGGCACTCCAGCAGGCCGTCCCGACGACCCAGAGCGGCCAGGACCGGGGCCATTTTGATCGCCTCCGGCCGGGTCCCAACCACTGCCAGGACCTTTGGCCGGTTTTGGTGTGGTCGTAGCTCCGGCATGGAGATCCCTTACTTCAATCGCCTGCGCAAGGTGTCGACTTCGTGATGGAGCTGTGCCACCATCTCGGCCATGAGACCCACTCCGAGAAGGAGGAACCCCACGGTCTCCAGGAGGATCACCAGGTAGAGAAGCGGTCGGAATCCGATCCCTTCCACGAATCGGAAGTAGAAGGCGATGGCCCCCACCAGGAGGCCGAGCCCAATGAGCACCGATCCGGAAAAACCGAACAGCAGCAGGGGCTTCCTCGAGAAGAGGAGAAGGAACCAGACCGAGATCAGATCCATGAGCCCTACCACGACCCTGAACCGCCCCGTGTACTTCGATTCGCCGGCGCGCCTTGGATGCAGCTGGATATCCATCTCGGTTACCGAGTACCCCCGGGCAGTGGCCAACACCACGAAGAACCGGTGCCAATCATGCCGAAGGGGGAGCTCCTCCACGATACCGCGGCGGAACGCTTTCATCGAGTTCAGGTCCGAGACCGGAACCTTGAAGATTCGACGACTCAGCCAGTTGTAGATCCCTGAAACCACGGGTTTCTGGTAGTCCCCCAGTTTTCGGCCTGCCACCATGTCCCATCCCTCCTGGAGGCGGGCGAGGAAGCGGGGGATCTCCTCCGGCAGGTGTTGGAGGTCGGCGTCGAAGAGGACGAGGTACTCCCGGTCCGTGGCTTCGGCTGCGGTGACCATGGCCTCCGTCTTCCCCAGGTTCACCCGGTGCCGAAGAACCCGGAGGTTGGTCCAACCCTCCCCTTCCCTCTCCGCCAACTCGGCGGTGCCGTCCGTGGACCCGTCGTCGACCAGGATGACCTCCCCCTCCAGGCGGAACTCCTGAAAGGCCTCCCGAAGGGCGGAGATCAGCTCGGGAATGATGGGGGCTTCGTTCAGGGCCGGGACCACAACGGCGAAGTCCCTCCGCATCTCCGGGCTCAGGGCCTCGGCAGCATCGTGGGGAGTCGGGTTTCGGGCAGCCTCAATCGCGGTCATCTGGCAGGTCGCTCCGCACGTTCTGGGGGCGCCACCTCTCGGGGGCAACAGGACCAGGCGCCCTGTGGAAGCTCACGGGTTCACACCCGCTTTCGCATGCGGGCGGGGAGAATCCCGAGTTGGTCTCTGTATTTCGCCACTGTTCGGCGGGCGATGTTGACCCCCTCGGACTTCAGGAGGGACACGATGGCCTGGTCCGTAAGAGGCTTCTTCGTGTCTTCGTTGTCCACGAGGTTCTGGATCTTGTCCCTGACCCCCCTCGCCGAAATATCCTCACCGGAGCTGGTCGAGAGTCCGCTGGAGAAGAAGAACTTGAGGGGGAACACCCCTCTGGGGGTTTGGACGAACTTCTCATTTGTGACCCGGGACACGGTGGACTCGTGCATCTCGATGTGTTCGGCCACCTCCCTGAGCGTCAGGGGCTTGAGGTGCTGGACACCTTTCTCGAAGAACGGTCTTTGCCGGTCCACGATGAAGCTCATCACCTTGAGCATGGTCTGCCGACGCTGCTCGATGGCCTGGATCATCCAATTGGCGGAGTTGAGCTTGGAGGAGATGAAGTCCTTGTTCTCTCCCTTGAACTGATTCTTGTCTCTTGCGACCTCCCTGTACGCCCTGGAAAGCCGGAGGCGCGGGAGGCTGGTGTCATTGGCGAAAACCAGGTACTCCTGGTCGATCTTCTCCACGATGAGGTCGGGAATGACGTACCGCTCGGGCTCGGACGAGTGCCGAAGCCCCGGCTTGGGATCCAGTTTCGCGATCTCGTCCGCCGCGTCCTGGACCGAAATCGGAGTCAAACCCAGCAGCTTGGCGATATCCGCCCAGCGGTGGTTGATCAGGTCCTCGAAGTGTTCCTCCACCAGGAGCGCGGGGAGCGAGTCCTCCATGCCCTTGCGCCGGAGCTGGATGAGGATCGATTCCCGTAGATCCCGGGCCGCCACACCAGGTGGATCGAAGCCCTGGATCACCTCCAGCATCACCTCTGCCTCCAGGAATTCATACGGCTTGAAGAGCTCGGTGAACACCAGCGCCTCCGCCTGCCGCTCCTCGTCGTCTTCGATGGCGTCCAGACGGATTCTGGCGATCTCCCGGACCTCATCCAGCCAGAGATTCACTCCTTCGACGACTGCCTCCAGCGCACAGGAAAGAGAACCGTCATCGTCCACGTTCCCGATGATCTCTTCCCCCATTCGGATCGCTCGCTCAGGGATCTCAAGGTAGTGGAGCTGTTCCAGGAGATGATCCTGCAGGTCAGGCACTTCTACCGGCGCCGGCTCGAAATACTCTTTTTGCTCATACTGTTGTTTTCGCCCGCCCACATCGAAGCCGTCCAGGAGGATCTCTTCCCAATCGATCTCCTCTTCCGCGGCCTCCTCTTTCCCCTCCTCGTCCAGCTCCACCTCTTCCTGGACGTCCGCTTCCTGCATCTCGAGGAAGGGGTTCTCCGCAAGCTCCTGCTTCAAGTGCTGTTGAAGATCAAGCAGGGGCATATAGAGCAACTCCATCGCCTGATACAGGCGTGGGTTGATCTTCATCTCCTGCCGGAGCTGGACGCTCTGGATGAGTCGGGTGTTGAAGTTGCTCATGCCGTCGCCCCGGGCCGGGTGTACCGGGTCCGCATCCGGGCAGTCAGGGTGGGCCCGAAGTAGATTTCAGCAACCTCGTCATTCCAGACCAACTCGGAGACGGTCCCGCTCACGCGGATACTCCCCTCGTACATGATGTATGCCCGGTCCACGATCTCGAGCGTCTGCTCCACGTTGTGGTCTGAGATGATGGCACCGATGCCCCGATCTTTCAGGCCATGGACGATCTGTTGGATATCGTTCACAGCGATGGGATCGATCCCGGCGAACGGCTCGTCCAGCAACATGAACTTCGGCCGCTGAACCAATGCCCTGGTGATCTCCAACCTCCGTCTCTCTCCCCCAGACAGGGAATAAGCCTTGTTCTTCCTCAGATGGGAGATAGAAAGCTCGTCCAGGAGCTCCTCCAGTCTGGCTTTTCTCTCACTCCTGGGTAGATCCAGCGTTTCGAGGATGGCCATGACATTGTCTTCCACCGACAGCTTCCGGAACACCGACGGTTCCTGGGCCAAGTAGCCGACCCCCGCCCGTGCTCGCTGGTACATGGGGACTTCTGTCAGCTCGCGCTGGTCGAGGAAGACACGCCCCTCATTGGGCGGGATGAGGCCCACGATCATATAGAACGTCGTGGTCTTCCCTGCCCCGTTGGGGCCCAAGAGACCGACGATCTCCCCCTGCTCGACGGAGATATCCACGTCCTGGACCACGGCCCGTTTCCGGTACACCTTGGTCAATCCGGTGGCGTAGAGCCGGGACGGGTTTTGGACCGCCGCCGCACCTTCCGCAGCAAGTGTGGTCGCAGGCTCAGGCCCGCCCGTCCCGATTTCAGACCGGGTATCGTCCATCACCGACCACCCCCCGAGGCCCCACCCCTCTGCACGGCCGTGGTGTCCGGAGGGATGTCCCTCCTGCGCGTCGCTACGGGCTCCAAGTGGATCCCGCGGGTCGTCCCCGTCACTTCCATCCGGTCCACCTCACCCTCGCTCATCAGAATCGTAATCTCGTCTCCAATCACATAATGAATGGCCAAGCGACCCTCCTCCTCGGCGACGGCCGAGTCGGTGGCGGCCAAGCGGTACAGGCTCCGAGCCCCTACCCGGGCAACCAGACGATCCAACCGGTACCTGGCAGAGTCAGCCGGGGCCTCACCTCCGGCAGATGGCGGGGCCACTACTTGAACGGTCTCCACGCCCTCCGATTGGACCGCGGAGGAATCATCCTGGGGGACAAAGATAGCGACTATGGTGTCCCCTTCCAGCCAGTCTCTCTCGATGAGGGGGGGCGTCTCCTCGGTGTTCAGGGAATCCCGTGCGAGAGATTCCCCCCTTGCGCTCCCCATGGCCCATACTTCGTCCAGCACTTCGTCCGGGGCCAAGACTTCGATGGAGTCGGCCCGGAGGAGGTAGTCCTGGGCAACCGCATGGGGGCGGGTCGGAAACCGATCCAGTCCGAGCTCCATGAGCTCCTGGGGGACGCGACGACGGGGGCGCTCCTCCTCCAGGGCGGTCGAATCCTCCGGCGGGGGGGGTTGAAACGCCACCAACCGGTCGACCTTTCCATCGGTCAGGGCCAGAGAGATCAGCGGGGCCAGCAGCCACAGATCCTCCCCATCGAGGAGAGCCTCTTCCCGCGCCAGGACGGTCCGGATCTCGTCCTGAGGGATATCCAGGCGGATCGTTGTCGCGGAAAGGTCGTACGCGGCAGTAGTGAGACGGGCGTTGTTTGCCAGAAAGAGGGCCCCCAGGGCCTGGTCGTAATCCAACGAGTCGGCCTCCGCGTCGACGGAATCCCGGTTGATCGTCACAGATCCGGTAGCTCGGAAGTACTGGGACCCCTCAAGGAACATTCGCCTGGCCCTGACTTCGTAGGGGGTTCGCTCTTCCAGGGGGGGAGGCTGGACCTCCTCCGGCCCGGGTGGCGGGGAGACCCCTGGCGGGTCAGCCGGGACCGCAGCGGTATCCGACACCACGCCAGCTGGGTCAGGTTCAGCGACGGTGGTATCCGGTGCCACACCGGCAGAATCCGCAGCAACACCAAGCGAGTCCGGCGCCGCGGCCCCTGACGTGTCAGGAGGAGTCCGCTCCTCCTCCGGGTCCGCCGGGACCCCTTCCGACGGTTCACCGGCCTCTCCCTCGGCCGTATCTGGAGCGACGGGTTGGAGCGTCGGGTAGAGGGTGGCATGGGGCCGCCTGCCTAGAACCGTCAACTGGTCCTCCGCCCGTCCCGGGCCCGCCCGCAGGAGCACCATCGTATCCCCCCGGATGATGGACCCCTCCGCGAGATCGTTGAGGACCACGTTTCCCCAAGCCCGCAGGCGCTTCTCCTGGTCGAAATACTGGGCCTGATTGGCAGTGAGCCGGCTATCCGAATCGCTGAAGACGACGTTCCGGAAGAGCTGCGTGTAGTTCGTAGCCTCGTAGACCACTGCGCTATCTGCACGAATCCGCGTACCTTCGGAGCACACGATGGTGGGGGCCCGGAAGTAGGTGATCCGGCTTCCATTCGAGAGCGAAACGGTCACGAACCCGCTGTGATCCGGGACATCGCAGTCTCCCCCGACTTGGCCGGCGACGGCCTTCGGGGCCAGGCAGAGGGTCAGGGCGACGGAAACCCCACAAAGAAGGCTCGGGAAGCGGATCCAGAGAGGCATCGAGGAGACCATCAGGTGCCGGACCCTCCTCCGGATCGGGCCCCTCTGATACTGCCGGGGCCCACTTGCATACGTCGGAAATCCAAATCCGACGAGAATCCCATCCCCTGGATCACCCGGCCGGCTTCGTGCATCACCGTCGCTGAGTCACTCCAGATCCTATCACCGTTCGGATCGTAGTTGAGCTCCTGGGTCTCGACCCGCCGATTCCCCTCGGGAATGGTCAGCACCACCTCTCCCCGGGCTACCAACTCCTTTGTCGCGTAATTGAAGCGGCCCCGTTGGGAGACCACCCGGGCACGCTCCCGTCCCTGCTCGTCGTAAAGGATCAGAATCGGACCGCGAAGGGTGTAGAGCGTGGAATCCGAGAACGCGAAGGCCGTGTCCGCCTCGACCCTACCCTCCCGGATACCGTTTACGGACACCTGCTGGACCAGGTCGAACATGACGTGGTCGGCCCCCGCCTCCAGCAACTCGGGCGAGGCGACCGGCGTCGGGTCGTCCTCCACGCACCCGGCCCCTGAAAGGACGAGAAGCAGCCCAAACGGTCCGAGCGTCGGAAGTCTACGTAAGATATTCATCCTATTGGTTATACAGCTCCTGATCTGAGAAGATCGTGGAGATGCACGATACCCTGTAAATGGCCAGCCTCATCAACCACCGGAAGGGCCATGATGGAGTGCTTTTCCATTCGATGCACCGCGGCAGACGCCAACTCCCCAACTCGGGCCAACTTCGGTGTTTTCGTCATGACCCCCTGCACGGGGAACTCCAAGAAGGCCGACTCCCGTTCCATCAGGCGGGTCAGATCCCCTGATGTGACCACCCCGACCACCTTCTTCTGGCCATCAACGATGGGCACCGTCCCTCGCATTTCCGCCAACGGGACAATGCAGTCCTTCATGGTGGCATCAGTACCGAGCCAGGGGTACGCCTCACCAACCATCACCTCTTCCACTCTCAGAGTGAGCTTGCGCCCCAATGCACCTCCGGGATGGAGTTGGGCGAAATCCTCCGCTTTGAACCCCTTCTTCTGGAGGAGGACCACCGCCAGCGCATCCCCCATGGCCAGTGTGGCCGTAGTGGAAGTCGTCGGCGCCAGGTCCAACGGACAGGCCTCCTCTTCAACGGAGCAGTCCAGAGCGACCGTCGCAGCGCGGCCGAGAGAAGAATCCACGGCTCCAGTCAGCGCAACGATGGGGACTCCCAGGCGCATCAGGTAATCCATCAAACCGGCCAACTCCGCCGTGTCCCCGCTCTTAGAGATGAGGATAGCGACGTCCTTTCTTCCCACGATCCCCATGTCTCCGTGAAGCCCTTCCACCGGATGAAGGAAGGTGGCAGGCGTGCCGGTAGAGGTCAGAGTGGCGGCGATTTTCCGACCGACGATGCCGCTCTTCCCGATCCCAGATACGATGACCCTCCCCTGGACCCCGGCCAGGACATTGACCGCCTGCACGAAGTCCTCCCCGACTCGGTCAGACAACGCCGCAACCGCCCTGGCCTCAACCGCCAAAACCCTGCGGGCCTCATCGAGTAAACCCCCTCCAGGGTGGGAGCTCATGACCGGCTACCCCTCGCCCTCGGATCCACTGCGAGCGTTCACGTATGCCTCCACCTGCTCCTCCCAGTCTCCCCGTGCCTTCAGAAGGGCCTCACAGAACTCCCGAACGGCCCCCTGGCCCCCCTGGGACCAGGCTTGCCAAACGGCCGCATCACGGGCTTCCTCCCTGGCATTCGCCACTACGGCCGGAAGGCCCACCTTCCGTAAGACGGCGAGGTCTGGAAGATCGTCGGCCACCATCGCCACCTGTTCCCAGGTCAATCCTCGCTCCTCCATGATCTTCTGGATGATACGGACCTTCTGAGCACCCCCGTCCTGATGGCACTCGGCGATCTCCAGTTCCCCGGCCCTGATCTCCGTGGCCCTGGACATCCGGCCGGAAACGACAGCTACCTCGACCCCTGCCCACTGGAGGAGTTTTATCCCCAAACCATCCTGGATATCGAACCGCTTGAGTTCCAGGACCTCACCCCCGGGAAGCTCCCCCATATAGACGCCCCCGTCAGTGAGGACCCCGTCCACATCGAGGATCACGAGGCGGATGCGGCGAGCCAACTCCTGGTCCAGGACCCACCCCAGGCTCTTCTGGAGGCCGCCGGTTCCTGACCGGTCCATCAGACCGCCCTTCCCATTCCAGTGTTCCCTTGTTCCAATGTTCCCCGAATGGCGAGCACCTTCTCCAGGAGGACACGGAGGTCTTTCAAAGGGAGCATATTCGTGCTGTCAGAGGGAGCGGTCTCCGGTCTGGGGTGGGTCTCCAGAAAGAGACCGTCACAACCTGCGGCGACCGCAGCCAGAACCAGGGAGGGAATGTGCTCCGGATCTCCACCACTGGACCCCGCGGCGAGGCCGGGACGCTGAACCGAATGGGTCCCGTCGAAGATCGCACGGGCATCCGCAGCCCTCCTGATCCGGTCGAAGGAACGCATGTCCACCACCAGGTTCCCGTATCCGAAGAAGGTCCCCCTCTCCGTGACGACAACCTCGGGAGACCCAGCCACCCGGGCCTTGTCCACGGCATGCTTCATCTCCTCGGGAGCCATCCACTGTCCCTTCTTGACGCTCACCACCCTCCCCGTCCCACCTGCGGCAACCAGAAGGTCCGTTTGCCTGCAGAGGAAGGCAGGAATCTGAATGACGTCGACGACTTCTGCAGCCGGACCGGCATGGGAAGGCTCGTGGATGTCCGTGATGACCGGGAGCCCGGTTTCGGCCTTCACCCGAGCCAGCCGCTTCAGCCCCTCATCAAGCCCCGGCCCTCGCGGAGAATCGGCCTTGGACCGGTTCGCCTTGTCGTAGGAGGCCTTGAAGACCACGGGGAGCCCCAGTTCGGAGGAGAGGGACGCCAACGCATGCCCCACTTCGAGGTTCAGAGCGTCGTCTTCCAGGGCGCAGGGCCCGGCGATCAAGGTGAATTTCTCGAACATGGGTTTCTCTCGTCGGCTCCGCGGCTTCCGCTTCAATCCCCGACCCCTGCGGCTTCCGCTGCCTCCGAAGCCTCCAGATAGCCACCTCTCCGGGCCGCAGCTTCCACAAAGGAGGCGAACAAGGGGTGGGGCCTCGTGGGCCGGCTTTTGAGCTCCGGATGGAACTGGCACCCGACGAACCAAGGGTGACCCTTCAGCTCGATGATCTCCACCAGTTGGCCGTCTGGCGAGAGGCCGCTGAGCTCCAACCCGTTCTCCCGGAGGGCCTCCCGATAATCGTTGTTGAGTTCGTAGCGGTGGCGATGCCGCTCGCTGATCTCTTCCGCACCGTAGATCTCCGCGACCTTCGAGCCGGGCACGAGGGTGGCCGGATAGGCCCCAAGGCGCATCGTCCCTCCCTTGGTCGTGACCTTGAGCTGGGAGTCCATGAGGCAGATCACGGGGTGGGGGGATTCCTTCGCGAACTCGAAGGAATGGGAGGATTCCAATCCTACCACGTTCCTGGAAAACTCGATGACGGCGCACTGGAGACCCAGGCAGATCCCCAAGAACGGAACCTCCTGTTCCCTGGCCCACCGTATGGCCTCCAGCATCCCCTCCACCCCTCTCGGGCCGAACCCCCCTGGGATCAAGATTCCGTGATACCCCTCCAGCTCGGAGAGGTTATCGCCGGCCTCGAACCCCTCGCTGGAGATCCAGTCGATTTCGACCCCTACGTCGTTCGCGATACCCCCGTGAATTAGCGACTGCTGGATCGACTTGTAGGAATCCACCAACTCGGTGTACTTGCCCACCACCGCGATGCGGACCGGCCCCCCGGCGGGGGAGCGGATCCGCTCGACCATGCCCCGCCACTCGGTCATGTCCGGAGGCCTGGTCTTCAGGTTGAGGCGCTCCACCACGAACTCATCCAACTTCTGGCGCTTGAGCTCCAGGGGGACGGCGTAGATCGTATCTACGTCAAGGGCCTGAACCACCCCGTTCAGGTGAACGTTGGTGAACAGCGCGATCTTTCGCCGCAGGTCCTCGTCCAGGGGGTACTCGGTACGGCAAACCAGGATATCAGGCTGAATCCCGATCTGCATGAGCTCCCTCACGGAATGCTGGGTCGGTTTGGTCTTGAGTTCCCCGGCCGCAGCGATGAAGGGAACCAGCGTGAGATGCATCACCAGGGAGTTCCCGGGCCCCACCTCCTGCCGGAACTGCCGGATGGCCTCCAGGAAGGGGAGGCTCTCGATGTCACCCACGGTTCCGCCGATCTCGGTGATGACCACATCCATCTCCGGACCCAGTCGGCTGATGCTGTTCTTGATCTCGTCGGTGATATGGGGGATCACCTGAACCGTGGAGCCCAAGAAGTCCCCCCGGCGCTCCTTGTCGATGACGCTCTGGTAGACCCTTCCCGTGGTGATGTTGTTGGCTTGACTCAGGGATTGGTCCAGAAACCGCTCGTAGTGGCCCAGATCCAGATCGGTTTCGGCCCCATCGTCCGTAACGAAGACCTCCCCGTGCTGGAACGGGGAAAGGGTCCCCGGGTCGACATTGATGTAGGGATCGAACTTCTGGAGGGTGACTCGCAGCCCTCGCTCCTTCAGAAGCCGGGCCAGGGAGGCTGCGGCGATTCCCTTCCCCAGGGAGGAGACCACTCCGCCGGTCACGAAGATGTACTTGGTCGAATGCTCAGTCGTTTCCGTCATGAACCGTTCTTGGGATTGAGTTTGCCCGAGAGCTCCTCGAGCCGTTCTTCCATTCGTGCTGCGTCTGCCGGCGTGTCCACCCCCGGGTCTGCCGCTCCCACAACCGCCACACCGATCCTCGCCCCGGACCCGAGGGGGCGGAGTTGCTCCAACATCTCGAGGTTCTCGAGTGGGGAGGGCCCCATGGCGACCCAGTTCTCCAGTGCCTCCGGCGTGTAGGCGTAGATCCCGATATGCCGAAGGAATGGCTCCCGGCCCAACTCCTCCGGCGTGGGTTTTTCGTCCCTTTTGAAGGGGATCGGAGATCTCGAAAAGTAGAGGGCCCGGCCGGACTGGGCCCGAACCACCTTCACGACAGACGGGTCTTTCCGAGCGTCCAGGGTGAGGAGTGGGGTGGCGCAGGTGCCGATCTCCCATCCCTTCTGTCGAACCAGGTCGATGGCGGCAAGGAGATGGGCTTCCTTGAGGAGAGGTTCGTCTCCCTGGATGTTGGCGATGACCTCGAACCCGGAATACTTCTCCTTACGGGCCACCTCAGCCACCCGGTCGGTCCCGGAAGGATGGTCCGGAGAGGTCAACTCCACGGGCGCACCCATCACCACACAGACCTCGGCCACCTCTTCGGAATCGGTGGCCACCACGACCTCGTCCAACGCCCGCATCCCTTCCACTCGGCGCCATACCCACTCGATGAGGGGGCGGCCCAAGAGCGGGTAGAGGGGCTTGTTGGGGAGGCGGGTGGAGGCGAGCCGAGCAGGAACGATGCCCAGGACACCGCCGCTCATGGGCGCCCTCGGGCGCAACAAGGTCGGAGTTCGGATGCAATTTTCACGCCATTAAAGGTAGAGAAGGCGAACAGGCAGGGCAACCGGAAATATTCGTGGGGGCGAATCAAGGAGGGGGTTCAGGTCGGCCCGTGGCTCGCTGAACCGGTCCGGGTCCACCCGGGAGGGCCCGTCATAACGCTCAAATAGCCAGGAAGTTCGACAAAAGGGTCTTTCCGCCCTGGGAGAACAGGGATTCCGGATGGAACTGCACACCCCAGACAGGATGCTCCCTGTGGCGAATGCCCTGAATCTCGTCCCCGAAATGCCCCGGGTCCGACCACGCGATTACCTCCAACTCCCCTGGGAGGGCCCGGGGATCGGTCACCAGGGAGTGGTAGCGAGTTACGGTGACCGGATTGGGAATGGAATGGAACAAACCCTCGCCCCGGTGGTGCACCGGGGCCGTTTTCCCGTGCATTATCTGGGCAGCCCGAATCGTTCGCCCCCCGTAGGCCTCCCCGATGGCCTGGTGGCCCAGGCAGACCCCCAAGAGCGGGACCGAAGGCCCCAGAGCCCGGATGAGCTCAACGCTCACACCCGCCTGGCTCGGGGTGCAGGGACCGGGAGAAATCACGATTCGCCCCGGCGTCATCTTTTGAATCTCTTCCACGGTAGCTTCATCGTTCCGGAGTACCTTAACTTCGGCACCCAACTCCCCGAGGAACTGGACCAGGTTCCAGGTGAAGGAATCGTAATTATCCAGGACGATGATCATGGGGAGGATCTAATCAGGAGGGGTTCGGGGCACAACCCCGAAAAAGCATTGAAGGAGTGGGGAAAGGTTCATCGTAAGGGGTGTAGGAGAAGCTCATGTTCAAGAGATGCCTCGTTTGCCACACACCCTTCCCCGACAATGAGAGCCTGGAGTACTTCCGGCTCGGGACCAGAATCGCCTACGACCCCTCCCGGGGCCGGCTATGGGCGGTGTGCAAGGACTGCAAGCGCTGGAGCCTGGCTCCCATCGAGGAGCGTTGGGAGGCTCTCGAGGAGCTGGAAAAGCTGGTTCGGGACCGGAGTCGTCTCCTTTCTCAGACCGACAACATCTCCCTCCTGCGAGCCGATGGACTCGAGATCGTCCGAGTCGGGCGGGCGAATCTGGCGGAGCAGTCGTGGTGGCGATATGGGAAGGAGCTCACCAAGCGTCGGCAGAAGTTCAAAACCCTCTCCACCGCGGGCGCAATCGGGGCTGGAGCCGCGATCTGGGGGGGGATGGCCACCGGGGGCATGAGCTTCATTGCCGCCTGGCTTCTCTGGGACAACCTCCCCAACAAGATCCCCGACGCGGCCCGATGGCTTCGGTTCGGGGGGGATGCATGGAGGGGAAGGACCAAGTGCGCGAAGTGCGGCTATACCTTCCGCCGGGTGGCGTACCGGCGCAGGGGAAACCTCATCCTTGTCCAGCCCGACGATTCGGTCCCCACGGGGGTGTCCTATCGGTGTCCCAGATGCGGGGATTTCCGGGAGGGAGGCCTGCAACTGAGGGGTCCTGAGGCGGAGACAACGATCCGCCGCGTCCTCGCGTATCACCACTTCGATGGGGCCGATGACCGAACCGTCACCTCCGCGACCCGCCTCATCCAGGAAGCCGGGACCCCACAGGACCTCTCCCGGATCCTCCTGAAGGACGGAAAGCGGTTGGGAGCCCTGGGGCGGACCGGAGGGATCGCCCTGGAGATCGCGGCCAACGAGTCCTCCGAACAGCGGCTCCTCGAACTGGAACTGGCCGAACTCGAGGCCCACTGGCGAACCGAGGAGGAGTTGGCAGCCATCATCGACGGTGAGCTGACTCCCCTTCCCCTCCTCGAGGCTCTCCGCCGGAAAGTCACAGGGCAAGCCTGACGCCGCCAGCAGCGTTTCCTTCTCCTTGCCTCATGGGTTAGACTTGTCCGGCGTCAGGCATCCGGCCGTCTCGGTCGGATGGTCCCTCAACTACCACGGACTGCAGGCCGAAGGGGCACCTTCCGTCGGCCGGCATGACACGACGGACTCGGGCATGGTCTTCAAAGCCGGCTGGAGCGCCTCTTTCTTCATCCTCTCCCTCCTTCTGACCTCCTGCGGGGGTGGGGGAGGAGAGATGAATGACCCGCGGCCCGTGGTTGTGGCGTCCATCTTCCCGGTGGGAGACCTGGTGCGGCAAGTCGCGGGGGACGCCGTCCGGGTGGAGGTCCTTCTTCCAGCTGGTGCCTCTCCAGCCACATTCGATGTCACGCCGAGGCAGCTTCGGGATCTTCAGCACGGAGATCTCTTTCTCATGATCGGTGGAGGCCTCGACGAGTGGGTGGCCCGCCTCACCGAAGGCTCGGGATCCAGCACTCGCGTGGTGCGCCTGTCCGACGGGATTCCTCTCATGGAGGGCGGAGGTCACGAGGGATCGGGAAACCCCCACGTCTGGTTGGATCCCATCCTGGTTCGGGACCACATCCTCCCGGTCATCAGGGATGCGCTCTCCGAGATGTCTCCGGAGGTGGCTTCCAGCGTTGATCCCAGGCTCGATCTCCTGTCGGACTCCCTCACGGCCCTGGATGAGGAGATCCGGGAGGCCCTCGCACCCCTCGAGAAACGGTCCTTCCTCTCCACTCATGCAGCCTGGAGCTACTTTGCGATCCGATATGGCCTGGAGGAGGCGGGTGTGATCCATAGTCACCCCGGCCAGGACCCGTCCAGCCGGGAGATGGCTCACCTCCTCGAGGAGGCCGAAGAGCACTCCATCGAATGTCTCTTCACGGAGCCGCAGCTGGGGGAGGTGGCCGCGAAGGCACTGGCTACGGAGTTATCTCTCCCGACTTGCATGCTGGACCCCCTCGGAGGAGACGGCCTCGAAGGGAGGGACGGGTACTTCCAGCTTCTCCGGTTCAACACCCGGCAGTTCGTCCGGGGCCTCGGCCAGGCGCCGCAATGAGCTGCTCCTCGTCCCCGGGGCCGGCAATCCAGGTGGAGGACCTGTTCTTCTCCTATGGACACAGGAGGGTCCTGGACGGCGTTTCTCTGGAGGTCCCGCAGGGTTCTTTCACCGCTCTCATCGGACCGAATGGAGCGGGAAAGTCCACCCTTCTCCGCCTCCTCCTCGGTGTGATCAAACCGGATCGAGGTCGAATCGCCATCCTCGGCCGGCCGCCAGGGGAACAGGGCCAGCCCATCGGATACGTTCCCCAGGGGATCCGTCTCCCGAAGGGCTTCCCCATCTCGACCATGGACGTGGTCCTCATGGGGCGGTACGGGAACCTGGGGCTACTGAAACGACCGGGCCAACATGACCGGGCTCATGCTCGGGAAGCGTTGGAATCTGTGGGGATGGGGCACCTCAGGGAGCGCCGATTCCAGGACCTATCGGGAGGCCAGCAACAGCGGGTCCTCATCGCAAGGGCACTGGTGGGGGATCCTTGTCTCTTGATTCTGGACGAGCCCACTGCCGGGCTGGATCCCGCCGCCAGGGCCCGCTTCTACGGAAGGGTTTGTGACCTTCAGAGGGCGAGAGGCCTGACGTTGTTCTGCGCCTCTCACGACGTCGAGGATGTAGCCCAGCACGCCCAGACGCTGATTCTCCTGGACCACGCGGTTCGGGCTTCCGGCCCGCCCAAGGAGGTCCTGAAGAGCCATGTCGTCCCGGATGTCTATCATTTTCCGCCCCCCCACGTCCACCAGGATGGCGACTCCCACGGGGGCCACGAATGATCGAGTTCCTATCCTACGGCTTCATCCAGCGGGCGCTCCTCACCGGGGGTGTCCTGGGGGTCACTTGCGCCATCCTGGGTGTTTTCGTCGTCCTCCGGCGGATGGCCTTCATCGGGGTGGGGATCTCCCACGCGGCGCTCGGGGGGGTGGCGGTGGGCCTCCTGGCGGGCGCTCCGCCCGTCGCGGCAGCCGGAATATTCTCGGTGGTGGTGGCTTGGGTGATCGGGTTGATCACACGGCGGGGGGAGGTGTCTGAGGATACGGCCATCGGCGTGTTCTTTCCGACCGCCATGGCGTTGGGCGTCGCCCTGATCAGCCTCTCCCAGACCTACAGACAGGACCTTCTGGGGTACCTCTTCGGGAATATCCTCTCCGTGGGTCCCGGGGACCTCTGGCTCCTCCTGGGTTTGGCCGGCGTCTCCCTGGGCGTCCTTGCCCTCTTCTTCAAGGAGTTCCTCTTCCTGGGGGTAGACGAGGAGGCCGCCAAGGCGGCGGGGCTCCCAGCCGCGTTCCTGAGCTACCTGCTCCTCACGATCCTGGCGGTAACCATCGTGGCGGCGATGAAGCTGGTGGGAATCATCATGGTCTCGGCCTTCCTGGTGATCCCCGCAGCCACCGGTCAGACCCTCGGCCAATCCGTCAGAGGCATGGTCCTCTACTCCGTGGTCTCAGCCCTGGTCTCCGTATTCATGGGCTTGTGGCTCTCCTGGCTCTGGAACCTCCCTTCCGGCGCCTCCGTCGTCCTTTTCGCGGCCGCGCTCTTCTTCGGCAGCTACCTGTTCAGTACCCTGGTCCCAAGGGGGATGGAAGCGGACCCCCTCCCCGAGCCTTCGACCGGCACTTGACCGCAAAGGTCCGACACCGTCCAGGGACAAAGCCACCCCATTCAATAGTCCACAGGCCGAAGGTAGAACTCGCCGATGGCCGTATCGGACAGCACAGCCACCGTAGGTAACTCCCGCTTCCAGTGCGTGGAGTTCAAACGCCTCCAAACCAGCCCGACCGCCTCCTCGCTGAACCCGAACCGGAT
This sequence comes from Gemmatimonadota bacterium, assembly GCA_039592115.1. Classification (GTDB taxonomy): domain Bacteria; phylum Gemmatimonadota; class Gemmatimonadetes; order Longimicrobiales; family Gaopeijiaceae; genus JBDHCH01. The sequence goes on along the minus strand of JBDHCH010000033.1, from coordinate 3,849 downwards.
CAGGTCATCCGGGGTGTAGCCACGCAGGTACCAGTACAGGATGGGATCTGCGAGGGCATAGGAGAACCCGAGCTCGTCTTCATCATGGATCCCCTTCACCAGATCCGCAGAAGCCGGTTTCTCCACGATGACCTTTGGGACTCCCAGATGTCTCGCCAGCGCCCAAACCTGTGTCTTGAAAAGATCCCCCAGGGGATTGATGGGCGGGGAATCGTCCGCATGCCATGTGAAGTATCCCAGGAGCCGCTCACTCTTGTTCCCGGTCCCGAGAGGGAGGCGGCCCAGCTTGGCAGCCTGGTCGAAAAGGGTCACTCCCCTGAGACGTGCCGCGAGGTTCCCCCGTCTCAGATCCGAAAGATCAGGGTCGACGTCCCGAATGTAGGCGTCCACGGCCGGAGTGATCTCGATGGTGTCCCCAGAAGCCCCCGAAGCGTCCAGTGCCAACGCCGCGTGCTCCAGGCTCTCTTTGCTCGAGGTGGCGTAGGGCATCCGGAGTCCCAGAACCCGGTCGGGTCCCAGCGCCTCGACCGCCAGGAAGAGGGAGACTGCCGAATCGACTCCACCGGATACACCCACGACGACGCCCTCGAATCCCCTCCGTTCAACCACTTCCTCACGGATGAAAGTCACGAGGGTACGATGGACCAGCTCCAGATCCAGATCCAAGAAGCCGAGGTCATCGGGGCGAGGATGATGACTGGGAAGCCCCTCTCCACGCCGGCCCCCCAAGCTCATTGGACTCTCCCCCTCGTCACCGTCCTGTGCAGCGTCCGGCTCTCGAGGGTCGGCCGGATCCAGGAGGCCCCTCCGTGCCGCTCGATCCATGGATTTCTGGAGGTGAGGTAGCATTTGCCTGAGATCAGCCAGCAGGGGCGTATGGAAACGGGCCCGCTCGATCCACCCCCCGTCCAACGCCACCGTTACCACCCCCTCCTCCATCAGGGGGCCCTTGGCCAGGATGGATCCATCCGGGGCCGAGACGATCGACCCTCCCGGGAATACCTTCCCGCCCTCGGTGCCGACGAGCTGGGCAACAGCCACGAAGACACCGTGCTCCCGGGCAGCACCCTGGGTCATGGCCTCCCACCGGCTGAGGTTCCCCGGCATCCCCGAGCCCTTCCGGTACTCTCTGGCCGGCGAGGCGCTCACCACCAGGATCAGCTCAGCACCATCCAAGGCCAGGATGGCAGGAGGAAGCGTGTGCCACATGTCTTCACAAACCAGCATCCCCATCCGGCCGAAAGCGGTGTCGAAGGCCGCGACTTCCCGTCCGGGGTCGGTGAACCGGGCCTCCTCGAAGATCCCATAGGTAGGAAGGAACATCTTCCGGTGCAGGTGCACGGCTCGGTAGGAGCCTCCCGAGGGCTCCAGATAGGCTGCGGTATTGTGGAATCCCCTCCGCCAACGCTCGTAGAACCCCAGGACCAGATGAGCTCCCTGGTCCTCTACCGGTCCCAGTCCGTCGATCAGGTCGTCGACGGAGAGAGCACCCTCGGACACTCCGCCTTCAACGAAATAACCCGTGAGACAGGTTTCCGGAAAAACGAGGAGATCGTGGGTCGATCCTGCCTCCCGGATCCGGTCCCGGACACGCGCCAGGTTTCCCTCGACATCCCCCTTTCGGGGTTTGAATTGGACCAGGCCCACCTTCAGAGGTAGACGCGACCGCTTTCGGTGGATTGTCATGAGTTCCTGTGCGCTCCTTCACGCCTTCCGCGGACATTCATCGGAAAGGTCCCGAGCATTCCGTTGGGACAGTCCGTGACGAACTCCCTGAGGCCAGGAAGCCTGGCTGAAGTAAACCTAAGGGGTGCCATCCGGCTCCGCATGGGCCCGTTCAAGGCCCCCAGGGGGAACGAGATCATCCCCACAGGTGTTATTGTAGTGGTTCGGAATCGAGCACCTTGGAACCCGAAGATCCTTATGAAAGCCAGACTCCTGTACTTCATCCCGCTGGTCCTGGTTCTCCTCCCTCCCGAGGCGGGCGCACAGGTGGGGGACACGATCCAGGTAGCGGCCGGGAGATCCGTATCCGAGGGAGGCGGGAGAGACGGGCTTCGCGCCGTCCCGGAGAGTCAGATCTTCCTGGGAGCGTTCAGGTCCATCCTGGACTACCACCAGACGACGTTCAGCGACTCCATTCTGTGGGAACAGGCCCTCGAGGGGTTGATCGAGGGCCTGAACGACCCGTACGCGGAGGTCTTCACACCAGAGGAGTTTGGAGCCTTCGAGGAGGGCAACACGGGCGATTACGCAGGAATCGGAGTCCAGATCACTCGCCTGAACCAGCGTGTCACGGTTACGGCCGTCTTCCGAGAAACACCGGCCCAACAGGTGGGGCTGCTTGTGGGTGACAGGATCGTCGGAGTCGGGGGCATCGATTCACGTGACTGGTCTGTGGATCAGGCCAGGGATTCCATCCGGGGGCCTGCCGGGACGATGGTGGAGCTCACCATCGAACGTGAGAGCCTTTCCGAACCGATCACCCTCCCCATCCGACGGGATCAGGTCCACGTGTCCGCCATCACGGCCGGTCTCGTGCGGGACTCCTTGGGTTATATCGGAGTGGACCGGGTGGCCCGGGGGTCGGCGGCGGAGGTCGATTCTGCCTTCGCAGTCCTGAAAAACTCCAGGGGCATCATCCTCGACCTTCGGCGAAACCCTGGCGGATACCTGGTCGAATCCCTTTCCATGGCTGACCTGTTCCTGGAGCGGGGAAAAACCCTGGCCAGCACACAAAGCCGGGCGCCCGGGGAACCTAGCCAGATCTCGCAGGAGTCCTGGCAGGCCCGCCTTCCTGCGCGGATTCCCGAAAAGCCCATCGTGATCCTCGTAGACGAGTTCACCGCCTCGGCGGCAGAAATCGTCGCCGGCGCGCTTCAGGACCACGACAGAGCCGTCGTCTTGGGGGATCGGACATTCGGGAAGGGAGTCGTCCAGACGGTTCTTCCGCTTCCTGGGGACAGGAGGCTCCGGATCACGACCGGGGATTGGATGACCCCCTTGGGCCGTTCCCTCCACATCCCCAGAGACCTCGAAGGGCGTCCCCTCGCGGAGGAAACGGAAGACTTCCCCGTGGTGACCACTCCCGCGGGACGAGTACTCCGAGCCGATGGCGGCGTCTTCCCTGACCTGGTCATCGAAGACGATACCCTTACCACGGCTGAGCAGACGCTCCTCATCGAGTCGGCCAGAGCTGGGATCCCCCTGACTCTCCGAATCGCGGAGTTCTCCTTCGAAGCGGCCAGGAAGGCGTTGGAGGAGGAGGGCCCGGATGAGATGGATCCGGGGACCGTCGACGAGTTCGTTCAGACCCTGAGGGAGGAAGGGGTGCCGGAGGAAGTTCTGGCCCACCCCGACATTCCCCGGTACTTGTCCTGGCGGGCTCGTATCGCCTTCGCGGATCGGGTGGGGCATACCGGTCACGCATTGGAATTCCAGGCCGAGCGGGATCGCGTTCTGGACGCAGCCTTGCGGTTCCTGGAAGGCGCCCACACCCAATCCGAACTGTTCGCAGCTGTGGAAGCCGCGGCCGCTGCCCGCGCAGCGGCTACCGCAGAAACCTCCAGTCACGTGAGCCAGACCTCACGCTGAGGCATATCCGCCCGGGGAATCCTCCTGGTCCCACCGAGGTCCAGGAGGGACCCTACTGTAGCGAGGCGAATGGCCAACCCGCGACGGACGGGGCGGAATCCGGCGCGGCTTCCCGGAGCGAACCTCCAGTAGCGACGCGAGCCAAATCATTCGCCGGGGTTCGGCCGGGTCTGGCGGGGTTTCCGGAGCGAACCTCCAGTAGCGGAGCGAATGGCCAGTTCGCGGAGGAATACCCCGCCAGACCCGGCCGAACCC
>JBDHCH010000032.1:0-24934 GCA_039592115.1 Gemmatimonadota bacterium | reverse complement strand
CGCCAGGCGCTCTCTCTGGGATGGCCGATGAGCTCAACCACACGGTTCTGTCCGGACATGCCGCACCCTCGGCTGCCCGCGTTCCGTTTCACCACAACTCGAACTCCTGGTGTTTCTCCGGGACGACCACCGGCTCCGAACCTCTTTCCCGAAGTTGCCCGGCCAGGGAGAGGGCTGCGTCCTCCTCTCCGTGGACCAGGAATGTCTGCCGACTAACCCCACCGAGGGAATCATACCAGGCCAGGAGCTCCCCCAGGTCGGCGTGGGCGGAAAAGCCCTCGATAGTTCGGACTTCAGCTTCCGGATCGGATCCGTGCCGGACTGGATGTGACGCCCCAAGGTGTGCGCCGCCTGGTAGCCCACGAAGAGCACCGTGTTTCGGGGATCGGAGATGTTGTGTTTCAGGTGGTGTTTGATACGGCCCGCCGTGCACATCCCCGATGCCGAGATGATGATGGCCGGCCCCTTCAGGCTGTTCAGTTTCATGGAATCCCTGACGGAGGAGATGAGCTTGAGGCCCGGGAAGTCCAGGGGCTCGTCTCCAGCTCTCAGGAGTCGCCGGGCTTCGTCCGAGTACCCTTCGGGATGAAGGGCGAACACCCTGGTGACTGCAGTGGCCATGGGGCTATCCACAAAGATGGGGAGCCCAGGCAGCCGGCCGGTCTCCACCAAGTCGTTCAGGCGGGCCAAGACCTCCTGAGTTCGGCCCACCGCAAAGGAGGGAATGATGACCTTCCCTCCCCGGTCCGCTGTGTCTCGGATGATCTGGAACAGCTCCTCGGTCCGGTCCACGGTCTCCTCTCGTTGTCGATCGCCGTAAGTCGATTCCATCAGGAGATAATCCGGACGTCCAACGGCCTCGGGGGGGCCGAGGAGCCTGGCGCCCTCCACCCCCAGGTCTCCCGAGAAAAGGATCCGCCGTGTATCCGAGCTGTCGCCGACCATGAGCTCCACCACCGCCGCACCGAGAATGTGGCCGGCCAGATGATAGGTGAACGTCCCGATCCCGTTCAACGGGATCTCTTTGTGGAAGTCGACCGGCTGGATTCGCTCCACGGCCTCCAAGGCATCCTCCTCCGTGTAGAGGGGCGTGACCCAGGACGCGTCTTCTCCTTCTTTTTCCATCCGCTTGATCTTCCAGCGGGCGTCTTCTTCCTGAATCCGCCCCGAGTCCGCCAGCATGATCTCGCACAGCTCGGCGGTGGATTCCGTGGCGAAGATGGGACCCTCGTACCCGGCTTTGACCAGGAGGGGCAGTCGTCCGGAGTGGTCGATGTGGGCGTGGCTCAGAACCACGGCCGCCAGCTCCCGAGGGTCGAAGGGGAACGCCTCCCGGTTCCGTTCGTGCCGCTCCCTGCCGCCCTGGATCATTCCGCAGTCAAGGAGGATGTTCCCTCCGTCGGTCCGGATCAGGTGACAAGAACCCGTGACCTCACGGGCAGCTCCATGAAAGGCAATTCTCGGCACGAGGCTCTCCTCCCCGGGCATTCCCCGAGTCGTGAGTCGGTGGCGAAGGGCCAGCGATGGGGATTCTACGCGGTTCCGTCGGACTTTTCACCTTCCATCACGACAGCGGGGGCCGACTGGCCGGACCCCGGGGGTCCCGACCCCGGCCATGGGGAAGGAAGAGGGGCCTGTGTGCGTCACGAACGGTCACCTCTCCTCGCCCCGGGCTCCATGTCGTATTCTTCCTTCGGCCAGGGTCCTTCTTCTCAGCCGGTTGGGAGGTCCAGATGAGACCTGACTTCACGTATCGTTGCCTTGGCCTTGGCCTTGCCCTTGCCTTCGGCTTCCTTGGGGGCGGTTGCGACGGATCCGCCAGCCCGTCGGATTCGGATCTCTCAGGGGATCCGTGCCCCCAAGCTGGGCCCGGAATCACGATCGACGGGCAGGGTGGAGCCGCCGAAGCGGTGATGACCCCCCTCCGGAGGGTGGTCCTGATGGGGGGAGCCGCGGAGGTTGATTCCGCCGCAACGGTCTTTCTGAACGGAGTGGCCGGCGGGGACGTCGTCATCCTCCGAGCCTCCGGCTCCACCTCCAGTTACATCGAATATTTCACTCTCACCTTGGCGCCCTCGGCAGGGCCGGCCTCGATCCACGCTATCCGAACCGACATCCCCGCCAATGGGGGCGATCCCTCGGTTCTCTGCTATCTGGACCGGGCCGAAGCGGTCTGGTTGGCCGGGGGAAACCAGTGGGATTACCTGGGTCGGTGGCCGGAGACTGTGCACAGCGCCCTGGCCAGCCTCACGCACCGGGGAGGAGTGGTCGGGGGTACCAGCGCCGGCGCCGTAGTCTTGGGCGAGGCTGCGTTCGATGCGATGGAGGGATCTGTCACTTCCGAAGAAGCCCTCCGGGAGCCCCTTCGGTCCGACGTGAGCCTTTCCTTTCCTACCTTCGCCCAACCGGAACTGACTGGGATCCTGGTGGAGAGTCATTTTTCCCAGCGAGTGCGAGAGGGCCGCCTTCTAGTGTGCCTCGCTCGGTTCCTGAGGGACAAGCAAGCCCAGGAAGTGGTGGGGATCGGCCTGGATGAGGAGACCGCCCTCGTGCTCAGGAACGAGACATTCAGGGTCTATGGATCCGCCGTCGGTGGCGCCGTGTGGGCCTACCGGGTGAGGGGGCCATTCGTGCTATCTCCCGGGGAGCCGTTGGATCTTGCCGGAGTCCGGCGAGTGCGCTTGGAGCCAGGGACTCAGGGTGCCTGGCCTCTGGATTTCGACGCGTTTCAAGGAGAAGACCTCAGGGTGGACGCCGGCGTCATCGGGCCCGGTTGACGGCTCGCGAACCGACGTCCAGACCGATCGAGCCCAGGGGAACCCGAGAGGCCGGTCCGGTGTTTCCTGCGTAGCTGTCTCTTCAACTTCGGAGCCGATCACATGAATCGTCGGAACAGATTGCCTCGATGGCCTTCTCTCTCGTTGGCGGCGACAATTGGGGTGCTGTTCGCTTGCGCGCCGGATGCTCCTGCAGAAGCCGGAGCTTCCGACTCCGATTCCGATTCCGGCAGTCCCCAGGCCGTAACCCTGGGACCGGCGGATGGTCTGGACCTACCCCCGACGGACCTGGAACGGGTGGCACTGGGCACCACAGCCCCGGATTTCTCCCTCCAAACGCTGGCCGGGGACACCGTCACCCTCTCGAGTTTCCGAGGCGCAAGAGATGTGATCCTCGTCTTCTACAGGGGTCACTGGTGACCCTATTGCGCCCAACAGCTCGTGCAGCTGAAAGCCCTGTTGACCGAAGAACAAGACGAGACTACACAGATCCTGGCCCTCTCGGTGGATTCCCCGGAGGATCTGCAGCGCATGGTGGACAGGATCTCCGCCGATGACAACCTCGCTCCCCGGTTTCCCTTCCTGACCGACGAAGGACACCGGGTGATCGATCGATACGGACTGTTCAACGATGCCGATCCCCGTGGCCGGCAGATCACCCATCCGGCGACCTTCATCATCGACCGAGAAGGGGTGGTGCGGTGGAAGTTCGTGGAGGTGGATTACCGGGTCCGACCGACCAACGAGGACGTCCTGGCGGCTCTGGCGGAGGTGAACGGGGTAGGCTAAGCTCGCCGTCATGAAGATCCCCTACCGATCTCTCACATTCTGGATATTCGTCGGGCTGTTCGGCGGTATCCTCAGTGGGCAGGTGTTCGGAGAGGCGATCGTACCCATCGCATCTCCCCTCTCCGACATCTTTCTCCGCCTTCTGCGGATGGCCATCATGCCTCTCATCATCACCTCCTTGACGGCGGCGGTGATCAATGTGGGGGGGCGCCGCGACCTCGGGATCCTGGGAGGGAAGACCTTCGCCTACTACATCACCAGCTCTCTCCTGGCTATCCTCACCGGCCAGGCCCTGGTGAATGTCTTCAAGCCTGGGATCGGCTCGGCCATCGAGTTCGAGCAGGAAGTCACGGAGATCCCAGCCCTTACGGAAACCCCCGTCGACTTGATCCTGAACATCATTCCGGAGAACCCCTTCCAGGCGATGGCCGAGGGTACGGTCCTGCCGGTCATCTTCTTCTCCATTCTCTTCGGGTACTTCGTTACCCGGTTGGACGAGCCCCATAAGTCCCGGCTCGGCGGGCTCTTCCAGGCGAGCTTCAAGGCCATGATGAAGCTCACCTACGCCGTCATCTGGACTGCTCCCCTGGGGGTTTTCGGGATCAACGCCCGAATCGTCGCGACCACGGGCTTCGAGGCGTTCCGGTCCCTGGGTTTCTACTTTGGCCTGGTGCTGGTGGGCCTCCTCATCCACGCGGCCGTCACGCTCCCGCTTCTGGTATTCCTGGTGACCCGGAAGAACCCCTACCGTCATTTTCTGGGCATGCCCCCGGCTTTGATCACCGCGTTTTCCACGGGCTCAACCATCGTGACCCTCCCCCTCACCATGAAGGCGGTCACTGAGCACTCCGGGGTCTCGGACAAGATCGCCTCGTTCGTCCTTCCCATCGGCGCCACGGTGAACATGGACGGGACGGCTCTGTACGAGTGCGTCGCCGTCATCTTCATCGCCCAGATCTATGGGTTCCATCTGGGCTTCGACCAGCAGTTGGTGGTCGTCCTGACCGCGCTGCTGGCTTCCATCGGCGCCGCGTCGGTGCCCATGTCCGGATTGGTCATGATGTCCATCATTCTGGGTGCAGTGGGCCTCCCCCTGGAGGGGGTGGCGGTCATCCTGGCCGTGGACAGAGTTCTGGACATGTTTCGGACCATGGTGAACGTGCTCTCCGACTCCTTCGGCTCCGTGATCGTGGCGAAACTGGACGGGGAGGAGGTTCTCTCGGCGCCTGCCCGCTGACGGCGGGGTCTCCCTTCCTTCACCTCCCCCGCGGCTCGATTCCCCGTCCTTCCCCGCTGGCGCCCGGTTGCCTCTCGGCCGTCGGCCCGACAAGTTGGTGGCTTGTTTTGCATAGCCGAACCACGACTCGATTCTGTGCCGAGTCGAAGAGGAGCCATTTTTCTAGATGATTACCGTCCGCATACTCCTGCTGCTGGCCACGATGGTCGGCGTACCCGTCCTGCTCGGCCGCATGAAGGTCGCCCTGCACACGAAGATCCTCATCGGCCTCATCCTCGGGGCCGTCAGCGGCCCGGCTCTGGGCGACTGGGCGGTCCAGATGGAGCCCTTCGGACAGGCGTTCATCCGCCTTCTCATCATGATCGTCATCCCCCTGGTCATGGCCTCCCTCATCATCGGCACGGCCAGCCTGGGTGACCTGAAGAAGCTGGGGCGGATCGGGATCAAAACGGTGGGCTACTACCTGGTAGCCACGGCTTTGGCGGTGGCCCTGGGTCTGGTTGTGGCTTCTGCCCTCTCTCCTGGCGCCGGGTTGGATCCGGAGGTCCAGGCCGATCTCATGTCCGCCTACGCCGGAACGAACCAGGAGCAGCTCTCCGCCATGCAGGAGGCGCCGGGGCTGCAGGATATCCTGTTCAACATCATTCCCCGGAATCCATTCGCGTCCATGGCCAACATGGACATGCTCCAGATCATCTTCTTCGCCCTGTTTTTCGGGATCGCCCTCACCGTCCTCACGGAAGCGAAACGGGAGCCGGTCATAGGGGTCCTGGAGTCGGTCAACGACGCCATGGTCGTCATGGTGGAGATGATCATGAAGGTTGCCTACTGGGGTGTGTTCATCCTCATCGCCGCGGTGGCCGGGAGATTCGGATACAGCGTTCTCCTGTCCCTCCTCCAGTATGTTCTGGTCGCCATCGGGACCATGGTCCTATTCACCATTACGTTCTATCCCATAACCCTCCGGCTTTCGGGGATGGGTCCGATCTTCTTCTTCAAGAGGTTCTACGAGGTCATCGTCACCGCCTTCTCGACCTCGTCCAGCAACGCGGCGCTCCCCATCAACCTGAAGGTGACGGAAGAGGATCTGGGGGTTTCCAGGGGCGTGGCGTCATTCGTTCTTCCTCTCGGGGCCACGGTGAACATGAATGGGACGGGCATCTACCATGGTGTCAGCACCATGTTCATCGCTCAGGTCTACGGAATCGATCTGGGCATCACCGGTCTGGTTACCGTCGTCATCACGGCCACATTGGCTTCCATCGGCGCAGCGGGGGTTCCGGGAATCGGGTTCATCACCCTCACCATCGTCCTCCAGGCTCTAGGGATTCCGCTGGAAGGACTGGCCATGATCCTGGGAGTGGAGAGGATCCTGGACATGACCCGGACGGCGGTGAACGTCACCGGGGACTCTGCAGCATCGATCTGGGTGGCGCACACGGAAGGCGAGCTGAATATCCCGACAACCGCGGCCCAGGAGGGCTGACGGGGCGTCGGGGACTCCGGTATGGACGGAGAGGGGCTGCCGCTCTTGTTGGCCGGTGAGCCCAAGACCGAACAATAAAGGGGTTGTGTCCGATGAGTCGAACGGTCAGGTGGACCCTCGCTGGCATCTTCCTGCTGATCCTGATCTGGGTGAGGACCAACACGGACTTCATCGCCCGGGCTCCGGGCCATGAGGACTTCGGGTTCTGGTCCATTGTGCCGGCGGCACTGACCCTGGTGCTCTGCTTCTATACCAAGGAGGTCATCTCAGCCCTTTTCATCGGCATCGCGGTTGGTGGGGTCGTCAGCGGGAATTTCAACGTCATTGGCGCCTATCTCCTTCCGGCGGTTGGAACTGAATCCTACGCACAGATCCTCCTGGTCTATCTCTGGTGCCTGGGGGGGCTCATCGGGTTGTGGACGCGCACGGGTGGGGCTCGGTACTTCGCCCACTGGGCCGGGGCGCGGGTCGTGCGGGGGAGGAAGACGGCGAAACTCTTCGGGTGCATGATCGGGACGGTCTTCCACCAGGGTGGGACCATCAGCACGATCCTGGCAGGGAGCACGGTGAAACCGGTGGCGGACGAAGCCAAGGTGTCACACGAGGAGCTCTCCTACATCATCGACTCGACTGCATCGCCCATCGCCACCGTCATCCCCTTCAACGTCTGGCCATCCTACGTAGGGGGGCTGGTCGTGGGCACCATCCCCCTCTTTGCCACCATCGATGACGCCACCGGATTCTTCTACAAGGCCATCCTGTTCAACTTCTATGGGATCTTCGCGGTGGTGTTCACCTACACCTTCGCGCTGGACATCAACCCTTTCGTCTTCGGAAAGATGAAGCGGGCCATCGAGCGGGTGAAGAAGACGGGTGAGCTGGATGCCCCTGGGGCACACACCATGTCCAGCAAGGAGTTGGAGGAGCTGAAGATACCCGAGGGATACGAGACCACCAACTGGGATTTTTCCGTACCCATCCTCACCCTCATCGGGGTGGCCGTCGGGGGGCTCATCTTCAATCAGCTCGTGCACGGTGCCGTGAGGATCCCCATCAACGAGGCATTCGTCCTATCGGTCCTTTCCGCGATGATTCTGGCCCTCATCAAGGGGATGAAACTGACCGAGGTCATCGACGGTTTCGTCGACGGTGTGAAGGGCGTGTCCCTGGGAGCCATCATTCTGGCCTTGGCCGTGACCCTTGGGCAGGTCTCGGGATCCCTGGACACCGCAGGGTTCCTCATCCGGACCACGGCAGGGGCCATCCCTGCGCCGTTTCTGCCGGCCATCTTCATGCTCATCTGCATGTTGATCGCCTTTTCGGTGGGATCTTCCTGGGGGACCTACGCAGTGGTCTTCCCCATCGCGATGCCCCTGGCTTTCGCTGTGAACCCCGATCCATTCTTCATCACCCTCTGTTTCGGCGCGGTCCTGGGCGGGGCAGTGTATGGAGATCAGTGCTCCCCCATCAGCGACACGACCATTCTCTCGAGCCTTGCCACAGGGTCCGACCACATGGATCACGTCACGACGCAAATGCCCATCGCATCTATTGCGGCCGGACTGGGGGCGGTCCTCTACACCATCATCGCGTTCGTGGCCCTTTGACGGGGGGGGAGCCCCCGGTGAGGGCGAGTGCGATCCGGGGGGGGCGAGGGGCGGTGGGGAAGGAGCAACCCTTCCCCCCCTCAACACGCTACTACTCCCAGGTGTCCTTGATCAGTTAGATTCGATTCATCCTCCGGTCGCTCTGGTCAAGCACACTCAGAGGGCATATACGATGCAGACGCAAAGAAGGGCCATTCTGTTCCTCACGGCCCTTTTCTTTTCATACAATCCCCTTTCCGCCCAGCTGATGCCTGGTGGCCGTACGGTGGATGTGGGGCGTCTCCGTGGTGACTTCTACAATCAGATGGTGGACAAGGTCAACGAGGTCATGGACTCCTGGCAGGGTGCATGGCGGAGGACCGGGGAGGAGAGGGTCCCGGAACATTATTCCCGCGAGGCCACGCTCCTCCAGCCCGGGGGGCTTCCCCTGAAGGGGAGGGAAGCGATCGAGGCGTTCTCGGAGGCGGCTCTCCCCCTGACCTCCGCCATCCGGACGGGAATGCAGGACCTGGAGGCCTGTGAGGGGTTTGCCTACCTGTCCGGCTACTACGCCGCCGATCCCAGGTCCGGCGGAATGGGGTCCAACAGTGGCCGGCATTTCACGGTCATCGAGGAGGAGGGGGGTGACTGGCTCATTCGAGCCCAGCTCTTCCTCCCGGACTCCGGCACCGTGGACTTCCCTGAGGTCGTCACCCCCGAGCTCCTCGAGCCCCTCACCAACGACAGGGTCCGTTCCGGGAGAAGGGGGGCATCCCGGTTCGCTGCATACGGAGACGCAGAGTTCGTCCTGATGGCCTTTCGGGACGCCTGGCACCGCGGTGACGTTCCAGACGCCGCCAGCTTCTTTTCCGAAGATGCCTGGGTTCGGCTCCCCCATGAAACGGGTAACATGATGGGGGACTCACCCCTGGCCGAGCGATTGCAGGAGGGGATGGACCTCTACGGGGATATCCTCACCGTGGAACTGGACTTCGATCGCAGAGATCGGTTGAGCTTCACCTTCGGAAGATTTCATGCGGAAGGTGTGGATCGGCCGGACCGGCCCGGGCACTTTTTCATGCTCCTGAAAAACTCAGGGTACGGGTGGCAGATCAGGTCGCTGGCTTTTTTCTGAACCCTTCCCGACATTCCGCCGGACCCTGAGTGTTCATTCCTCCCTCCAGGTAGGAACTATGCCCCGCTTCGCCAAGGGCACTGCCGGTCTCCTTGCGGCTGCCCTCATTGCCCTGACCGTTCTCGGTGTCGGACCCCGTTCCCCTGACGACTTCACAAAGCCACCCACCGACCTCATGACTGATCAAGAAACCCCGTCACGTCTTGCCGTGCTCTGGACGAGCGGAGACAGAGAGGTGGCCTTGAAGGTCACTTTCATGTACACGCTGAATGCGAAAGCCCGAGGATGGTTCGACGAGGTGACGCTCATCGTCTGGGGGCCTTCCTCAGATCTTCTGGCCAACGATAGCGAGCTTCAAGACCAGGTCACGGCTATGGGCGAAGCCGGTGTGGAGCTGGTGGCCTGCAGGGCATGCGCCGACAGCTACGGAGTCTCGGGGGACCTGGAAGCGTTGGGCATCGAGGTGAAGTACATGGGCGTGCCGCTCACGGAGATGCTGAAGGGAGACTGGGAGGTACTGACCTTTTAAGGGCGGGCCGCCCCCACTCGTTCAGGCGGTGCCCTGACGGGAAGGCCATGGCCCGGGTGGATCGGCACGGTCTGGGCGGGGGACTCCCTTCACTCAGCGCCCATCGAGGCTCGCCGAGTCCAGGGCCTGAAGAACGGCCCTGACCTCCAGGGGGTCCGTGGAGATCCGATCGAACTCCCCGGGGACCTCCGCCGCCCCCATCCTGGGCCGAGAATTCTGGTGGATCATGAGGCTCTCCGCCCGGGTGAACGCGGTGAAATGGACCTCTCGGACCCCGGTATCCCGGACGATCCCCGCAACGTTCTCCTTCCTGATCCCCCCCCCGGGCATGATAGAGATTCGACCTCCGGCTGCGGAGACCAAGCGTTTAATAAGGCCGGTGCCCTCCGGAACGGTCCTCTCCAGGCCGGAGGTCAGAATCCGATCCACCCCCAACTCGACGAGCGTGTCCATGGTGCTCCATGGGTCCCTCGTCATGTCGAAGGCCCGGTGGAAGGTCACGCTCATACGTCCGGCGGCCTCCACGACCGCTGCCATGGCTTTTTCGTCGACGCTTCCGTCACGGGTTAGCGCACCTATCGCGATCCCGAAGGCGCCGGCGTCCCGGATGGTCTTCACATCCCGGATCATTACTTCCATCTCTTCGGGGGTGTAAAGGAAGTCCCCTCCCCGGGGACGAACCAACACGGTTGTGTCGATTCGGACCCTCTCCAGGACCACACCCAGAGTTCCCAGGCTGGGAGTTGTTCCTCCCTCCACCAACCCGGCGCACAGTTCGATCCGATGGGCGCCGCCTTCGGCTGCCGCGAGTGCACCCGGGATGCCTTCCACGCACACCTCGCATCTGACTGTTTCCATCCTGCCTCTCCCTGGCCTTCGCCGATCATGGTTCGGCTCGCCCGGATTCTTGAACACTCTACTGACCATTTCCGGATGGTACCCCCTGCAAGATAGGGGCGTCGGGACCGCCGGAGGAGCCGGGGCCGACGGATAACGCTCCGTATGAGGCTGCCCGTCGGACCACCGGATGCGGACGGTTGGGAAGAGCGGTGGTGGGGTCGAAAGAAACACGCTACACTACCGCCGATATTACTTCGACCCGGAGGGGAAATGCCCGGAATTGTTGCTCCGGCGGCACCCTCGTTCCGGCTCGCTGATCAACAGACACTGAAGGGTGTGCCCATGTACGACTTTTTGAAGAGACTCGGGATCGAGGATGTGAACCCTGGTGGCTTCGCCGGGGATTGGGTTGGGTCCGGACCGGTCCTGGACGTGTTCACGCCGGTGGACGGATCGAAGATCGGGTCGGTCCAGCAGGTCACGGAGGAGGAGTTCGACGCCATCGTCGACAAAGCCCACCAAGCCTTTCTGGAATGGCGCACGGTCCCGGCACCCAAGCGCGGGGAGGTGGTTCGACAGCTGGGGAACGCCCTTCGGGACAAGAAGGAGGACCTGGGCGCCCTCGTGACCCTGGAGATGGGGAAGATCCTCGCCGAGGGGGAGGGCGAGGTTCAGGAGATGATCGACATCTGCGACTTCGCCGTCGGGCTCTCTCGGCAGCTCTACGGCCTCACGATGCAGTCCGAGCGGCAGGATCATCATATGCGGGAGCAGTGGCACCCCCTGGGGATCGTGGCGGTCATCTCCGCGTTCAACTTCCCGGTCGCGGTATGGAGCTGGAATGCGGCCCTTGCAGCGGTTTGCGGAGACAGCACGCTGTGGAAACCCGCCTCCAAGACGCCCCTGACGGCCCTGGCCGTGACGAAAATCGCCGCCGAGGTGTGCAAGGCCAACGGCGTGAACCCAGCCATCTTCTCCCTGACCATCGGCAAGGGATCCACGGTGGGCGACCGCCTCCTCCATGATCGGCGGATTCCCCTGGTCTCCGCCACCGGAAGCTGCGAGGTGGGGCGTCGGGTTGCCGAGGTGGTGGGGGGACGGCTGGCGAATACCATCCTGGAGCTCGGGGGGAACAACGCGATCATCGTGACTCCTAATGCGAACATGGACCTGGTGCTCCCCGCCATCCTCTTCGGTGCAGTCGGGACCGCGGGCCAACGGTGCACATCCACGCGCCGGATCATCGTGCACGCTTCCATGAAGGGAGAGCTCCTCAGGCGGCTCATCCCGGCGTACGAGTCGATCCGGATCGGGAACCCCCTCGAGGCCAACACGATCATGGGTCCGGTCGTCAACACACAGGCCGTTCTGGATGTCGAAAAGGCCATGGCACGGGTCGAGGCGGCTGGCGGGAAGGTCCTCTATGGGGGAAAGCGGCTGGAAGGCGACGACTACCCGGGCGGACTCTATATCACCCCCTGCATCGCGGAGGCGGAGAATCACTGGGAGATCGTCCAGGAGGAGACCTTCGCCCCGATCCTCTACATCATTACCTACGGGAATCCGGAATCCGACCGAGCGCAGGCCGTGGACGAGATCGACGAGGCCGTGGCCATCCACAACGGGGTCCCGCAAGGGCTCTCGTCCTCCATCTTCACGGAGAACTTCAGGGAGGCGGAGACCTTCCTCTCCCACCGGGGCAGCGACTGCGGCATCGCCAACGTGAACATCGGGACCAGTGGAGCGGAAATCGGCGGGGCATTCGGAGGGGAGAAGGACACTGGAGGTGGACGGGAGTCCGGGTCCGATTCCTGGAAGGCTTACATGCGGCGGCAGACGAATACGGTGAATTGGAGCACGGAGCTGCCTCTGGCCCAGGGGATCAAATTCGGAGATTGATGGACCCCTGAGGGCTGGGAACCACCGCTTCAGGTCTGCCCCGAGGTGGGGGAAACGCACTGCCCGGGACCGAATCGCCGAACGGAAGGCCCCCTCCGAATGTCCGGAGGGGGCCTTTCTCGTTCTCCTTCGCGATTCCCGGATCGCGACGGGCCCTTCAGGATTGCGAGGTCTGTGGGCCTATCCACGGAGGGAGATGAAGCTTTGAGCCAGGGCAGGCGCGATGTTGAACACCACGATAGAGCCCGCCTCCGCGATCACCTCATCCGACAGGTAGGCCTGGCGGGAACCAACTGGATCGGCCAGGAGACGGAGGCCCATGCTGGGTGAGATCCGATCGGGGTCCAATGTAAACCTGGCGCTCGATTTTCCGGTCACATCTCCCAGTCGGAAGTTGGATCCCTCCACCATGACCATGATGGTCATGTCGGCGAAGTTGTCGTTCACCACCTCGATACGGATCTCCCGGTTTCCTTCCCCACCTCCGATGACGAAACGAGGGGCCGGAGGCCCGGTACAGGCCTGCGTCGCGAGTACGGCGGCTGCGACAACCGCCAGGGAGATCCAACGAAATCGTCCCATGTTTCCAGGGCCTTCTGGTTTGGGTCAGGCGTCCCTTCGCTTGGCGTAGTACCCCATGATACCCAGGATCACCCCTATTGTGGCGGCGGCCAGGAGCATGCTGGCCCACTCCGGGATATCGGGAGCGTATCCGGCTATCGGTTCCCCTCTCCGAACAGCGACCACCCAAACCGCCAGGATCACTCCTGTCAGCCCGCCGCCGCCGACCAGTCCGGACCCGAACAGGACGCCCTTCTCCCTTCGGCTCTCCCGGTCCGCTTCGTCCTGATTCCGTCCCAGGAACCATCTCAGGAGACCGCCGAAGAATACCGCACCCATCGTGGAGAGAGGTAGGTAGACCCCCACCGCGAAAGCCAACACAGGAATCTTGAAAAGGGCGGCGACCCCGGCGATCCCCACACCGATGAAGATGAGGGCCCAGGGCAGGTTCTGATCCAACACACCGTCGATGACAAGCTTCATGAGCACGGCCTGGGGAGCCGGCAGCTCTGGGCCACCAAGGCCGCCGGGAGTGCCCTGGTTCAGAATGATGATCACCAGGGTGACGAACCCTGCCGAAGTGATGACGCCGATGAGCTCCCCGATCTGCTGGCGGTAGGGGGTGGCGCCCAGGATGAACCCCGTCTTCAGGTCCTGGGAGGTGTCTCCCGCGATGGACGCGGCGATGCAGACCACCGTGCCCACCATGAGGGCTGACGCCTTCCCCACCATGTCGGTCCAACCCATGAGGTAGAACACCAGCGAGGTGCCCAGGAGGGTGGCGATGGTCATCCCCGAAGTCGGGTTCGATGTGACGCCCACCAGGCCGACGATCCGGGAGCTGACGGTCACGAAGAAGAAGGCGAAGATGGCGATGCAGATGGCCGCGATTGCCCGGGAAGTGATCCCCTCCAGGTAACCCAGGACCCCCGGGGCGAGCGTCAGAGCCAGCAAGATGATCCCCAGGAAGATCCCCACCGTTTTGAAGCTCAGGTCGTCGTCGGTCCGATCCACTTTGGCCGCCGCGCCCCCCACCTGCTGGGTCAACTGCCCGAGACCCAGCTTGAAGGACTCGATCATGGTGGGGATGGACTTGATGAGAGTGATGATTCCTGCAGTTGCCACTGCCCCGGCCCCGATGTAGCGGATGTACCGGTCCCAGATCTGGCCGGAGGTCATGTCTCGGATCAGAGTCTCCGTCTCGGGG
This sequence comes from Gemmatimonadota bacterium, assembly GCA_039592115.1. Lineage (GTDB taxonomy): Bacteria > Gemmatimonadota > Gemmatimonadetes > Longimicrobiales > Gaopeijiaceae > JBDHCH01. The sequence goes on along the minus strand of JBDHCH010000032.1, from coordinate 10,888 downwards.
AAAACAGGGGCTGTCAGTCCTTGCCCCCAGAGATTGATGACCGGAATGATGATGAGAGAGGAGAGGGCCCCGCCGGCCACCATGACGGTGGCGATGCGGATACCCAGGATGTACCCCACTCCGAGGAGCGGTGCGTTCACCTTGGCCGAAATGCTGGCTTTGAACGGGAGTCCGACCTCCCAGACCGATTTCACGAACTTGAAGCCCTGGGTGATGAGCTGGAAGAGCATCCCCACCCCCAGCCCCCAGAACACCCCGTGGGCTTGCTTCCCGCCCCCTTCGGCCGCCACCAGGACCTCTGCGCAGGCCATCCCCTCCGGGTAGGGGAGCTCTCCATGTTCCTGCTTGATCAGGTACCGACGCAGGGGGACCATGAAGAGGACCCCGATGAGACCCCCGGCCATGGCCAGGAGCGTGATCTGGGCCCAGGCTGGATTCATCCCCCAGATGAAGAGGGCCGGGATGGTGAAGAGCACTCCGGACGCGACGGAGGAGCTGGCGGAGCCCACCGTCTGGGACATGTTGGATTCCAGGATAGAATGCCGGAAGCCCATGGCGGAGAACACCCTGAAGCTCACCACCGTGAGCACCGCCACCGGGATGGAGGTACTGATGGTGAGGCCGGCCATGAGGCCCAGATACGTGTTGGCAGCACCGAAAATCACTCCCAGGATGACGCCGGTGATGGCCGCCTTCCAGGTGAACTCGGTGAGGGTTTCACCGTACGTCAGGGGAATGAAGGTCTCACCGGGTTTGATCTCGTAGGCGGTGGAGGGGAGCTTCCTGGGTCCGTGGGCTTCGGCGTGTCCGCTCATGGTGTCGTCTGGTCCAGGGTTCGGGATACGGTCCTGGGATAGTAGGATCCGTGCTGGCTGACCGGCCGTTCTGGTGGCGCTCCAGGCCGATGGGGAGGCGGGCATACGGGTCCGATGCCTGGGCCCCGCATTACCCTCCCCGGTGCGCCCAAAGTCAATTTCGCCCCGAACAGGCTAGGGGTGGCGCTGGCCTCCGGCAAGGAGGAGCGAGGCCACGTGAGGCCTCGGAGGGCTCACCCCCCTTCCTCGAACCCTTTTAGTCGGTACGCGGCTTCGTTCCATCTGAGCTCGTTCTGGAACTCCCGCAACTCAGTCCCTTCATCGATCACCAGAAGCTCGACGTCCGCCATTTCTGCGAAGTCCTCCAGATGGCCAACCGTCAAAGCCAGGGAGAGCGCGGTGTGATGGGCACCCCCGGCGCGTATCCAGGCCGTGGCGGATACGTCAAGACTCGGACGAGGGTGCCACAAGGCCCGAGCCGTCGGAAGCCGGGGAGTGGGTTCCGGGAGTGGAGACACGTCGACTACGTTCACGACCATTCTGAAGCGATTCCCCATGTCAACCACGGTGGCATTCACCGCCTCCCCGGGTTCGGAGTCGAAGACCAGACGCACCGGATCCTCTTTCCCGCCGATCCCGAGGGGGTGGATCTCGCAGGAGGGTGTTCCCGAGGAGATGGAGGGACAGATCTCCAGCATGTGAGAGCCCAGGACGCTCGGTAGGGCAGGATCCAGGTGATAGGTGTAATCCTCCATGAAGGTGGTGCCCCCCGGGAGCCCGTGGGCCATGACCTTCATAGATCGGACCAGCGCGGCCTGTTTCCAATCCCCTTCGGCCCCGAAGCCGTACCCGTCCGCCATCAGCCGTTGCGTTGCAATACCGGGCAGCTGCTCGAGACCGTGGAGGTTCTCGAAGGTGTCGGTGAAGGCAGAGAATCCCCCCGCCTCGAGAAAGGACCGGAGCCCGAGCTCGATGCGTGCAGCGTTTCTAAGCGACGAGTGTCGCTTCCCGCCCGCCTCCAGCCCCGGCATCAAGTCGTAGGCGCGGGCGTACTCCCGGCACAGGGCGTCGACCTCGGCGTCGGTGACGCCCTCCACATGGGGGAGGACGTCGCCCAATCCGTAGCCGTTGACCGCGTACCCCAGCCGTCGCTGCGCCTCCACCTTGTCTCCCTCGGTCACAGCGACCTCCCGCATGTTGTCACCAATGCGGGCGATCTTCATCCCCTGGCTGTCATGCCACGCCGCCGCCGCCCGAAGCCAACTGGCGACGGCTTCCTGAGTCCCGGTCTCATTCCAATGGCCTACGACCACCTTCCGGGCTTTGCGGAGCCGGGAACAGACATACCCGAATTCCCGGCCTCCATGGGCGGACTGGTTCAGGTTCATGAAGTCCATGTCGATGGTGGACCAGGGAATCTCCCGATTGAATTGCGTATGGAGATGGCAGAGGGGTTTCGTCAGACGGCTCAACGCCCCGATCCACATCTTTCCCGGGCTGAACGTGTGCATCCATGCTATGAGCCCGATGGACTCGGGCGCTGCATCGGCCTCCCGGAACACCCGGTCGATCTCCTCCTGAGTCGTGAGGACGGGTTTGGCCACGATGCGGATGGGTAGAATGCCGGAGGCGTTCAGCTCCTCCACGATGGCTCCGGCGTTCCGTTCCACCTGCTCCAGGGTCTCGGGCCCGTAGAGATGCTGGCTGCCGGTGAGGAACCACGCTTCCAGGGGGGAAAAGTCGATCATGGTCACTCTCCTGCTCCTCTCAAGGGGCCAGTCCGCTGTTCTCTCTCAACAGGACTGTAGTGGTGTCGAAACCCAACGGTATTACAAAGGCCCCCCGCGCGACTTCGTAGGCCGCCACTGGAGCCATTCTCCTCCCTCCCGCAATCTTCCCGGGCTGCTCAACCCGGAGGAAGGCCGTGGGTGTATGGGGGGTGGCTGGATCCATGGTAACGCGCACCGCACCGTCCTCGGAGAGCCCCACCTCTGAGATCGTGCCGGCATCCAGGACGATCCAAAGCCCGAGGGGGGCCAGGTAAACCCTGGATCGGGCCGAATCCTGGGGCCGCACCCGGACCGCGTCCCCGTGCACAGTCAGGTTCCCGCCAAATGCCACCCAGCCGAACTCGGGGTGGCGAACGACATAGGTGGCGGTATTGATGGCGTGGGCGAGAAACCCGGGACCATAGTCGCCGGTGATCCCATCAATCCGAAGGGTTGAGGGAAAGGCGTGGAATGCGGCGGGGGGGAACCCATCTGCGGTGACGTTCGCGATGGCTCCCATGAGACCGCCATACCCGACTCGAAGGAGGAAGAAGTCATCCGGGCGATCGCGGAATTCAGAGAGAACGGGGATCGCGTTCAACCCGGAGCCATAATGGTGAAGCTGGCGCTCCACCCGCCGCAGTTTCCCCGCGTATTGGAAGTCCCAGTATCGCCTGGCGCTCCCATTGTATCCCCAGTGGGGGAGGGTGGGCATGTAGGCCAGGATGGCGCTGAGGGTCACCTGGGCCTTTTCGTCGTAACCGAAATACCTGCTCCATCCGTAGACTTCCTCTTGCCCCGTGGAATCCCACGGCATCTCACTTCCGAATGGGTAACCCAGGGAGCGCCAGAGGTCGGCCCGCGCCCGCATGGTGGTCTCCAACGCCGCCGCCTGTTCCGACCAACCCTCCCGCTGGAGGTCCTGGAGGATGAGGAGGAACACGGTTCCACCCATCTGGCCGAACTGGGCGTAGTGGGGGGCCAGGCGAGCCATGGCCTGCCCGGTTTCGTACGCCCTCTCGAGATACCAGCCCCAGCGATGGTTCGTGACCAGGCCACTGTGATTCCTGGCCAGGCGGTAGAGGACCCAGTACAGTGCGGCCACGTGGGGGTAGTTGTAGGAACGGCCCACGGAGCCGGCCTCTTCCTTGTCCCAGCTCGACCACCCACCGTACCGAATCTCATCGCTGTACGTGCCTAAAGGCATGCTGTCCGGCTCGAAGTAGAACATGCTCTTCCGTACTCCGAATCTTCGTGCACCCTCGGCGTACTGAAGCCCGCCCCAGATCACTTCGTCCACGAATCGCTGCAACTTCGCCAGCTCGGAAACGTCCGGCTGGACGAGCTGCTTCATGATGGCGGCCAACCAGGCTCCCCCACCCCCTTCATCCCCGAGGCCAGCGACCCAAGCCCTGTTGTCTTCCGTAACCTGTCGCCTCTCCTCGTAATCGTAGGTGATGACGGAGGGACTCCGCCCGAAAGGATCCTCGGGATTCTCGTACCAGCTCTCGGTGGTGAGGAACCTCCCCATGTCCTCCACGACCTTGGCCTGGGGCTTGATGACCTTGTAGTGGATGAACTGTTGGGACCCGTCGGCGTACCCGACGGTGACACGAGCCCGTCCCCATTCGACGCCTCGGACGTCGTAGGCCTGCCAACCCCTTTGGGTCGTCTCGGCGGCCGTGACTGCGAGGGAGCCGGAAGGGTCCACCTCCACGGAATGGATCTCGGAGGGGGATTTCAGGAAGAGACGGGCTTCCTGGTCGGCCGGCAGGACGTACCCTGGGATCCCCACCGCCACCGGCCGGCCGTGATCTTCCAGGGTGGGCTCGATGCTCCTCGGGCCGGTGGCCAGGAGGAACGCGAGTCCGTAGGAGCGGGTCTCCCCCGGGGTCAGGGTTGCGGAAGTGGGGGGATTCCACGGGGCCGCTTCCGCCCACTCCTCCTCCACGAAAGCTCTGCTGTGGGCCACCCACTCGTAGAACCCCTCGAAGGTGACGCCCCTCCGGGTGGGGTCGCCCAACAAGGGGTTGTACGCTTCGAAAGGAGTCCCAGCCAGGGGAACTACCAGCATGGTTGGGCCCTGGCCCGTGAGGCGTGCAACCTGCACGTATCCCGCATCCCCACCGATGTAGGGGTCCGAAAACGAGCAGACGGAATGGGCCTCCTCCAGAGTTCGGCCCTGAAGGATGTTGTTGAACACCAGGGGGATTCCGAGGGCCCCGATCTCTACGGGCCTGCCCGTCCGATTCTCCAGCTCGAAGCGGAGGGTGAGGTGACCCTCCCGGGCTTCCCAATAGCGCCGGACCCTGAGGGGGATCGTCTCCGGGAGAGTCGGACCCAGGTCGGCGCCCGCCAGGGAAGGAGGGGAGACCGGGAGGTCTTCCACCGGAGCCCGGGCCGCGGCGGTGGAGTAGTGCTTCCACGGTTCCGATTCCCCCTGCCGAAGCCGAAGCGTGAGATCACCCAGGTGGAAATACCTGTCGGAATCCCTTCGCTCCAGCCAGTCGGAGGGGGTGAAGTCGAACTCGCCGTCGGCTATGGGCCGGAGGGCGGCAACGGTCTGCGAGGCCTGGACCAGGTCGAGATGGAAGAGCGGAGTATCCAGGCTCAGGAGGCCCTGTTCCAACCCCAGGGTCGGGGTCGTGTCCGGAGGAGATCGCCGCCCCTGATCTGAAGCCTGGCAGGCCCCAGACCCATTCGGAACGAGAGGTGGGAGAAGCAGGAAGAGTAGCAGCCCTCCGCCCCGAACGCCGGGGTGGAGGGTGGGGCCGGTCCCGAGGTTGGCCCTCCGGGTCCTGATCATTTGCGGTTCTCCCTTTCTGCTCGAGTCCCCGGCCCGAGCGCCTGGCCCGAGCGCCTGGCCCGAGCGCCCAGCCGGTCTCACGACGTCGGAAGGTTCGTCAAACCCGGAGATCCTCCTCCGCCCGCAGAGCTGCCTCGAGCACGGCACCTGCCTGGGCGGGGGTGAACGCTCCTCCCGCAGTCCAGTCGGCGGCAACCCGTTCCACGCTGGACAGGAAATCCCGATGGCTCGGGAAGGGCGCCTCACCCCAGACCGTATCCAGGAAGGTGGCGCCATGGGGACCGACGGCGTTGGGTACGCCGGAGTCCACTGAACCGAAGGCGACGCTGGGCTCTCTTCGCCGCAGGTAGATGTGGTACGGCTGGGTGGGGGGCCCCCTCCGCCCTCTCCCTCGAAGTTGGCCACTCTGCGTTCCTTCCGGAGGAGCGCCCCCCTCTTCCACCGGGTCCGCCACGAAGAACGGCGCCATGTTCAGGCCGTTCAGCGTGAAATGGAGGGGCCGGTCCGCCGGGGAGAAGGCGCCGGCCAGATCTCCGTCCAGCTTCAAGTGCGGATAGAGGCTCACGTCGAGGAATCCGGATTCCGGATCCTGCCCTACCGGATCAGCCTGTGCGGCCAGGAGGACGGGGCCATAATACACCGACTGGATCGCCGGGTCGTCGATGGCTCCCTCCATGCGGAAGCTGAACGGCATGTCGATCTCGATCCGGTCGCCAGGGCTCCACCTTCGGGTCAGGTTCAGATACGTCCCGGGGATGGCTTCCAGACTCTGGAGCTCCCCGTTGATGCTCACGAAGAACCCCTTCCGAACCCAGTAGGGCACCCGAAGCCGGATATCCAAGAGGCCGCTCCCCTCCACGGTCAGGGTGCTGGCGCCGTTCTCCGGGAATCGGGATTCCTGCGTGACGGTGAATCCCTTCTCCGGCCACCGGAGCGTGGAGGAGATAAAGAGGTTCACAATAAGCGCCGAGTCGGCCACGGAACGGAAGTAGATTGAGTCCTGGTATTTGGTGTGGCTCTCCATGCCCGTTCCGCCACAACAGGTGCCCACGTTCCCGTAGCTCCTCCGCTGCCCGGGCTGAACCGGCACGAAGTAGGTGACCTGGGGGCTGTCGGCGCTATCCATGTCCCGCCGTGAACCGAGCATCTGGTTGAAGAGGCCGACCTCGTAGTAGTCCATGTACTTGGGGTCGGCCTCGTGGAAGAACAGGTTTCGGCTCAGCTTGAGCATGTTGTAGAGGGGGCAGGTCTCCGCGTGGTTTCGGTCTTCGAAAAGGGAGCCGGCGATGACATCTCGGTCCCGAAGCATCTCCCCCACCCCCACTCCCCCGTGGCTGTACGTCCGGTGACGGACCACCATTGCCCAGAAATTCCGGGCCGCCGCGAAGTATGCCTCTTGATGATCCCGCTCGTAGATCCGGAGGTAGCCGGTGAACTGGGGGATGTGCTGGTTCGCGTGACGACCGTTCAGGACGTCCTGGTTGGCGGCTGTGGGTGGAAGGATGTTCCGGTTGTCGAACCGTCTGGCCGCCTCCAGGTACTCTCCCCTGTCCGGGCGAAGGGTGTGGAGGAAAGCCAGGCTCTCGTTCATGCCGCCGTACTCTCCGGCGATGTAGATGTCCCACATGCGGTCCAGCTGTTCCTGGCGAAGCGGTGCCAGCCGGCTGTGTACCCAATCGCCGATTCCCGTGAGGATATCCAGGGCCTCCTCGTTGCCCGCGTGGACGTGGGCGTCGATGAGTCCTGCCATGATCTTGTGGAGAGTGTAATAGGGTGCCCAGATCCCCCGGCTCCCGCCGTACCGCGCGAATTCCTCCAGGCGAATGAACTGAGTTTCTGGGTAGGCAGAGAGGAATCCAGGGTGGCGACGTCCGTCGGTGGGGGCGAACACCGTGGCGTCCCTGCCGTTCCCGGAGGAATCCAAGGCCACGGCGCCCCCGTCCTCGTCGAAGCGATACCAGACAACCTCCCCGCCCCCTGCGCTGCCCCCGGGGGACTCGATCAGGGATCGGACCTCCTCCTCACCGAGGGCCTTGCCGAAGATCTGGAACTCGTCCAGCGATGCGTTGAGGTAGGATACGGTCCGCTGGGGGAACTGGTGGCGACCAAGCCAGCACGCGCTGGCGGTTCCCAGGTCCGCGGGCCCCAGGGTCATGGCAGTGTTTGTGGCCACTGGAGCACCATCGATGAAGAGTGTGGCCGTGTTTCCTGCCCGGGTAAGGGCGAGGTGGGTCCACTCGTCCGTGGGAAGGGGCTCGACGCCGTCCAGGCGCTGTTCTCCCTCCTCCCCGGAAGTTGTGATGGCGAACCTCGGCACGGGTTTCTCGTCCGAGACGCGGACCGTCAGGTACATGTGGGCGAGGGGTTCTTCGGCGTACTCGGGGTTCGGGCTCCCGAAACTGAATATGGCCGACCCGTTGGTGAGCTCTATGGGGTTTCCGCGGGAATCCGAGACTGCATTCCGGTCGTAGACCGACGGTTTCACCCATAGGGCGATGGTGAAGTCGCTCAGGCCGCCGATGATCCCACTGGGAAGGCGGACATGCTCGGCCTCTCCGATGGGGGAGCCGGAAAACCTCAACGCACTCCCATGTCGCCCGGGTACCCTCGGGGTGGGCCGCCTCGCCGCGTTCGCCAGGGCTGCCTGGCATTCAGCGAGGGCCGCCACCATGTGGTCGAGCTTCATTTTGTAGACTCTGTCCCCGGTGCCTGCGTACGCCTGCGCCAGCATACTCATGAAATGGCCGGCGTAGTGCCCCCGGAGGTACCCGGTGGCGTTCTCCCAACTTCCCACGGGCTCGGCGCCCTTCGTATCGAGGCCTGCATTGGCTCTGAAGATGCTGAGCATCCTGTCAGGCCCGGCGAAGATGTCGGCCTCGCCCCCGTAGTTTCGAGCGTAGTTCAACATCCGGTCCCGTTTTTCCCTGAACACGCCGGGTCCGAGCCTCACCTGATCGAGAGGGAAGGGCCGGATCACCCACCCGGCCTGTGCGGCTGCCGAGGCCTCGGCCAGCTCCTTGCCGGTCGGCAAACACCCGAGGTAGGGGAAAAGGGTGGCTCCGGCCGTCAGGGTGCCGGTGACCTTCAGGAAAGAACGGCGGTCCAGAGGTGGGGTTCTGGGATGGTCTACGGACACTGGAGGTTCTCCGCGGGCATGGGCGTCACCGCCGCTTCTGAGGTCACTGGAGCTCAAGGACGACCACCGACTTCGCCGGGAGACGGATGATGAGCCGGTCTCCGTGGAACATGGCACCTTGGAATTGAGCCGGCCGAACGGCTTCAGGGTCTTCGAAGGTGTTATGGGCGTTCATGGCCGAGGCGGTCAAGACCCGTCCGCCGACCTGGGACACCGTGGCGCCAGAGACTTGCACGGAGAGGGTACGGGGTTCGTTTGGATCCAGGTTCGCCACCGTGAGGTGGATCCGCCCCCTCTCGTCCATCGATGCCGAGGCGCTGACGGCCGGGATTTGCTCTTCGGCGAATGCGTAGACTCCAGCGTCCAGAGCTGTGGGGAGCAGGACGGCATCGTGGTGGACGGTGAAGAATTCGAACACATGGTACGTCGGCGTCAGGAGCATCTCCTCCCCTCGTGTGAGGACCATGGCCTGAAGCACATTCACTGTCTGGGCGATATTTGCGCCTCGGACTCGCCGGGCGTGGTTGTTGAAGAGGTTCAGGTTCCATGCGGCGAGGACCGCATCTCGGAGGGAATTCTGTTGGTAGAGAAAAGCTGGGTTGGTGCCATCCTCAACCTGATGCCAGGTCCCCCACTCTCCCACGATGAGGGCTACTCTCCGGTGGGGATCGTATTCGTCCATGATGGCTGAGTGGCCTTCGATGAACTCCTCCATCCGCATGGTTTTCTGCATCAGCTCGAACCATTCGGTTTCGTCGAACCGGACCGCGTGTCCCTTGTCTCGCCAGGTGCCGGTGAGGGTGTAATAGTGCAGGTCCAGGCCGTCGATGGCTCCTCCGGCTTCCTGCATCACGGCCTCCGTCCACTCGTAATCGCCTGAATTCGGGCCTGTGGCCACGCGAAAGGCCCGGATCCCACCCTGTGGTCGAAGGAAGGTCTGGAACCGGCGGTACAGGTCCGCGTAATACTCGGGAGTCATGTTCCCGCCGCATCCCCAGCTTTCGTTCCCCACTCCCCAGAACGCGACACCCCAGGGATCGTCGCGGCCGTTGGCCCGCCGCAGGTCCGCCATCGGGCTTTTCCCCGGGAAGTTCACATACTCCCACCACTCGGCCATTTCCCGGACTGTGCCGCTTCCCACATTCCCCACGATGAACGGCTCGGTGCCCAACCGCTGCACCAGCTCCATGTATTCGTGCGTGCCGAAGCTGTTGTCCTCGGTGATCCCGCCCCAGACCGTGTTGACGATCGTGGGCCGCTGATCACGGGGCCCGATCCCGTCTTTCCAGTGGTAGTAGTCGGCGAAGCATCCCCCGGGCCATCGGAGGTTGGGAACCTGGATTCTTCGCAATGCCTCGATGACGTCTTCCCGGAGGTGCCACTCCCTGGTTCCGGCACGTGTCCAGAACCCGTCGTAGATGCTCCTGCCCAGGTGCTCGGCGAAGTGGCCGTAGATGTGCCTGCTGATGGTGTCCTCTCCCCGGTCGGCGTGGATCACCACCTGCAGGGCCTCCCCTGGAGGCTCCTGGGCCAGGGACATCGGTGGCAACAGTCCAAGGACCAGCGTGGGGACGGTGAGGAACTTCCTGGTCATGTCGGGATCTCCGGTATGGGCACGTGCGGATGGAGCCGCCTGTCGCTGAAGGGACCTGAATGGGGTGCGGAGTTCCCTGAAGAGTACTCGGCTCGGGCATGAACCAAGGTCCTCTTCACCTGGAAAGGGAAACGGTGGCCGAGAGCCGTTTCGTAGGATCGCTCTCGGAGGTGGCCCGCAGAACCAACCTGGCCTCCCGAGATGCGCCTGGGCCGGCCGAGGCGTAGACGGTGATCTGCCGCCTGGACCCGCCGACCTTGACCGCGGTCAGGGCATTCAAGAGCCGGGCAGACCAACCTGTACCCTCGACGGAAGCTGACAGTCGAAACAGGTCGGAATCGAGGAACGAAGCGGCATCGTCCGGGTGGAGTGTGCCATCCGCCCCCGGGGCCGCTCCGGTGTTGGTCAGGGTGAAGTGGATCGGGGTGTAGGGTCCTCGGACCCTCGCCTCTCCGATCCCGGATAGCTCACCGCCCCTCTTCCCGGGACCTGAGCCGTCGAGGGATCGGACAGCGAGGGTGTACGTGAGGATCCCGTCCTCGGTGGTGTCCAGGTCCACGACATAGAAGTGGAGGCGGTTATGGGGATCTTTCCACTCGAACTCGCTTCCGGATTCCAGCCCGGCATGGAAGAGCGCGTCGTTCAGTTGTCGATAATCGGCGACCGTACGCCTGACCACGTCGCCGTTGGGCTTGACGAAGTCGACCTGTTGGATGTCTTCGGGGTGGGCGTCGATGACCCAGATGTAGCTGTTGAACTCGTTGGGTC
>JBDHCH010000031.1:0-32228 GCA_039592115.1 Gemmatimonadota bacterium | reverse complement strand
CTGAATGAGACCCAGATTCCTTCTCGATCCCTTCGGAATGGTAGGCCGCTCGGCCCTGGATACGGCTGCCCAGATCGGGCGGTGGGGAGCCCTGGGCGCGGACACGGTTCGAGCCTTGCCGAAGGTCGGCATATGGGGGCGCCTCCTCCTGGGGCAAATGGCCCGCATCGGAGTGGATTCTGTTCCCATCGCCCTCTTTATAGCATCCTTTACGGGCGTCGTGATGGCCCTCCAGGCCTCCTACACCTTCACGGGTGCGGTTCCCCTGTACTTCGTGGGAACGCTGGTCGGGAAAACCATGGTTCTGGAGCTGGGACCCGTTCTCACCGGGTTGGCTCTCTCGGGGAGGGTGGGCGCGAACATCGCTGCTGAGCTCGGCACGATGCGCGTGACGGAGCAGATCGACGCTCTGGAGACGCTGGCCTACGATCCAGTCGCATATTTGGTGGTGCCGCGGATCCTGGCCGGCTTCATCATGTTCCCAGTGGTTGTGATCCTAGCTACCTCTGTAGGGATCGCTGCGGGCTGGCTCACTTCTCTCCAGCTGTTGGACATGTCGACGCCGGAGTTCATGAAGGGTCTCCGACTCTTCTTCGAGCCCTGGGACGTCCAGTTCGCAGCGATCAAATCTCTTAGCTTCGGAATCACGGTCACCTCTATCGGTTGTTTCTTCGGATTCACCACCCACGGTGGAGCTGAGGGCGTGGGGCTCTCTACTACCAGGGCGGTGGTCGTAAGCAGCATGGTCATTCTTGTCCTGGACGCGTTCTGGGCAGCGACCCTCCTATGAGCATCGAGCTGAAGGAGATCCACAAAGCCTTTGGATCGAATAAGGTCCTTCGCGGGTTTTCTCTGGATGTCACGGACGGAGAAACCCTGGCCGTGGTGGGCCAGTCCGGGTCCGGAAAATCGGTTGCCCTGAAGCACGTGGTGGGGCTTCTGAGGCCGGACAAGGGACAGGTTTGGGTGGATGACCAACGGCTGGGGCAGCTTTCCCAAGAGGAACTCTACGAGGTTCGAAGAAATGTCGGGTATGTGTTTCAGTTTGCAGCCCTCTTCGATTCCCTCTCTGTGGGCGAGAATGTCGGGTTGGGTCTTCAGCGCATCGACGGGATGACGGACCAGACCATTTCGGAAAGAGTGAGGGAATGCCTCGCTCTTGTAGACCTGGAGGGGTATGAGGACCGGTATCCGGCCCAGCTCTCCGGGGGCCAGAGAAAGCGGGCGGGGTTGGCCAGGGCCATCGCCACCAAACCCAAGTACCTTCTTTATGACGAGCCGACGACGGGACTCGATCCGGTAACCACAACCGTCATCGATCGCCTCATCATTCGAACTCGAGAAGAGTTGGGGGTGACGTCAGTCGTCATCACCCACGACATGGGGAGCGCATACCGGATCGCAGACAGGATCGGAATGCTCTATGACGGAGTGATCCGGTTCATGGGGACTCCTGAGGAGGTTCAGGCTTGCCCCGATCCTGTGGTTCGTGGGTTCATTGACGGGAAACCAGAGCTCCTGGAGGGAGCGGGATGACGCGCCGAAGAGAGATCATGGTGGGCCTGGTCATAATTCTGGGCATAGTTGTGGCCGTGGTGGGGACCCTGTGGCTTCAGGATGCCAGCTTCGGGCGGGGAACGCGCCAGGTGGAAGCCCTGTTCCTCGAGGTCGGCCAACTCATGAACGGGAATTCCGTGAAATTGAGGGGGGTGACCATCGGGCGGGTGGACGATATCTCGGTGGAACCCGACGGGAAGGCCGTGCGGGTGATCATGAGCGTGCGGGAAGAGGTGGTCCTCCCCGACAATCCTGCTGCGCTCGTCGCGCCTGAATCGATGTTCGGTGACTGGCAGGCAGAGATCGTCCCTAGAGAAGCGTACCCCCAGTTCGAGTTCCTCGACTCCTCTCCGGATGGAACTCTCGGTGGGTATGCTCTGCCTGACATCTCCCGGCTCACGGCCGCGGCGGACCAGATTTCCCAGAACCTGGGCGTTCTCACCGACCGTGTGGAGGAGGCGTTCACCCAGGAAACCGCACACAACATCGCCCAGGCTATCGACAACATCCAGGATGTGAGTGAGAGACTGCGGGAGCTGGTGGAAGTCCAGGCTGGAGCCTTCTCGGATCTGGCCACGGAGGTCGAGGCCGCAGCGGTGGAGTTGCGAGAAGCGGCCCATGCCGGACATATGGCCTTCGTGACAGCGGAAGAACTCCTTGGCGCGCCTACCACCGACTCTCTGCTCCTCGATGCCAGAGCCACTGCGGCCAACCTGAAGGACCTGACCGCGGAGTTGAACACGACGGCTGGGGAAGCCCGGGGCCTCATCACCAGCGCCGATTCCACCTTCACTCGGCTGGACCGCCTCACGAGTCAGATCGAGGCCGGCGAGGGGGTGTTCGGACGCCTGATGAACGATTCCGTTTTGATCTACCGGGCCGAGGATGTCCTAATCCAACTCTCGGTGCTCCTGGAAGATCTGAGAGCGAACCCTCAGCGTTATGTCCGAATCTCTATTTTCTGAGGGACGGAGCCGGTGACCTCGGAAGGGAAGCCCACGCCCCTCAAGAGCGCTCGGAGTGGCCTGCCTCGAGGAAGGCGGGCCCGGGAGGAGTGGAGTGCGGGAGGGGTGGTTCTGCGGCGGATCCGTGGGGTGCTCCACGCTCTTCTCATCAAGGATCCGTACGGAAACTGGGGTCTGCCCAAAGGCCACCTGGAGGGGACCGAAGGTCCCCAACAAGCGGGCCTCAGGGAGGTGGAGGAGGAGACCGGGCTTCTGGACCTGGCGTTGGGCCCGAAGCTCAGGACCATCGATTGGTACTTCCGCCTGAAAGGCAAGCTCATCCACAAACACTGCACCTTCTTCCTCATGACCTCCGAGGCCGGTGACCCGGTTCCTCAAGCGGCTGAGGGGATCACCGACTGTATCTGGCTACCACTGTTGGAGGCCATCGACACCGTCGGGTACGAGAATGCCCGAGAGGTCCTCCGGGATGCGGCGAGGGCAGTATTCCAGTCAGATGGGCCGGTTCAACCCGAAGAGAGGGTCGGATGACCCGCCCGCCAGGACCCCCACTGGGAAAGGCCAACTGAAGATGGACCGATCACCGGACGGAACCTGGCGGTTCATCCAGGGCGCCTCGGTTGTCTTGGTGCTTGTATTCTTCCTCCTCAGCCTCAGCGGTTTGGAGCTCGGAGGGCTCCTCACTCCATTCATCCTCTTCTGGGTGCTGGTGGCGACCCTCCTTCCGTTCCGGGGAGAGTCCGGGTACTGGATTCTTCTCTCGCTGGTAACGATCCTCACCTTTTTCTGGCTCCTGCATACGACTGGGTTCCTCCTCGCTCCTTTTGTATTGGCGCTGGTCCTCGCCTACATCCTCGATCCGGTGGTGGATCGGATGGAGGGAAGGCGGTTGGGGAGGTCCCTCGCGATCATCCTGCTGGCTTTTCCGATTCTGGTGCTCCTGGGCATTGCCGTGGTGTTGGGGATCCCTGCCCTGGCCCAGGAAACGGGAGAACTCATTCAGCGGGCACCCGAGTTCCTGGAGCGGCTGGCGACTTGGTTAGAGACCGTCTGGGACAGCCTTTTGAGAGTCGATCTGCCCCTGGTGGACGAGGAGGAGCTTCTTTCCAACCTCAGGAGCGTAGACTCGGCAGCGGTCATAACGTTCTTGGATGAGCGAAAAGAGGTGATCTTCTCTGGCATCTGGGGGAGTGTCCTGGGACTCGGGAAAGGCCTGGGATCGATTGTGACGATCGTGGGCTACGTCGTCCTCACACCGGTCATCACCTTCTATCTGCTCAGGGACTTCGACGGGCTGAAGGCGCGCATCTCGGACCTCCTGCCAGGTTCGGCGAGACCCGGCATCTTGGATCTCGCGGGGGAATACGACGGACTCCTTTCCAGGTATCTCCGGGGACAGATCACCGTGGCGCTCATCATGGGGGTCATCACTGCAGTGGGACTCCTGGTCCTGCGTTTTCCGTATGCCATCCTCCTGGGTGTGCTGGTGGCAGTGTTCAGCGTGGTGCCCTACCTGGGTTTGGCTTTGAGCCTCATACCGGCGCTATTCATCGCATTCGTGAGTGGAAACGTCCTCGTCTCGTTGGTGAAGATAGCGGTCGTCTATGGGGCCTCTCAGGGGTTGGAGGGTGCCGTGATCAGTCCCCGGATCGTCGGCGAGTCCGTGGGGCTGCATCCGGTATGGGTGGTGCTGGCTCTGGCTGTGGGTGGCTTCTTCTTTGGCTTCGTTGGCCTGTTGATTGGGGTGCCCCTGGCGGTGGGTGTGAAACTTCTGGTGGTAAGGGGGGTGGACCAGTACCGGAAATCTGACCTTTTTCGCGGAGTGTCGCGGGTAAGAGAGTAGGCGAGTTCGCGACGCTCCGCTTCTTGGAGACTGATTCAGTCATGACACGGGATGTTCGTGACATCACCATCATCGGCGCGGGGCCCACGGGGCTCTACGCCGCCTTTTATGCCGGTATGCGGGAGCGGTCGGTCCGGATCATCGACTCCCTTCCGGAGCTCGGGGGCCAACTCATGGCGCTCTACCCGGAAAAGTACATCTACGATGTCGGGGGTTTCAAAGAGATCCTGGCCAAGGATCTGGCCCAGGGTCTCATCGCTCAGGCCACTCAGTTCTCCCCGGAGGTCCATCTGGATGAGGAGGTCAGCGCCATTACCGCGACCGAGGACGGAATCGTCCTCGAGGGGCGGCACAGGACCTATGCCACCCGAACGCTGATCCTGGCGGGGGGAAAGGGTGCCTTCGAGCCCATGAAGCTCGATTGCCCAGGATACGAGGAGTTCCTCGGGCGAGGTGTGGCTTATGCTGTCCGGGACCGGGAGGAGTACCGTGGGAAGCGGGTGCTTCTGGTGGGTGGGGGGGATTCGGCTCTGGACTGGGCCTTGACCTTGAAGAATGTGGCGGAGGATCTCCTTCTGGTTCATCGGCGGGATGGATTCAGAGCCCACGAACGGACGGTCGCTGCGCTCCATTCTGCGGCCGCGGCTGGAGAGCTGTCATTCCGCGCATTTCATGAAGTCGGCGAGATCCGTGGCGAGGAGTCGGTCCAGACGGCGACGATCTTCGACAATCGTACTCAGGTCCAGGAGGAAATCGCGGTAGACGCGGTTCTCACGTTTCTCGGGTTCAAGCCGGACCTGGGCCCCATCGGGGGTTTGGGCCTGGAACTGAACGGGAACCGGGTCGTTGTGAATCGGCTTATGGAAACGAATCTGCCCGGTGTTTTTGCAGCCGGCGACATGGTGGATTATGTGGGGAAGCTGGATCTTATCGCCACCGGGTTCGCGGAGGCGGTAACGGCCGTGAATAGCGCCGTCCAGTTCGTGGATCCGTCGGCCCGGAGCAGTGCTGGCCATTCGACGAACCTCAAAGTGTTCAAGAAGAGCTGAGAGCGAATGCATACATATGACCAGTCCTGAGAAGGTCGAGAACGTGGTGGTTATCGGCTCGGGCCCTGCGGGGTGGACTGCCGCCATCTACGCGGCCCGGGCGAATCTCAGTCCCCTCGTGCTGGAGGGAATGGGTGGAACGGAGATGATCCCCGGGGGGCAGCTCATGTTCACCACCGAGGTGGAGAATTTCCCGGGGTTTCCCGAGGGCGTCGACGGTCAGGAGCTCATGACGAGAATGAGGGCCCAGGCTGAGCGCTATGGAACCCGGATCATCACCGATGACGTCGTCGATGTGGATTTTCAGGCCGATCCCAAGAAGCTGGTGACGGGATACAGCGGGGAGTTCCTCGCCAGGACCGTGATTATCGCGACCGGTGCCCGCGCGAATTGGCTTGGCCTGGAGAATGAGACACGCCTGGCCAGGTCCGGAGGAGGTGTGTCGGCCTGCGCGGTATGCGATGGCGCACTCCCAGCGTTCAGGGATCAACCGCTTGTGGTTGTGGGAGGTGGGGATAGTGCCATGACCGAAGCCGAGCATCTGGCGAAGTATGGAAGCGAGGTCATCGTCGTCCACCGACGACGGGAGCTCAGAGCCTCGAAGATGCTGGCGGATCGGGTCCTGGCCGATCCGAAAGTCCGGGTGGAGTGGAATGCGCAGCTGGTCGATATCCTCGGGGACGAATTCGTCACCGGCGTCCGCCTCAAGGACACCCAAACAGGGGAAGAGGAGACCCTTGAATGCAAAGGCGTGTTCATGGCAATCGGTCACACCCCCAACACTGCGTTCCTGAAGAATGCAGTGACCTTGAAGGAAAACGGCTACATCCAGGTACAAGCTGGTACAACCCGGACCAATATCCCAGGGGTTTTCGGAGCCGGGGATGTGATCGACGACCACTACCGCCAGGCCATCACCGCGGCAGGAACCGGATGCATGGCCGCCCTGGATGCGGAGCACTGGTTGGCTGAGAGCGGATAGGAGGCTCAACCGGTTCCCGTTCGAGTGCTGGCCCTTCCAGGGAATCCCTGGGGGTTTCCCCGGAGGCCCATCCCCCGGGAGAGGCTGCAACGATGGGGTGGAGGAGGGATCCGGGATCCGGGAGCCGTGCCGTACACGGTCCCATGTCATGACCAGGAGGTCGAATGTCAGAGTTGGATGGAAGAGTCGCCCTGGTCACCGGCGGAACGAAAGGGATCGGGCTGGTGGTCGTCCAGGACCTTCTCGACGCGGGCCTCCGGGTGGCGTTCAGTGCGAGAACGGCTTCGGACATTGAAGAGGTCATGGCAACTCTGTCCGGCAGGGGTGAGGCCTACGGAGTTGTGGCGGATGCGCGGAACCCTGAAGCGTGCGAAGCGCTGGTGAGCCGGACCGTCCAGAAATTCGGCGGCCTGGACATTCTGGTGAACAATGCCGGCGTCGGGAAATTCTCGCCCATTCAGGAGATGTCCCTGGAAGACTGGCACGCCCAGATCGACACCAACCTGAACGGCGTCTTCTACATCTCCAGGGCCGCATTCCCAGCCCTGAGGGAATCGCCGGACGCCTGGATCATCAACATCGGGTCGCTGGCCGGGCGAAACGCATTTGCCGGTGGCGCGGCCTACAACGCCAGCAAGTTTGGCCTCCTCGGGATGAGCGAGGCCATGATGCTGGATCTCCGATACGAGGGGATCCGAGTGAGCCTCATCATGCCGGGAAGCGTGGCCACGGACTTCGGCGGCCGCCCGGCCGACGCGAAAGAAGGCTGGGCCCTGACTCCTGAAGATGTGAGCCAAGCCGTCCTGGACCTTCTCCGCTACCCTGGGAACGCCCACGTGAGCAGGGTAGAGATGCGGCCATCCCAGCCTCCCCAAAAGAAGTAGGAAGGGCCCCCTGGGAACCGGTCGCGCGCCTGAGCGGATGGGGGCCTCGGCACTCCAATGATGTCTACCGGGCACCCTCCCGGGGGGCTCGGGTAGTCTTGGGCGGGACAGGAGAAGGAGGAGGCGGTATGTCCGGCGGAAGAGCGGGTAGAGCGGGATTCGATGGGCGAGGTCCGGGTTCCCGTGGAGGCCAAGTACGGAGCTCAAACACAGCGGGCCGTAGAGAACTTTCCCATCAGCGGGCAGCGTTTCCCCCGTCGCTTCATCCAGGCTCTTGGCCTGGTGAAGGAGGCCGCGGCATTGGTGAACGGCGCCGCGGGAACGCTTCCGGCCGAGGTGGCCCAGGCCATCGCCAGAGCCTCCACGGAGGTTTCAGAAGGGGCATGGGACGACCACTTCCCTCTGGACGTGTACCAGACGGGCTCGGGCACCTCCACCAACATGAACGCCAACGAGGTGATCGCGAGGCTTGCGACGGAGGCGCTCTCCGAGGAGGGTGTGTCTGTCCATCCCAACGATGATGTCAACCTTGGGCAGTCGTCCAACGACGTGATCCCGAGCGCGATCCACATCGCGGCTCGTATGGCTACCGAAGAGGATCTGATCCCGGCCCTGGAACACCTCAAGGGAATCCTCCTCCAGAAGGCGATAGCGTTCGATGGCGTCCTGAAATCGGGACGGACCCACCTCATGGATGCCACTCCGGTGCGACTGGGGCAGGAGTTCGGAGGGTACGCGAGGCAGGTGGAGCTCGGGATTCAACGAGTGAGGAGGACATCGGAAGAGCTGGCCGAGCTGGCTCTTGGGGGGACTGCCACCGGAACCGGGATCAACACTTCCCGGGAGTTCGCGGAAAGCGCCATCTCGAGAATCAGTGATCGGACGGGGATCCGGTTCATCGAGGCCGAGAACCACTTCGAAGCCCAAGGCGCCAGGGACGCTGCGGTGAGCCTATCGGGCGCCCTGAACACACTGTCGGTAAGCCTCGCGAAGATCGCCGATGATATCCGGTGGCTCGCGTCAGGCCCGACCTCGGGGATCAATGAGATTTCGCTCCCGGCGGTTCAGCCGGGGAGCTCCATCATGCCCGGAAAAGTGAACCCGGTCATGGCCGAGGCCCTCCTGATGGTGGCCGCGAAGGTGATGGGGAATCATGTGACCGTCACCATCGCCGGAAGTCGAGGGAATTTCGAGCTGAACGCGATGATGCCCGTCCTCGCGCAGGCACTCCTGGAATCCATCCACCTTCTGTCCAACGGTGTAAGGGCATTCACGGATCGGTGTCTCGCCGGCGTGTCGGCCAACGACGAGCGGTGCAGGGAGCTATTGGAGCGGAACCCAGCCATCGCCACGGCGCTGAATCCGAGAATCGGGTATGACCGTGCTGCAGAAGTGGCAAAAGAGGCGGCTCGGGACGGCGTGAGCGTGAGGGACGTGGTCAGAAAGCGTGGCCTCATCCCGGAGAACGAGCTGGACGAGGCCCTGAATGCCCGAAAGATGACCGAGGGATGAGGGGACCGTGCATCCGTCGAGTGCCCTGCCCTGGAAGATGGGCTCGGGTTCTGGTGGCGGTGGTCCTCCCTGTCCGCCCCCAGGGACACCGTGGGAGTCCGGCCGTCCCTCTTCGGGATCAACTCCCGGTACTGTCGCCGGGCCTCTCATGTCGGGTAAGTCCTTTTCGAAGAAAACGTTAGTGGAGTTCCTGCGGTATGGAATGGGACTTGCTTTCGGGAAGGTAAGAGGGCTGCGGCCCCTGGGGCCTCCTCCGGGAGGCTCGCAATCAACGGTCAGAGGGAGGAGAATCCCATGAAGAAGTTTCTCTGGATCGTGCTTCTCCTTTTCGGTGCGCAGTGGCTCGATGCTGTGGAGGCGCAGGAGAAGGAAGAGACAGCTCCCGCGCTTTCAGGACGGGTCATCGATTCCGACGCTGGGACGCCTCTCGTCGGAGCCTTCGTGCACCTTGCGGATGCAGATTGGGGTGTCCTCACCGACGAAGACGGTCGCTTTCGGCTCCCGAACCTGTCACGAGGGGTTCTGTCGGTTGCGGTGGAGCAGCTCGGGTATGTGGACCTGATCGAGACACTCCAGCTGGCGGAAGACACAGAACCGGTTCTTTTCCTGCTCACGCCCGATCCCATTCTCCTGGAGGGAATCCAGGTGGTGACGGACCGGTTCGAACGTCGCAGACGTGCCTACGCGTTTTCCAGCATAGTCCTCGAGCGAGACGCCCTGTTGACCTCATCGGCCTTTGATCTTCTGGATCTGATCAAGACCCGGACATTCCTCAATCCCTGGCCCTGTCCTGCCTCCTACATGGAGCAAACCTGTGCTTTGATCAGGGGACGGGTTCGCCCGGTTTCGGTCTATGTGGACGAGTTTCCCTTCTGGGGTGGGATGGATTTCCTCGAGATGATTCAACCCCATGAACTGCACCGGGTCGAAGTGTATTACTCCCGAGGCCATGTGAGGGTCTACACAGAGGCGTTCATGGAACGCGTGGGGAAGAAGCCCATTGCCGCCATGCCCCTCTTCTGGTGAGGGAGTGCGGGCGCCAGCAAGTCGGTCGGACGGGAGGGAGTAGGGCCTGTCCAAACCCTTCCTGAGAAGAGAAAAGGCTCCGAGGTCACAGCGACCCCGGAGCCTCTCCCTTGGGATGAACCAGCGTCGACCTATGCGCTGGCCTTCTGGCTGCTGAGGTCCAGAAGAGGGGCACCCAACTTCTTTTTCAGCTCGGAATGGGGCATCCCGCCGGTGGGAAGCACGCGGGTGTCGCTCCCGTCCAGATAGATCGGAAAAGCCCAGTCTCCGTCCACGCGAACCACTTGGATCAGTGTCGGCGTGCCGGGATCTTCCGGTGACGGAACCGGCTTACTGATCCCTCTCCAGACTTTATCCAAGAGGCACATCCGCTCATTGACCGAATCAGCCCAGGATGCGAGCCTCAACTGCGCTCTCTCACGCGCGGTAAGCGGACGGACGATTCGACGGTGGCCCGGGAAGGAGTGAGACAGCAAGTACGCCAATGCCTCGGTGTCCGGCATGGGTTCCGCTCTCGTTTGGTGGTTTCCGGGGGTCCGGATCTTGGGCCTCTCCCGGAGATCGATGAATCCATCCGCACTGATCCGCATAATCGCCTCGCAATTCCCTTTCTCGACAACCGAGGGCCTTCATGACCCGGCAGGAGGGAAACACAAGGTGTGTGCCCAGGACGGAACGGTTGGAGGGGACGGGGGTCCGGGATCTCTAAGGTGCTTTTTCCCAAATACTTAGATATCTTCCCCACCGACGAGTACGGTTCAGGAATGCCGCTCAAATCCGCACCTCTTTTCCCCATCGGAGAAATAAATGCACAGGACCCAACCCGTTCAGGGTGATGACGAGTTCGGCGCCCACGTGTCCACCTCAGGCGGTGTGGACCAGGCGCCTGCCAGGGCCCGAGAGATCGAGTCGGCGTGCCTGCAGCTCTTCACGAAACAGCCCAACCGGTGGGCTGAGCCGAGCATCGATGGGGCTCTGGCCGAGGCCTACTCCCGGGAGCGGGAGAGCCACGAGATCAGAATTGCAGGATCCCACGATTCCTACCTTATCAACCTCGCGTCGCCCAAACCGGACCTTTGGGAACGGTCTCTGACATCCTTCCGGAAAGAGCTGCAGCGGTGCTCAGTACTGGGGTTGGATTTCCTCGTGACCCATCCCGGGAACGCCACAGATGGGGACCTCGAAAGCGGGATTGCCAGGAATGCCGAGGGGGTGACTCGGGCACTCGAGGCGGTAGACGGGCCTACCCGGGTCCTCCTGGAGTTGACGGCAGGGGGAGGAACCACCGTCGGGGGGTCTTTTCAGCACCTCGCCGCCATTCTGGACCGGATTCCCAAGGAACTCCACGCCCGGCTCGGGATCTGCTTCGACACGTGCCACGCCTATTCGGCCGGTTATGACCTGGTCGAGGGGTACGAGGGTGTCTGGTCCGCGTTTTCCGATACGTTGGGTTTGGACCGGCTGGGTCTTTTCCACATGAATGACTCGAAGCACCCATTCGCGTCGAAGAAAGACCGCCACGAGCACCTGGGCGAGGGAAGCCTGGGGCCGGGGCCCTTTCGTAGGATTGTCCAGGATGAACGGTTCTCCGCCGTCCCCAAAATCCTGGAGACTCCGAAGGAACCGGACCCCATCGGTAACGACCTTCGGAACTTGGGCCTTCTCCGCAGCTTCCGAGAGGCTGCCGGAGAGAAATCCTAGACGTGGGGGGGCGAGGTTTCCTATATTGGTTATGGAGCGCGTCAGAGGGCTTCGTTACTGAGCCAACAGAGATGAAGCCGGGACTGACTCCGCCGGCGGACGTCCTGCCCTTCCGGGGGACTTCGAATGCCGATGGGAAGTCGCAGTCTTTTTACCCCGGGCTTCAATAACTGCCCTCTGGTGCGTGTCCGAAGGCCGGCGTCATCTCGACGCCGGCCTTCTTTTTCATGGGATGTCCCTGGCGGAATCGGACTTTGGCGAGGATCCCGCCACCACCGGGGGGGGTAGGGATGGGATCGAGCGTTCGCTCCCCCACCAGCGAAAGGCCGACGTTGATGCCCGACATATCGAAGGTGCCATTCCAGGATCTGATCCGGGAGATCATCACCCGTTTGGATACCGATCCGGATCGGGAGGGGATGGACCGGACTCCGGAACGGGTGGAGAAATCCCTGAAGTTTCTGACCCAGGGGTACCAGATGACTCCGGAGGATGCTATCGGGGACGGGATCTTCGAGGAGCGCCATCACAACATGGTCATGGTGAAGGATATCGAGCTCTACTCTCTTTGCGAGCATCACCTTCTCCCCTTCTTCGGAAAAGCTCATGTGGCCTATATCCCGGACGGGAAGATCATGGGCTTGAGCAAGGCCGCTCGGTTGGTCGAGGTGTTCTCACGCCGCTTTCAGGTGCAGGAACGACTCACGGAGCAGATCGCGCAGGCTGTGTGGGACAGCGTGCAGCCCATGGGGGTAGGCGTGGTGGTGGAAGCTTACCACCTCTGTATGATGATGCGGGGTGTGGAGAAGCAGAACTCCAAAACCATCACCTCGGCCATGAGAGGAGCGTTCCTGAACGATCAGAAGACGAGGGACGAGTTTCTCCGGCTCTCCATGACCGGCCACGTGCTTCTTTCCTAGAAAGGGGCGGCATCCCCTCTTTCCCAGACTTCGTCCATGTACACGATTTCCGTTCAGGCTCATTACGACGCTGCACATCTCCTCCGGGACTACGTGGGGAAATGCGCACAGCTCCATGGCCATCGCTACGAAGTCCAGGTCGTCGTCCAGGCCCCGGACGTGGGAGAATCAGGCATGGTCGCCGACTTCAAGGACTTGAAGGCCCATCTCCGAGAGTTGGCGGACGAACTGGATCACAGGAATCTCAACGAGATCTATCCATTCACCGAGATCGAGAGTACGGCGGAGAACCAGGCCCGGTATTTTTTCGATGAGATGAGGAAACGTCTGCCCCCCGAACTGGCCGGGGGTCTCCTTTACGCCCGGGTCTCCGAAAGCCCTGGCCAGTGGGCCCAGTACGGTGTCGCACCGACCGTCTCGACCGGCGGGGGCCCTGGGTAGGAAAGAGGGCGACCCCGTGCACCTCCTTCTGACTGACCGCCTGACCTGTCCCCGCTGCGGGCCGGAATTCGGGTTGATCCTCCTGGCTCACGAAGTCCGAGACCGGCGCATCCTGCGAGGGGATTTCGGTTGTTCCAACTGTCGGGAAACCTATCCGGTGGAGGGTGGGTTCGGAGACCTGCGGACTCCCCCTCGAAGTCCCCTCTCCCGGCTGCAACCCGGCCCCGCTGTGGTGGGCGACCGTCCGACAACACCAGATGAGGAAGAGGGGGAGCGGGGGGAGGCCCTCAGGATCGCAGCTTTCATGGGTGTCTCGGCAGGGCCTGGGACGCTCCTCCTGAAAGGCCCACTTGCGCGCTGGGCCAAAGCTGTCGCCCGGCTCGTGGATGGGATCGAGGTCGTGGCGATGGATCCGTCCCTCCGTCAGGACGCCGAGGAGGGGGGGGTCAGCCGGATGGTATCAGGCCCGGGGATCCCCTTCTCTTCCGGCACGTTCAAGGCCGCTCTCCTCTCCGGGGAGGTAAGGGAGGGAGACCTCGGGGAAGCGCTTCGCGTCCTGGCTCCCATGGGAAGAGTGATCCTGGTGGAGGGGCCCTCCGATGCCAGGGATTGGTTGGAGAACGCTGGGGTCCGGATCATCCTGGACCAGGGTGGAGTCCTGGTGGGAGAGCAGCCAGGGATGGGCGCCCAACCCCTTGTTACGTTGCGAGGTACCTGAGCCGCCCCTACGTTAGGCCGGATCAGGAAAAGGCCTCCCGAACGGTGGTATTCCCATACGATGTCAGTCTGGAAGAAGCTCTTCAGCGGTGGGGACAAAGAGGGAAGGGTGGATTACTACGAAGAGGGCATGGACCTCCTCTCCGACGGGAAGTTCCACGACGCCCTCACCTCCCTTCGACTCGCCCTCAAGGAGAACCCGGGTGACACGGTGATCCTCCAGCAGATCGCGATTTCGTATACGCGGATCGGGATGACCGCGGAAGCGGCCAAGACGTATCGGCACGTCCTGCAGAAAGACCCCAAAGCCGCTGGAGCCCACTATGGCCTGGCCTTTCTCCTGATCAGGGCGGGTCAATCTCGAGACGCGGTTCCACACCTGAAGGCTTTCCTGGCGTACCCGCCGGAGGGGCCTGATGTCGCCCAACACGTCCAGCATGCTGAATCCACTCTAGCCCAGATCACTGGCCAATCCGATGACACCCAAAGAGACGCCGACGCCTTCTAAGAGGGTCCAGCTCAAGTGGACCGGAAATGGAATGGAGTATCTTGGCACCGGGAAGGTCGGGCCGGCCGTCATCATTGACGGGAAGTCCGAGAAGGGGCCCGGACCCATGGACTCCCTTCTCCTTGCGCTGGCGGGGTGCATGGCCGTGGATGTTCAGGTCATTCTGGAACGATCCAGGGTCCCCCTGCGGAGGTTGGACGTGGAAGTGGAGGGCGAACGAGCCCAGACTCATCCGAAGCGCTACACGCGTATCCGCCTCGCTTACCACGTTGAGGGGCCTCAGGAAGAACACCAGGGGAAGTTGGACCGGGCGGTCACCCTGTCGAAAGAGAAGTTCTGCAGCGTCCTCCACTCCCTCTCCCCGGACATTGAATTCGAGTTTGAAGTCAATCGGGTGTAGAACGCACCCGGGTTTTTCGGGTTGCCTACCGCCGGTAGGACCGCCCGTCTCTGCGGTACCCCTTCTCCCCCGCCTCCTCGGCTCGGGGTCAGCCCACCGTCTTGGGAAGGGGTAGGGTACTGCCGCCCACACGGGGGATCGAACACCATGGAAACCCGAGACTACATCGCCAACTCTGCTGAAGCGCCCCGAGGGACCCTGGCCCAACTGTTTCTGGACTGCGTGGATCGGTTCGGGAAGGAGGTGGCTTTTCAGACCATCAGAGAGGACGGGTCCTTCCACGGGACCACGTTCAGGGAGGTGTTCGACCGGGCGAGAGAGGTAGCAGGCGGACTCCGGACCTTGGGCTTGGGCCGTGGGGACCGGGTGGCCATCCTGTCGGAAAACCGGCCGGAATGGTCACAGGTCGATTTCGGGACGGTCTGTTCCGGAATTCCCCTCGTTCCCATCCACACGAACCTCTCGTCCGGACAGATCGGGTACATCCTGGAGGACTCCGGAGCCCAGGTGATCTTCGTGTCTTCCCTGGAGTTACTGGCCCGAGTGGCGGAAGCCCAGAACACAGGGGCCCGGGATTTGAAGATCGTTCTCTTTGATCCCCTTCCTGAGGGGGGGGATGGGGTCATGTCATGGACAGAGTTTCTCGTCGAGGGACGGAAAGCCATGGAGGATACCTCCGAGGACGAATTCCGACGGGAATCCCTCATGGTGGAACCCGACGACACCACGACGATCCTCTATACCTCTGGGACCACCGGAGACCCGAAGGGAGTGATGCTCACGCATAACAACCTCTTCTCGAACGTCCGGGCCACCGCTGCCGTCGTGCCGTTCGATCAGACGGACGGTACGCTCAGTTTCCTGCCACTCTCCCACAGCCTCCAACGCTTGGCGGACTACCTCTTCTTCGACAGTGGGATGACCATCACCTATGGGCGTTCCATGCAGACCGTGCCGGAGGACCTCCGCATCGCGCGGCCGACCAAACTTGTCGCTCCGCCCCGGTTCTATGAGAAGTCGTTCCAGAAAGTCATGGAGCAGAGGGGGCTCAAGGGCTTCATTGTCCGGTGGGCCAGGGAGGTGGGAGAGGCATGGGCCGACGAAAAACTGGCGGGGAGGAAGCCCACCTGGATCCTCAGGCTCGTCTACAGGTTGGCGTATCGACTCGTCTTCTCCAAGATCCACGAGGGGATTGGAGGCCGCGCAGTCTTCTTCATCTCCGGCAGCGCCCCCCTTGCTCCGGAGATCAACAAATTCTTCTACTCCGCTGGGATCATGATCCTGGAAGGGTACGGCCTGTCCGAGACCTCTCCTGTGGCGACGGCGAATACCCCCACGGACTTCCAGGTCGGGAGCGTTGGACCGCCCATCCCGGGGACCGAGATCAAGATCGCTAAGGACGGAGAGATCCTCATTCGAGGGCCCCAGGTCATGAAGGGGTATTTCAATCGTCCTGAGGAGACGGCGAAGGCCATGAGCGAGGACGGATGGTTCGCCTCCGGAGACATTGGAGAGATAGACGAGCGAGGACATCTTCGGATTACCGACAGGAAGAAGAACATCCTGGTGACGGCGGGGGGGAAGAACATTGCCCCCGCCCCCATCGAGAACCAGGTGAAGGGCAACCGTTATGTGGATCAGGTAGTGATGATCGGAGACCAACGGCACTTTCCGGCTCTCCTGGTGGTTCCAGCGTTCGAGGCTCTGGCTCCCTGGGCCGAAGACGCTGGAATAAAGGCCGAGACCAGGCGCCACCTCCTCAAGGAACCCCGGGTGCAGGCACTCATGCAGAAAGAGGTCTTCGGGTGCCTCGGGGCACTGGCCTCCTATGAAACCCCCAAGAAGCTGGGTTTGATCGAAGAGGAGTTCACGATCGAAGGCGGGATCCTCACTCCGAATCAGAAGGTGAAGCGAAGGGTCGTCCGGGAACGGTACGGACCTCTGATCTCCCGGCTCTACGATTCCGCCAACCGAGAACAGACCGTTTTCGTTGACGGGGATTGACGATGATTGCGGGCGTGCATCGGGATAACCCTCCTGTGCCTTCCGAGTCGGCGGTCAGGGTGGTTCTGGTTACCGTCCCGGATGTCGATACCGGGCGCTCCCTGGCTCAGAACGTCGTTGAGGCTCGCCTCGCCGCATGCGGAAACGTGGTCCCGGGCCTTGTTTCCGTTTACCGTTGGAAAGGGGAGGTGCACCAGGACCTGGAGGCCTTGCTCGTCCTGAAGACCACGGTTTCGGTGGTCGAAGCCCTCAGGGAAAAAGTCCTGGAGCTCCACCCCTATGAGGTGCCGGAATTTCTGGTTCTTCCGGTGGAACAGGGCCACCCTCCGTACCTGCGTTGGGTGACCGAAGCGGTAGAGGAGATCGGGACGTCCGATGGGTCGGAGGCGAAAACGGAATCGGGGGAAGATCTCCCGAAAGAAGGACCATCTGCTCCCAACCGAGCAGGGGGACCTCCTGGCTGAAACCCTCTTCGAAGTCATGGGGAGGAGTGGCGCCTCCATGGAGGTGGACCCGGAGGCACGGTTGCGGGACGGAGAAGGGGAGTCCCCTGTGCCCCACGGCGGGAGCGACTCCCCGGCTGAGCGTGGTCCGGACCTTGGACCCGACCCGGCGCACGGTGGACCAGAGAGGCCTGACCCGGGCTCCGCCGAGCTTCCGGCGGAAGGAGAGGCTCAGGTTCCTGGCGTGGCGGAGCAAGAGACAATCCCGGACTCCGCGTGGGAACGCAAGATGGCGTGGGCCAAGGAACGGGTTCGAGAGGGGCGGCGGGAAGAAGCGGTGGATCTCTACCGGGAATTGGTGGAGGAAGAGCCTTCGAGCGTGCGGGCCCTGAACAACCTCGGGATTCTCCTGGATGAGTTGGGGGAGCACGAGGAGGCGGTCGCCCACCTGATCAGAGGCCTGGAAATCAATCCCCGAAATCTGGAGGTGGCAGGGAACCTCGGAGCTGCCCTCGGGGCCCTGGGGAAGTACGCGGAGGCGGAGGACCACCTGCGCCGGGTCCTGAGGGAGGAACCGGCGAACCTGGAGGTTCGGGCCAATCTGGGGATTCTCTTTTTCCGGCGGGGCCTTTACGAATACGCGGAGGCCGAGCTGGGGGCCGTGTGCCGGGACGACCCGAACCACGCATTGGCCTTCTACTACCGGGGGGAGGCCCTGAACCGCCTGGGGCGAGTGGATAATGCCATGGTCGCTTTGGAGAGGGCCGTCGAGCTCAATCCAGGGAACTCGAAGGCCCATTACACGCTCGGGATCCTCCTGGACAGGAAGAACCGTCCCGAGGAAGCGGCGTTGATGTACCGAAAAGCCAGGGAGCTGATGCGTAGATGATACGGGTTGTCTTGGGTGAGCCTGCAGCCTCCGGAACGGAGTGCATCCTCCGTTCCGTTTCTTCTGAGCTGGAACCCGACACACCGGAGAGCCGGGAGCTGGAGCTGGGTGCGGGATCGGCGGTGCTCGATCGCCTCAGGGCCACGGGAAGTCTGCCCGTGGGTGCCGCCGTAATCACGCCCGGAGGGGACCTGCAGGTTCCCTTTCTCATCCATGTGGTTCTTCAGTCCGCCGAACAGCCGGTTGGGAAGGAAGGCCTGCGTTTGGCCCTCCAAAACGGGCTTCGGAGGGCGCAGGAGTGGGGTCTGGAGACTCTGAGCCTCCCACCTCTCGGCACAGGGGCGGGGAATCTGGGTGCTGAGGAGGCGGCAGAGATCATGGTCCCCCTGATTCAAGACCATCTTCTCCGTTTCGAGCATCCACGACAAGCGGTGATCACCGTGGCCAACGAGTACCAGGAAGCGGTGTTCTCCCGTGCGGTGGAGCTCGCGGCGCGGAAAGCGTCGGCAAGGGAAGACTGACTCCCTGAACAAGAGTATTGCAGAAACGGGGTGCGGCCGGGCACAGGGGTGTTCGCCTGCGCAGTGCTCGGCGGTCTCGCGGAAATGCTGGCGGAACCTGCCGTCACGAGGGCCGCTCGGCTGCGAGTGCCAGACAAGGGAGGACGACGAAGGCGATGCCAAAGCATCGGAGAGGAGTTCTGACGCCGTATGGCGCCGCAACCCCCCTGTGCCCTTCGGGTTTCGCATGCGCTTCGCTCGGCGGTCTCGCGGGGGTACATCGGGAGCCTACGACCAGCCGGGCCGCTCGGCTCAGCGGCACGGGGCCATCTGCATCGTTGGGGCTCCTCGCCGTGGCGCTTGGCTATGCCATAGGAGTCCCGCCTCCCATCTGGCCCCGTGGCGCATGTAACGCGGCTCGCCCCACTTCTGGAACACCCTCTTAATGAGACACCTCTTCCGTCGTTTCCTGGCCGGCGCAACCGTCCTCATTTGGGTTTTGATGTTGGGGTGGCACATAAGGCGGGAGTACCACCAACCCGAGATCACTCGCTTGGCGGAGGCCGCCCTCAGCCTCGCCCCAGGAGTGAATTTCTACACGCTGCGTATGGGCGACCGGTCCGTCGGGTTGGCCACTTCCCGACTGGACACCGTTCCGGAGGGCTTCATCCTGGAGGACCTCCTCTCTCTGGAATTCCCGGCGCTGGGCGAGACCGGTTCCGCAGTGGCCCGAACCCAGGTGGAGCTATCCTCAGCCCTGGTCATGAAGGAATTCTCCTTCGCCCTGGACTCTGAGGTCGGGCGGTACGAAGCCTCCGGATCCATGGAGGGGGACACGCTTCTCCACCTGGTTCTGGCAACGGGCGATTCCAGGCAGAGCATGACCCACCGGCTTTCCCAACCTCCCATTTTCGCGGCAGTTCTTCCAATCCGGGTTGCGATGGGCTCAGGGATGGAGGTGGGCCAGCGGCTCCGGTTCCCGGTCTTTGATCCGTCCTCCCTTTCCACGCGGACGGTGGAGGTAAGAGTGGCGGAGCACGACACCCTCATGGTTCCGGACAGTGCCCATCTGGATCCTGGAACGGGCCGCTGGGCACCCGCGCGCTATGACTCGGTTCCCGCCTGGCGAATCGCGGAGCTCTACGGAGGCGTCCAAGTGGAAAGTTGGATCGATGCCGACGGGCGGATCGTCCGGGCTTCGAGCCCGCTAGGCTTCTCCATGGAAAGGACCGAATACGAGCTGGCGCGCCAGGCCCAGGAAGACGCGAGGAGCTTGGCCGGATCGCCCTTGGATGAGGACGTGATCCTCTCCACGGCTGTCCAGAGCAACGTGGACCTGGGCGAGGTGGTCAACCATCCTGAACTCCGCTTCCTCCTCTCCGGCGTCGACCTGAATGGGTTCGAGCTGGAGGGGGGGCGCCAGACCCTGCGGGGCGACACTCTCATCGTCCGCCGGGAGGCCTGGGGATCCATCGAGGCGGATTATGAGCAGCTTCCCTACCCCCGGATGGACTTCGCCGAATACCTCCGACCAGAGCCCCTGATCCAGAGCGATGACGAAGAGATCATCGCAACCGCAGAAAGCCTGGTGGACTGGCGGTTCATGTGGGACAAGGATCCCAAGCGTGTGGCCCGCGTGTTGACGGTGGAGATCAACAGGATGTTGGAGAAGAGGGTGACCTTCTCGATCCCCAACGCGGTTCAAGTCCTGGAATCCGGTCAGGGCGACTGTAACGAGCACACGGTGCTCTTCGTGGCCATGGCCAGGGCTCTGGGACTGCCTGCCAGAACGGCTGTCGGGTTGGTCTACGTGGACAATGCGTTTTTCTACCACGCCTGGCCCGAGGTGTGGATCGGGGAGTGGGTCGCTGTGGACCCGACCTTCGGGCAGTATCCCGCTGACGCAGCCCACCTCCGGTTCGTTATCGGGGGCCTGGCACAGCAGGTGGAGATCATTCGACTTATCGGTAATCTGAACATCGAAGTCATCGGCCCGAACGGGGCGTTGGCTCGGGAGGAATAGATGACCCTCCCCGTGGAGGCGAATCCCCACGGCATGCCCGGACAGCTCCTTTCGGCAGACCTCACCCCTTCCCCCCTCGGGGCAGGAGAGGAAATGATCCGGCTGGAGTCCGTCACCAAGCGGTACGGTGCGTTCACCGCCGTGGACGGCGTGGATCTGGTCGTACCGAGGGGGAAGATCTTCGGATTCCTGGGCCCGAATGGCGCCGGCAAGACCACGACCATACGGATGATCACAGGAGTCCTTCTTCCCACTTCCGGTCGGATCCTGATCGGAGGGGACGACCTTGCGTCCGAACCCGAGAATGCCAAACGCCGGATGGGGTACATCCCGGACCGACCCTACCTGTATGAGAAGCTCTCGGGTGGTGAGTTCCTTCGCTTCGTAGCCGGTCTCTGGGGCACCGACGGTCAGACCACGGATGAAAGGGCTCAGCGACTCCTTGCCCTCTTCAACCTCTCAGAGTGGCAGGATGAGTTGGTTGAGAGCTATTCCCACGGGATGCGGCAGAAGCTCCTCATCAGCTCAGCCTTGATTCACCAGCCAGAGCTCATTGTTGTGGATGAGCCGATGGTGGGCTTGGACCCAAGATCAGCCCGAATCCTAAAAGACCTGCTTCGGACCTATGTCGGCAACGGCGGGACGGTCTTTCTTTCCTCCCACACGCTGGAGGTTGTGGAGGTCCTTTGCGACGCCATCGCCATCATCCACGAAGGCAACATCATCGCAAAAGGGGGCATGGACGACTTGAGGAGCCAGGCGGATGCCGGTGAAGCCCATCTAGAGGAGATCTTCCTGAAGGTTACCGGCGGGGAAGAGATGGCGGATCTCGTGGCGACCCTCCAGGACGTCGGAACCCCATGAGGGGAGTGGTTGGCCGGGAGGCGAGTCTTCTCTGGTTGATCCGTCCCAAGGTCAGCGGGAAGATCAACCGCATGAGGACCGACGAGGCTCGTGTGTTCAAGGCCCTCGGCCTCGGGTTCGTCGGGCTCTTCTTCTGGAGCTTCATCTTCCTCGTCATTTGGAGGATGCTCCTCTACTTCCGGAACACCCAGGGGATCGGGAACCTACTTGCCGGTAAGCTCCTCGGACTCGCCCTCCTGACCTTCCTGGGGATCCTCCTTCTCTCGAACATCATCACCTCTCTCTCTACCTTCTTCCTCTCTCAAGACCTGGAGATCCTCATCGCCTCTCCGGCGGATCGGGTGAGGGTTTACGCTGCGAGGCTCGTCGAGACCGTTGCCAACTCCTCGTGGATGGTCGTCCTCCTCACCGTTCCCCTCTTCCTCGCCTACGGGTTTACCTACCGCGCAGATCCCGGCTTCTATCTTCTAGCAGCAGCCGTCATGGTGCCTTTTCTGGTTCTGCCTGCCGTTGTTGGAACCGCGTTCACGACAGTCCTGGTCAACGTATTCCCGGCCCGACGGACCAGAGATCTCCTCGCCGTCATCGGGCTGTTCGCCGCAGCCGGGGTGGTGGCTCTATTCCGGTTTCTGCGGCCGGAGCGCCTGGTGAGGCCCGAGGAATTCCGGGATCTGGTGGACTTCATCGCGGTTCTCAGAACGCCCTCTTCGGTGTGGCTGCCAAACGAGTGGGCCACGAACGCCCTGATGACGTATCTGAACGGCTTCTTCGATCCGTTCCCGTTCTTCCTCCTTCTCTCCACCGCCGGAGCGTTCCTGGTGGGGGGACTCTTGCTCCATCTCCGCCTCTATCCCACCGGCTTCACCCGTGCACAGGAGGGGGCCCATCGCCAGGAGGGGCGACGACGGTCCGGATGGATCGATGGTTATCTCTCCGGGTTCGGCACCCGCACTCGAGAGTTGGCGGGGAAAGAGGTGAGGGTCTTTTTCCGGGACTCCACGCAATGGTCCCAGTTGATCCTCCTGGCAGTTCTGGTGGCCGTATACGTCTACAATATCAAGGTCCTCCCGCTCTACACCGGGGAGGAGGTTTCCTTCCTCCTCATCAACGTCGTTTCATTCTTGAACCTGGGGTTGGCCGGGTTCGTGGTTGCCGCGATCGCAGCCAGGTTCGTCTTTCCAGCCATGTCTCTGGAAGGACGGATGATGTGGCTGCTCCGGTCCTCGCCACTCGATGTGAGGACCCTATTCTGGGTGAAATACTGGGTCGGGACTGTTCCCCTTCTTCTGATTTCAATTCCCCTGATTGTCATCACAAATATCATCTTGGAGGTCTCTGGCTTCATCTTCCTCCTTTCCACCGGAACGATGATCTGCATGACCTTCGCTCTTACGGCGTTGGCCTTGGGGTTCGGAGCGCTATATCCGAATTTCGAATCGGACAATGTGGCGGAGATCCCCACGTCTTTCGGCGGTTTGCTCTTCATGATGTCCGCGGTCATCTACCTGGGTGGGGTGATCCTCCTGGAAGCGTGGCCCGTATACTCCTTCCTCGCTGCCAACCTCCGGGGAGACCCCATTCGTAACTCTGTGGTCTTTCCTCTCGTATTGGGAATGGCAGGGGCTGCAACCCTTACGGTACTAGCTGTCGTCTTACCGTTGCGGGCTGGGGTGAGGAGGGTGAGGGCACTGGACTTCTGATGAGACAGGTGAGAAGATGGTGGCGGAACTGCTTCTGCCATTTACCAATGGGCAGAAGACTCGGAATGGGAGGCGTCTCAGGGATCGGCGCCAATTCGGTGGAGAGCCGATCATGATGGAGTCAATCAAGAGCTTCTTTCAGAACAACATGGCCGAGGTGGATCGGGAGGAGTCGGAGGCCCAATCCGCGGAGCTTCGACTGGCGGCGTGCGCCCTCCTACTCGAGCTGGCTCATGCCGACGACGAGTTCACTGACGGGGAGCGGGTCCACCTGGAATATGCCGTCAGGCGTCAGTTCGGGCTGGACGAGGACCAGGCTTCCGAGCTGGTGTGCTTGGCTGAAGAGCAGCGAGCCGAAGCCGTGGACCTCTGGAGCTTCACGAACCTCATCGCCGAGCACTACTCCCTGGGTCAGAAGATGGTGCTGGCCGAGGCTATGTGGGGCCTGGTGTTCAGCGATGGGGACCTGGCGAAGCGGGAAGATTACCTCATGCGTAAGATTTCGGGCCTCCTGAGGCTCGAGCCGGGCTACCTCGCAGAAGCGAGGAAACGCGTCGAAGAGCACCAGCATCCGGAGAACCCCGAGGCGTCATCCCAGGATTGACCGGGGGGCCCTCCCAGGCGGGAGGAGTGGACTGTACGGGGGTTGGCCCCAAAAGGGTCGACCCCCATATTTCTGCCCGAGACCTGACCACCATAACCCTCACCGAGGATCCCATGGGCAACCTGCTTCCCGGTGGTTACACCTTCACTCACCTCGTATTCTGGACCGTCGTCGGTATGGTGGTCGTGGGTACGAACGCGGTCGCCATCATCCTCGTGATCGGCCTCAGCATGATGGCGCTGGAAACAGTCCGTCGGTCTTAAGGCCCCCGTACAATGCTACTGCTCAAAATCCTCGGGGGGGTGCTCGCACTGGGGATCGGTGTGTACCTCGGAATGGCCGGGCAGTATCGGCCCGATCCTGACGACTTGGAGCAGGCCCTGGGTCCCGGAGGGAGGTCCCGAAAGGCCAGACGGCGCTTCACTCTTTTCGGCTGGCTGAGAATGCCCGAGGAACGCTCCTCGCACAAACGGCGCAGAGGGGGGGGACGACGCCATTTCGACCTGGTTGCGCCGGAGCCACCCAAAAAGGAGGAGTAGCCCCACCCCCCGGAGATCACCGGTGGGCTTCAGGTGAGGGCTCCCAACATCGGGAACGCAGCGAAGGGACCGCAGCCCCCTCCTCGAAGGGGGTTTTCTTCTCAGGGACGCTCCCGGGACGACTTTCCAGTCCCACTACTGCCAGATGGCATCCATGACCACCAGGACGCTTCCGATCACCGCCCCCAGAACATATCCCAGGCGGACGATGAGCCTGAGCTCCCGGTCGGTAACCCGCTTGACCAGCTCTTCCATCTTGGGAGTAGGGTAATTCAGAACCTTCTCCTCTACCCGGCCAGCGACGTTGATCCGATGGACCACATCGGGGACCTGCGTCTGGAGCCAGCCCCAGAGGGGATCGCCGATGGCCTCTTCCAGGCGACGAGGAGCTTCCGGCGGGAGCCATTTGGCCGGGGTCCCTATGGGTCGGTCCAGCAGGCCGTCCACGGCCCTCTCCGCAGCGTTCGATAGGAGATTTGCCGCGGCTTCGCTTCGGGCGGCCGTCACCAGCCATCTGGAAAGAGTCTCTGCCGGTACTCTGTCGAGGATCTCACCCCATGTCCTCGCTCCCGCCTTGTCGAGAGCCGACCCCAGTTTTTCAACCAGGAAGGCTCGGGTGGCGGGATCCCGGGCCACGCCAACCGCCCAACCGGTGAGGGTTTCCTGAGCCTCGAGGACGGAGTCGTCTCCGGGTTGCCCAAGCACCGAGTCCACCGGCCGACGCAGGAAGTCGACGATGGCGTCGTTGACCCCGCGGGCCATGGCATCCTGGATCGTCTCCTCCCTGAGCATGGCCGAGAGGCGTTCGGCCCCCTCGGCCTCGATTGTATCCAGGACCCGGTCCACGGTCTCTTCGGTAACGATCAGTCTGGCTACCACCCGCTGGTAGAAGTTCAGATCTCTCAGGAATCGGTGGAAAAGCTCGTGGAGGGTGCGTTCAAACCGTGTCCTGGCCTGGGGATCTTCCAGCAGGCGGCCCAACCGCTGAAGGGCAAGTGGGAGATACGATGAGATCGCTTTTTCCATGGATCCCACCAGCCCCAGGGGGAGGACTTCTTCGAAGGTACGGCCAGGCTCCAGGAGGGTGAGAGTGGCCCGGCTCACGTAGTCTTCTACGGTTTCCTTGAAACCATCGCTCTCCACGGCTCCCCCGAGCCAATCTTCCACCGCCTCTTCCAGGGCAGCCTCCCTGGCGGGCGTGAGGATTCCGGCCACCGGCTCGTCGGCGACAGCTTCGATCACACTCCTTGCCCTCTCCTCAGCGAACTCCACGAAGGTGTCGGAGGCCAGGTACTCCTGAAGACGGGCGAGGCCGCGGTGGACGACCTCCTCCAGGATCGACTCCAGCTCCTCCATGACGCTGGCCGGGAGAAGCTCCCGGACCGAGCCTCTATCCCGCTCCAGAAGGGTTTCGAGGAAATGGGAGAGCCGATCATCGAAAGCCCCCCGAAACTCCGAATCTGCAAACGTCTTTGTGAGGTCCTCCTCGGTGAGAAGGCGAGTCCCCACGGTACGACCGACCGCGGCCGCGAGACGAGCTTGGTTCTTCGGAATGGCTCCCTGGAAGATCCGGATGGTACGGCCGAAGAGGGTTGGCGGCTCGTAGGGGTGGAAGAGCATCCAGATGGCCACCGAGTTCGTGAGACCACCCGCCAGAGCGCCGAAGAAGATGGTGAGGACCGCCTGCAGAATCTGATCGGACAAAGCTAGTGCTGCCTGTGGCGGATCAAGCCGCGAACGGGGAATTCCAGGCCATCCAGAACCAGAGTCCCGGATACCTGGTATAAGGCGTCTACCGGTAGCATCGGACCTTCACCCTCGCCCACCTCCAGGAACGGGCTCACGGCGTCGAGTTCCCCGGTGATTCCCTGCCCCTCCGACAGGACGCCCCAACTCATGGGTACATCCCGCCGGGAGGGTTCGAAAGACCGGGTTTGAGACCACGAGAGTTGTATCGATTCCCATTGGACGTCGACGGAATCGATCCTGCCCCAGCCGTGGAAGGCTCCGCCTTCGGCCGCGCTTCCAGGGGATTGGTCCTCCAGTACCACCTGCAATGAGTCTCCGGAGAGAAGGAAGGCCCAGTCGCCGGGAGGGGGGTCTTCGGCTGACCATGCCCGGGACATATCCAGGACGAATCCCTCGACTTGGCCGCTGGAAAGGAGTGTCGCTCCTCGATGTACACGGAAGGTCTGCGCGCGTCTTCCAGTCCACTCCACCTGAAGATCCTCCAAGACCACCTCCAGTCTCCGTGCCCCCTCTTCAAAGAATATCCGCTCCAGGGCATCTCCCTGGCCAACGATAATCCGGGCCCTCCCACGGGGAAGGATCCGCCACGGCGCGTTGGTGGGCGGCGTTTCCCATTCATCCGCCACAAAAGGATCCCACGTGTCGCTCCTGGCAAGCCACCCCCTTATCGACCGGTCTACGCCACCGGGCCGCGTGCGGGCCGTGAACGACCAGGGGACGATCAGGGTGGAGTCTCCCTGGGCGGTCAGGAACACGATATGCCTTTCGTAGCTGCGGCCCTGGAAGTTTCGTCCTGCGGGATCGGGTTGGCCCTCGGGAGGCGAGGCCGCCGGCGGAGGACCGCCATCGGGGGAGCAGGCGAATAGGAGGAACGGAAGGAGAAGGAGAACCGGGACGGCCCGAGGAATGGAGATGTTCGGATCGAGGATCTCCCGGGGCCCGGCCCCAATTTTCTTGTCGAGCACACGGAAGAACTTTCGGACTCGCCGTGCGTTCTTTCCCAGATCCCCCCGCCCGGACCTGGACGACGAAATCATGTCCACCCGCGTCTGCCCGTTCTCATCGAGGGACATCCGGAGCTGAACATCATCCACGAACCTGAACACGAGGGTTTTGGACTCAGCGGAAAGGACCCCTTTCCCCTCGTCTGCTTCCCGGACGGTCCAGCCGAGGAGGCCACCGGAAGCCAGCTCGACCGCGGCCCTCCACACCGTTGCGAAAGGCACCGCATAGGTTCGCCCCCTGAGGTGGGGATCGTCGTGCTTTGGGTGGGTGACGGCCCGGTTCTTCGAAAGGGCCGACAAGATCCTGGAAGGGCTCAACGGGTCTCCTCCAAGATCCGAAAAAGCACCGTGACGCTGGCGGAAACCGTCTGGCGCCCGGCTTCGATGGGCGTGCGGATACCTGCCATTTCATCCATGACTGCTGCCCTCGCCAGGACCCGGGGTTCCCCCGGCGATGCACCCCCCCGGACCTCCAGGGGAGGGCCCAGCGTGACCCCCATGGCGTCGGCGATGGTCTGGGCTTCCTCCTGGGCCACCCCTACGGCCTCCCGCAGAGCCTCCAGACGAGCCTCTCGGGTGTCCGAGGCCTCGAACTGAAGAGTCAGCACTCGGTTCGCGCCGGCCCCGATCGCCGTGTCCAGGATCTCCCCGGCCGCGCCGACATCGGGGAGAATTACCCGAATGTTGTTCGTGGCCCTGTACCCCGAAATGGTTCGCTGGGACGGGTCTCCTCGGTTGGGGGTCCGGTACTCAGGATTGAGGGAGTATCCGAAGGTCTCTATCCGGAGACCCTCCACGCCGGACCGCCTCACGGCCCCGATCACCTCGTCCATTCGTTCCGCGTTCAGAGCAGAAGCTGTCCGGGCGGACTCGGCCTCGGTTTCCACGCCGAAGCTGATGGATACGCGATCCGCCGGAACCAGGATTTGTGCTTGTCCGGTCACCTGGATGGTGCCCTTGTCCGTCTCTGCAGCAGGAGCAGGTGACGGAGGGGATTGGGCCGTCGCTGGCGCGCAGGCCGCGAGAAGGATCGGGGC
This sequence comes from Gemmatimonadota bacterium, assembly GCA_039592115.1. Classification (GTDB taxonomy): domain Bacteria; phylum Gemmatimonadota; class Gemmatimonadetes; order Longimicrobiales; family Gaopeijiaceae; genus JBDHCH01. The sequence continues at coordinate 4,367 of JBDHCH010000031.1, read as the reverse complement.
CAGGATGAGGGGGGTCCGGGAAGGGACCCACGGGGGCGCGTGAGATGGCTTCACCATGTGCGGTCTCCAGGGGCAATGTCGAATCAGAACAATATACACCGCTTCAGTTGGAGAGGCTCCTGGCCGAGCGACCTTCCCCTTCTTGCACCTTTCCTACACCTTTTCTCCTGGCTCCCGGGACGGGTCACAACCTCTACTCCAACAACCGGAGCGGCTGGCGAATCATGAAAGCGGTAATTCCTCTCGCTGGAAAAGGGACGCGCCTTCGTCCCCATACCTACCTTACTCCCAAGCCCCTGCTAAAGGTGGGGGGAAAACCCGTCATGAGTTACATCCTCGACGACCTGCAGGAGCTGGGCATCGAGGAGATCGTCTTCGTCATCGGGTATCTGGGGGATGTGGTAAAGGATTTCATGGCGTCTGAATACCCGGGTATTCGCCCGGAGTACGTGGTCCAGGAGGTTCAAGACGGGACTGCGGGAGCGGTCAAGCTAGCCGAGCCTTTTATCGACGGCGAGGTCCTGATCCTCTTCGTCGACACCCTCTTCGATGCCGACCTCTCCATGGCAAAGCACCTGGATTCCAGTTGGTCCGGTGTGATCTGGGCCAAAGAGGTGGAGGATTATCAGCGCTTCGGGGTCATCGTCACCGACGAGAACTCCGCCATGACCCGCATCGTGGAAAAGCCCAGTGAGCCCATATCCAAGTTGGCCAACATCGGGCTCTACTACATTCGGGACCATGGCCTCCTGTTCGACGGGATCGATCGGACGCTGGCCAGCACCCCTGGGCCGTCCGGTGAGTTTTATCTGACGGACGCCTTCCAGTACATGGTGGACCGTGGATCCAGGCTTCTGGCCGCGCCGGTGGAGGGTTGGTACGACTGTGGCAAACCTGAGACGCTCCTCGAGACGAACCTCCACCTGTTGGGAAGTACCCGGGGCCTCATTTCACCTGGGGCACGGATCGGATCCACCATCCTTGGGGATCCCGTTCGCATCGAGGAGGGCGTGGTCCTTGAAGGGTGCACAGTGGGGCCGAACGTCACCTTGGAGCGTGGCACTCGGGTTGTGAACTCCACCCTGAGGGATTGCATCGTGGGCCCAGGGGCCGTGATCGAGGATTCCGACCTCTCCGAATCCCTGATCGGTGGGAGTTCACGGATCACAGGATTCCGGGGGAAACTGAGCGTGCTGGAGCACTCCGAGGTCCGGGGCTAGAAAGCGGGTTCCGTCTTCCGGCCGGGGGGGAGTGACCGCCGGCGACCCTACCGCAGGAGGACGAGGGTAAGGAAGGCCCTGAGGATCCCCTCGGGGCCTTTCTGGTTGGAGTACCACTCGTCCAGCGTGTGGATCCCGCCAGCATCGCCTCCCGCGCCGAGAGTGATGGCGGGGATTCCCAGGGACATGGGGATGTTGGCATCGGTCGAGGCTGATGTGAGTCTGGGTTCGACGCCCAACAGCTCGGTTGCTCTCACGGCCGCGTTCACCAGGGGAGAACTCTCAGCGGTTCGACCGGCTGGGCGGCGTCCCAGCTCCTGGAGCTCCAGCTCCAGCCGGGGAGAAGATTTCTCCTTATTCTGGCCGGGCCGGGTCAATACCCTCTCACACTCCCGAAGCAGGGCCGCTTCCAGGGCCGACAGCTCGTCCGGTCCCTCACTCCTGAGGTCGAATTCCACCCAGGCTTCCTGGGGGATCGCGTTGATGCTTTTCCCGCCGCCCCATTTTGCAGCGGTGGCCGTGGTCCTGGGGTCATCGGGGGTGGGCAGCCCTCCCATGGAGGATACCACTCGGCCCAGCTGGTGGATTGGATTCGGGAGTCCCCAATCCGCCCATGAATGGCCTCCGGGTCCCCGGAGAGTGATCCTGAGCCGCGTGGACCCGACGCCACGGGTGATGACCCGTTCGAGCCCGACGCCGTCCAGGGAGATGAATCCCAGCGCCCCCTGACCGGGCCCGTCTTTTCTGAACAGGTGCCGGACCCCTCGGAGATCTCCCATGCCCTCCTCTCCAACGGTGGCCGCGAAGAGCAGGGGAAAGGGAAGGGGGGTCTTCACCTCGGTGAGGACCCGCCCCAGGGCCAGGAGAGTCGCCAGCCCCCGGCCGTCATCCGCGATCCCCGGGGCCCGGATGATTTCTCCCGACCGCTGCGGCGAAACGTCGGTCCCGGGCGGAAAGACCGTGTCCAGGTGGGCTGAGATCATGAAGGTCGGAGGAACACCAGGGTGAGGGCTCTCCGGTGGAGGATCCGTGGCCGCTGGGCCGGCCACCTCAGCGTGCTCCCGATGGCCGGGCAACTCCGCCAGGATATTCCCCACCTCGTCCTTCCGGACCTGGGCTAGGCCCACTTGTTCGAAGAGTTCACCCATCCGGCCCCCTCGGGGCCCCTCCCCGAAGGGCGGCGCTGGAATGGCAGTGAGCTCTACCTGGGTTTCGAGGACCCACGGGTCCAGTTCCTTCAAGCGTGCCCGGGACTCGCTGACGCCTGGAAGGTCGAAGGGCGAGCGCTCCTCCAGCGGCTCCCGCCGCGGGTGGTTGGCCGGATCCATCCTCCAAGCATCCGCGCTGGTGGGTCCAATGTCAAACCGGGCCGAAGACCCGACACCGGGTTACGCACCTATTACCCCACCGGTCTGAGTTGGACCGTGGGATGAGACTCTGCGTGGCCTCGCATCCCGGGGTAGCCGTTGCCATTGATGACCCCGATGCGACATTTGTAACAGTCTCCCCTCGGGAGGTCCGGTCCCAGGAAGGGAACGATGGAAACCGAATTGAGGACTCCAGTGACCGCATCCACCAAAACCACCCAAGCAGCCAAGCGGGTCCTTGTGGTGGAAGATGAACCTGACATCGCGGCTCTCATTGCCTACCAGCTCACTCGGGAGGGCTTCAGGGTGGAGACAGCGGCTACGGGGATGGATGCACTCGCAGCGGTGAAACGGGAGATCCCCGATTTGCTTGTGCTGGATCGGATGCTCCCGGGGCTCTCTGGGGATGAAGTCCTGGAGTCCCTCCGGAAGGAGCCTTCCACCAGGATGGTTCCCGTTATGGTCCTGACAGCAAGGAGGGAGCAGGAGGATAGGATCGAGGGCTTCGAGCTCGGCGCTGACGACTACCTTACCAAGCCGTTCAGCCCCAGGGAGCTGGTGCTCAGGGTCCAAGCGATTCTCCGACGGTTCCAAGAGCCTGTGAAGGAGTCAGGAGGGAGGCCCTTGAGAGCTGGCCCGGTGAGGGTTGATGTGAACTCCCACCAGGTGCTTCTGGAGGGTGAGGAGCTTCACCTCACCCCCACCGAATTCAAGCTTCTCCGGGCTCTCCTGGAACGACCGGGGCGGACTCAAAGTAGACAACAGCTCCTCGAGCGGGCCTGGAGTGTCGAGGCCCACATCGCCGATCGGATCCAAACGCGCACCGTAGACATGCACGTCCGTCGACTGCGCACAAAGCTGGGGCCTGTGGGTGATTGGATCGAAACCGTGAGAGGCTTCGGGTATCGGTTCAAGGTGCCGGAGGAGGACCTCTGACCATCCGCAGGTTCCTCCTCGGCTCCTTCCTGGGCCTCGTATTCGTCCTTGTAGTGGGCCAAGCCCTGATCTCAGGCCGGGGGCTCCGGGAAGACCTCGTCTCGACCCAGCAGCGGGAGCTCCGGCGGGAGCTGGAGATGGCCTCAACGCTCGTCCGAGGATTCGAGATCCAGGACCCGGACAGCGCGGCCCGGACCCTCTCCAGATATCTCGGCTACCCGGTGACCTTCCTTACGCCTGAGGGTCAGGTAGTAGGCGCATCGTCTGACTTGCCGTTCCAGACCCGCGGCCAGATGGTGACCCCGGACAGCCCGGAGTTGCGTGGGGCTCGGGCAGGGGACGTGGGGTTTGCCGAACGTCGCGGATCGGGGGAGGTGGAGATCCGTCTCTTCTCAGCGATCGGCACGACGATCGGGGGCCAGGACCTGATCCTCCAGGTTGCAGCTCCCCTGGACGAGGTTCGACGGATCACCCGAACCCAGGTTCTGCAGACCCTGGGTCTGGGCCTTCCCGCGATCCTGCTGGTAACCATCGCAGCTGTCGTGTTGGGAGGGATTCTGGCCCGGCCCCTCCACCTCATCACCCAGAGGATCCTGGGACTGTCCGCGGGGAACTTCTCCCGCAGGGTCCCAACCAACGTTCCCACCAGGGAGATCAGAGAGTTGGCCGGGACCCTCAACCGGATGACCGAGGAGTTGGAGGCCAGGTTTCGGTCCCTGGCTTCTGAGAGGGATGAGATGCAGGCTCTCATCGATTGCATGGGGGAAGCCGTCCTCGCCCTCACAGAGGACGCAAGAGTCTCCAGGGCCAACCAGGCGGCCATCGACCTCCTGAACTTCCCCAA
>JBDHCH010000030.1:0-25748 GCA_039592115.1 Gemmatimonadota bacterium | reverse complement strand
TCGGAACCGGGCGTGCATCCTGTGCCAGATGAACAAGATGACGGGGATCCAGGGAGTGGCGCCTGGGCGGAACGTGGAGGTGACGCCGACGCTTGCCGCGGTCAGAACGGACACTCGGCCGGATTGGCCAGCCTCAAATTGGGAAACAGGAGACGGTGACTACGAGCCCGGCGTAACGGCCCGCTGGAGTGTGACGCCGAACCTGGTCTTCAACGGAACCGTGAACCCTGACTTTTCCCAGGTCGAGGCCGACGTTGCACAGCTGGACGTGAACAACCGCTTCGCCCTCTTCTATCCCGAGCGAAGACCGTTCTTTCTGGAGGGGGCGGATTTCTTCCTCACGCCCCTCAATGTGATCTTCACCCGGACCGTGGCGGATCCCCAGGGAGGAGCGAAGCTCACCGGGAAGGAAGGCCCACACGCCGTGGGTTTCTTCCTCACTCAGGACCGGGTGAACAATCTGATTTTCCCGGCGAATCAGGGTTCCGCCTCCACTTCACTGGGGGATGATATCACCGCCGGGGTTCTCCGGTACCGACGGGATGTGGGGGAAGGATCCACCGTAGGTGGCCTGATGACGGCCAGGGAGGGGGAGGGGTATCACAACCGGGTTTTCGGTGCCGACGCCTTCATCCGTCTTTCGGCCACAAACACCATCCAAGCCCAGTTTCTCCGGTCCGATACAGAGTACCCGCCAGACGTCGTGGGCATCTTCGACCAGAAGGAGGAGGCTTTCACGGGGGACGCTCTCCGCCTCCAGTTCCTCCACCGCAGCCGGGAATGGGCGTTCTTCGGGACCTTCCAACAGCTGGGTGCTGACTTCCGGGCTGACGCCGGCTTCATCCCCCGCGTCGATACCCGGGCAGGGGAGCTGACGGCGCAGCGCACATGGTGGGCTCCCCGCCCCGGACAGTGGTTCTCCTTCTTCAACGCCGGCCTCATCGCATCCCGAACGGAGGACTTGGATGGGAACCTCACCGACGAACGCCTGCAGCTCATTGGCGGGTACTCGGGCCCAATGCAGTCCACCGTGAACGTTGCCTTGGCTCGCCGGAAGGAGCTTTTTGCCGGCACGCTGTTCGAGGCGTTGGATGCGGCGTTCATCGGGTTCGAGGTACGGCCCTCCGGGGTCGCAACCCTCGGCTTCGGATCCGAATTGTCAGAGACCGTGGACTACCTGAATGCCAGGAAGGGCACCCAGATCACCGCGGGCCCACGGGCGGAGCTCAAGCTCGGGCGCCACCTGAACCTGAACCTCCAGCACTCCCTCCGGCGGCTCGAGCACGACGGCGAGTGGACCTTCATCGCGAACCTCTCCCAGCTGCGCGCGGTCTACAACGTCAACGTCCGCTCCTTCTTCCGCGCCATCCTCCAGTACCAGAACGTCGAGCGGAATCCTGAGAAGTACGAGGTCGCGATCAACAAGGAGACCCGGACCCTGTTCACTCAGCTCCTTTTCTCCTACAAGGTCAACCCACAGACGGTCGTATTCATCGGTTACTCCGACAACAGCCTGGGCCTGCTGACGCCGGAGCTGGCCAGGACAGATATCACCCGGATGGATCGGACCTTCTTCCTGAAGCTGGGCTACGCATGGCGCCCGTAGCAGGTCGCTGCTGAAGGGGGCGTGCAGCCAACAGACAAGTCCCTCCATGGCACGAACCGCCTATCCCCCTGTATCCTGTTCTGATCCAGGCCACGTGCGATTCCCACCCGGGAGGTTCTATGAAGCGGCTGCTCCTTTCCCTGGCCGTCTTGGCTCTTCTTCCGTTCTCCGGCTCGGTCGGCGGTCAGGAGAGACGTCCTCTGGATCTGGAGGACTTCTTCCGGCTTGAGCGAGTACAGAGCCCCACTATCTCTCCAGATGGGGAATGGGTGGTCTTCGGACGGTCCAGGACCCTCAGAGACGAAAACCGAGGCCACAGCGATCTCTGGATCGTTCCCTCCGACGGGAGTAAGCCGGCGAGACCACTGACGGCTCCATCCTTCTCCGCGTCCTCTCCCCGGTGGAGCCCAGACGGCTCTCTCCTGGCGTTTGCCTCTGCCCGACCCGTTCCCGGAGAGGGACGGGAGAGCTGGTGGTTTTTGAGGATGGACGGTGGGCCCGGCGAGGCCTTCCAGATCGAGGGCTTGGATTCGGCCCCCCTGTTCAGCCCCGACGGAGCGTGGGTAGCGATGGTCCGGAGCACGCCTCCCACCTCCCCCGATGGACGACCGCCGCACCCGGTCCAGCAGCGGGACTATACCAGGTTCGAGGAGGAGATCCAGGAACGTTTCGATGGACGGTCCTTCGACTGGATGAACTACCGCTTCGACCGGCGGGGGTATCTCCCGGATCCACGGAATCCCCACGCCACCCCACCCGGGGAACTGTACCTCGTCTCGGCCGCCGGGGGTGAGCCCCGGCAAATCACTGACCAGGGTCTGGACGTTCAGGGTGCCTCCTGGAGCCCCGACGGCGGGGCCCTCGTCTTCACCGCCGACGAGCACGAGAGAGACGAGCGCACCTATGAGCGGGCGGATCTCTGGACGGTCACCGTGGAAGGGGAGGTCACCCGCCTCACCGACGATGAGCTGAATTACGGTAGTCCGGCCTGGTCTCCGGACGGCAGGCAGATCGTGGCTCGTGGAAACGTCGGCCTCGACGTAGTGATCCGGGAGAGATGGAATCATGGCGCTCCTTCCGACCTCTATCTCATCCCGGCAACCGGTGGTGCGCCCAGGAACCTCACAGAGGATTGGGACCTGATCCCCGGTTCTCCCACCTGGGGTCCCCGCGGCAGAGACATCTACTTCACTGCCGGCATCAGCGGCACCAGCCATCTCTTCGCCCTGAACCTGGAATCCGGCGATGTGCGCCAGCTCACCGAAGGGGAGCGCATGGTCGGTGGGGTGTCTTTTTCGTCGGACTTCACGCAAATGGCCTACACGGTGGCCGACCCAACACACCCCGGGGACATCTTCACTGCTCGCCCAGACGGGTCGGAAGAGAAGAGACTCGTGGCCAGTAATGGCAGCCTCCTCGAGGAGTTGGATCTGGTCCAGCCCGACAACCTCCACTTCCTGAGCCCCGATGGTACCGAGATTGAAGGGTGGATACTCTCGCCGCCGGGGCTGGGGGAGGGAGTCGGGGCCTCTGATGGTCTGTATCCTCTCGTCCTCACGATCCATGGCGGCCCCCATGGTGCCTACGGGACCGGGTTCATGTTCGAGCAGCACCTGCTGGCGGCCCAAGGGTATTTCGTGCTGTATATCAACCCGCGTGCATCAACCGGCTATGGTGAGGCTTTCCGGTGGGGGACCTAGGGTGTCTGGGGGTTCAAGGACTACGAGGACATCATGGCGGGGGTGGACCACGTTCTCCGGAAATACCCCATCGATGCCGACCGTATGGGGGTCACGGGCTACTCCTACGGCGGGTACATGACCAACTGGGTGATCACCCAGACGGATCGTTTTGCTGCCGCCATCGCTGGGGCATCCATCTCCAACTGGATGAGCGACTACGGCACCGCGGACATCCCCAGGACCAAGGAGAGCGAGTTCTTCGGGCCCCCCTGGGAGGAGGAGAGCCTGGATCTTCTCCTCCGCTCTTCCCCCATCGTCCACGCGAAGGGCGTGACTACGCCCACCCTCTTCGTTCATGGCGAGGCGGACCTCAGGGTGCCCATCGAAGAGGCGGAGCAGATGTATGTCGCTCTCCAGAAGCAGGGGGTCCCGGCCAAGTTCATCCGCTACCCCGATTCCTATCATGGAGGGTGGACTCCCTGGAGGCTCGTGCACCGGTACTGGGCGTCCTTGAATTGGTGGGAGGAGTGGCTGGAGAGTGGGGGCTGATTCGTGGGGAACGAGGCGAATACCGGCCCCAGGGGACGGTCCCAGGAAGAACGCGGCAACCAACCGGCTCTGACCTCCCCGACCCGGCGGGATTTCCTGCACCGGTTGGGTCTTGCCGGCCTGACCCTGTCACTGACCGGATTCGAGGAGGGATGCACCTACTTTTCTGATAGACGCCCTCCGAACATCGTCCTGATCTTCATGGACGATCTCGGATATGGGGATGTGGGGGTGTATGGAGCCAGGGGCTTCACCACGCCGCACCTGGACCGCTTGGCGTCCGGAGGGATGCGCTTCACCGACTTCTACGCCTCCCAGGCTGTCTGCTCCGCCTCCCGTGCGTCCCTTCTGACGGGGTGTTACGCGGAGAGGGTATCGATTCTCGGCGCCCTCTCCCCAGGTTCGGAGATCGGGCTCCACCCGCAGGAAGAAACCCTCGCCGAGATCTTGAAAGCCCGGGGTTACGCCACCGGGATCTTCGGCAAGTGGCACCTGGGGCATCTCGAAGAATCCCTCCCCCTCCAACATGGATTCGACGAGTTCCTGGGCCTCCCCTATTCCAACGATATGTGGCCGGTGGAATATGACGGCACCCGCCTGGATGAGGGCGGAAAGAGCCACTACCCGCCGCTTCCTCTCATCGATGGTAACGAGACCGTCGAGTTCATCGAGGACTTCGATGGACAGGATCGCTTGACCACCCTCTACACCGAGCGGGCCGTGGGATTCGTGGAGCGGCACCGGAGTGAGCCGTTCTTCCTCTACCTGGCTCACAGTATGCCTCACGTGCCGCTGGGGGTCTCGGAACGGCACAGAGGAAGCAGCGAGCAGGGGATGTTCGGGGACGTCATCCAGGAGATCGATTGGTCGGTCGGGGAAATCCTCGGTACCCTCGAGCGGCTCGGGCTGGAAGAAGACACCCTCGTGATCTTCACCAGTGACAACGGCCCCTGGCTCAACTTCGGAAACCACGCCGGATCAGCGGGTCCCTTTCGGGAGGGGAAGGGGACCGCGTTCGAGGGCGGCCCCCGGGTTCCAGCCATCATGCGTTGGCCCGGCCGGATTCCCGCCGCTTCCGTCTATCCCCACATGGCTTCGACGCTGGACATCCTTCCCACGGTGGCCTCTCTCGCCGGGGCCGCTCTTCCCCAGCTGCCCATCGATGGCTTGGATCTATGGCCGGCATTGGAGGGCCGTGAGAGTGAAAGCCCGCGGGATCAGTTCCTCTTCTTCTACGGTGGTGAGCTGCGCGCGGTGAGGGCGGGGAAGTGGAAGCGGGTGTTCGAACATCGGACCCGCTCTTATGTGGGGGTGGAACCGGGGATGGATGGCCTCCCAGGCCCTTACGCGTTTCCCACCGTGCCATCGGCGCTGTACGACCTCCGGGCCGACCCGGCGGAGACCACCGATCTGGCGGACGAGTACCCGGATGTGGTGGCTCGGTTGGATGCACTGGCCGAGACGGCTCGGGAAGCCCTGGGCGATCGGCTCCGGGGAAGGAAGGGAGCAGAAGTCCGGCCACCGGGTCGGAGGAGGTTCCAGAGGCCAGAGTCGATGGGGCACCTGGCCGTTGGGGCCTCTGTGTCCCTGGCGACAGCCCCCGATCCGTTATACCCGGCGGACGGGGGAGGCTCTCTCACGGACGGAGTCCTGGGTACCCGGGATCATCAAGACGGCCGTTGGCTGGGGTTCTCGGGGGATGACCTGGAGGCGGAAGTGGACCTTGGCCGGATCCAGGATGTCAGGGTGGTGGCGCTGGATTGCCTCCAGGCCCAGGGTGCGTGGATCTTCTTCCCGAGGTGGGTAGAGGCGTTCGGATCCGTCGATGGGGAGACATGGGCAGAAATTGGACGGGTGGACGTCCCTCACGAGCGAGACGGGGAGAAGAAATCGGGTCGGTTCGAAGTGGCTGTTGGGGAAGAGCAGGGTTCCATGCGGTATGTGAGAATTCGAGCCCGGAACTTCGGGACCCTCCCGGACTGGCATCCGGGGGCCGGCGAGAGGGCCTGGTTGTTCGTGGATGAGCTGATCGTGGAATGATGCCCCCCCGGGCTCACCGAAAGTGTCACCATTGAAGTAGGGATCAGAACGGAACCGGGCGGGTAGTCCGGAACGCCCTCCAGGCTCTTGGTCCGAGAGGACCAGGGCCTATATTCTCTTGCTCCCTTGACGCGACCCAAACCCGAGCAGGCAACCCGGAATTTCCCCGATGGATATCCCCCAGAGCCCGACAGAACCTCACGGTACGGAACGGCGCGTTGCAGCGGTGTCAGCTCCGGTGGCCGGTGTCGGTCCGGAGGTGCTCCTCGGCCTCGAACCCGAGGGGCCTCGAGGATTCTGGGCGAGGGAGGGCCGGTGGTTCGCGCACATCGGGGCTGCGGCCCGGGTGGAGGTGACGGAGCCTGAAGAGGCCGAGGACCGCTTCAAGCACGTCTGGGCCCGGGCCCGGGCCCTCTTCTCCTGTTCCTGGAGAGATCCGGAATCGGAGGTACAACCTCCGTCCCCACGGCTCTTCGGGGGGTTCGCTTTCAGGAGCACCCATGTGGCCGAGGGTCCGTGGGAAGGATTTCCTGCGGCACATTTCATCCTGCCCGAGGTGGAGCTTGTGGGTGGGGAGGTGAAAGGGGTCCTGACCTGCCGGAGCTTCCTGGCCCAGGGGGAGGACCCCACTCGCTGCAGAGAGCGCCTCCGCAACCGACTGGCACAGGTAAAGGCAGCCCTGGAAGCGGAGAAGCCACTGCCCCCTCAGGGCGAGGCATGGATCCCGGCCACCAGGGTGGAGACCGAGCCTGAGGCCTGGAATCGGGCCGTAGACCAGGCCCTCTCTGAAGTCCAGAAGGGGGACGTCTCGAAGGTGGTTCTGGCAAGGGTCCAAACGGTGTCGGCGGAGGGTGGGCTCGAGGCCGTGGACGTCGCCATGAATCTCTGGCAGGACAACCCGGGGGCCCATGTCTACCTGTTCGAGCCCGAACCTGGCCACGTTCTCTTGGGAGCGGCTCCGGAGACGGTTGCGACGGTGGCGGGAGGGACCTTTCGGGCAACGGCTGTCGCAGGATCCGTGGGGAAGGGGGAGTCTCTGGCCCAGGAAAAGGCCCTGGCTCGATCTCTGTTGAAGAGCGGGAAGGATCGGCGGGAGCACCAAATGTGCGTGGAGGACATGGTGGACCGGCTCAGGGCGCTCTCAGAGGACGTCCGGGCCCAGGATGAGCCTCGCGTACTCACCCTCTCCACGATCCAACACCTCGAGACCGGCCTGGAGGCGAACCTGCGGCCCGAACAAACCGTTCTTTCCGTTCTGGAGAACCTCCACCCCACTCCTGCGGTTTGTGGCATCCCCAGAGACCTGGCACTCGAGTTCCTCGATCGAGAAGAGCCCTTCCAGCGAGGATGGTACTCGGGGCCGGTGGGGTGGTTCGACGGGGATGGGAACGGTGCGTTCGTGCCGGCGCTCCGCTCGGCCGTGGGCCATGGAACTGAGTGGCGGCTCTTCGCCGGCGCCGGGATCGTTGCGGGGTCGGACCCCCGGCGAGAGTGGGATGAGACCAAGATCAAGTTCCAACCGGTACTCAGGGCCCTTGCACGGGCCAGAGCCGGACGGGTATCGGGACCTGCCACCTCCCTGGGGGATGAATGATCCCGGAGAACCCGAACGCGGTCTGGGCAGGAGCTGTCCTGGACGAGGTCGCTCGGTCCGGGGTGGAGGTGGTTGGTGTCGCGCCCGGGTCCAGGTCCACTCCCCTCGTGCTGGCCGCCGCAGCGGATGGACGGTTCAGGCTGATATCCGTGGTGGACGAGCGATCCGCCGGGTATTTCGCCCTCGGTGTCGGGAAGGGATCTGGGAAACCGGCCGCGGTCATCACGACCTCCGGCACCGCGGGAGCGAATCTCTACCCGGCAGTCATCGAGGCCTCGTTGAGCGAGGTACCTCTTCTGATCCTCACTGCGGACCGACCCCACCGGCTGCGGGACTCGGATGCGAACCAGGCAGTCGACCAGATCAGGTTCTTCGGGCCCTACACGCGCGCCTTCTTCGATGTCGCTCCTCCCCGAGCGGGGGATCGGGAGCTGAAACACCTCCGGGCCCAGGCCTGCAGAGCCGTCGCCCTGGCCCAGGGCCCGCCGCCTGGGCCGGTCCACATGAATTTCCCCTTCGAGAAGCCGCTGGAACCATCTGGGGGTGAGGTCGGGAGCGTACCAGGCATTTCCCAACTGGCCCGGAAGGGAAGGGAGGGGGAGGAGCCGTTCACTCGGGCTGCTTCGTCCCGGCTTTCGGTTCCGGAGGGTGAGATGCTACGACACGCGGCCTTGATCTCCAGGGCTGCCCGGGGCCTGATCGTCGCCGGACCGATACATGGGACCCATGAGGTGGCCGAGGCCGTCCGAGCCCTGGGCGCGGTGACCGGTTTCCCGATCCTGGCAGATCCCCTCTCCGGTGCCAAGTTCGGGGCACCCAAGGGTGCACAGATCGTTTCCGGCTACGATCTCTTCTTACGCTCCCCACACGCACGAGCAGCGCTGGAACCAGATCTGATCCTCAGAGTTGGGGCGTCGCCGACGTCCGCAGCGCTCCTGGACTTCCTGGGCGAGCAAGAGGGCGTGACCCAGGTAGTGGTAGATGGCGGACATCGCTGGAAAGACCACCTCGCTTCAGCCCATGAATACATCCGGGCCGACCCGGCTGAGCTCCTGAATGCCCTCGCAACCAGGGTAACGTCGGGCCTGGACCCCCGCTGGCGAGACATCTGGTCGAGGGCCGGCAACCGCGTCAGGGAGATCCTGGGAGCGCAGGCGGGTGATGAGCTGGAAGAGGGTTGGATCGTGAGGGGGGTCGTGGAGGCCCTACCTGATGGGGCGAACCTCGTGGTGGCCAACAGCATGCCCATTCGGGACCTGGATGCTCACGTCGAACCGAGTACCAAAGAGCTTCGGGTGTTCGGCAATCGGGGCGCCAGTGGCATCGACGGGTTCGTGTCTACTGCGATTGGGGTCGCAGCCTCGGCATCCTCCCCGACACTGGCTGTGGCCGGGGACCTCTCCTTCTTCCACGACATGAATGGCCTTTTGACCCTGAGGCAGGAGGGGCTTCCGGTTGGGTTCGTTGTGGTGAACAACGACGGTGGTGGCATCTTCCACAACCTGCCGGTGAGGGAGTTCGAGCCGGCCTTCACCCGGTATTTCGCGACCCCCCACGGGTTGAACTTCCGAAGTGTGGCGGACCTCTACGGGCTCCCCTACCAGAGGTGTGACTCTCGAGCGGCCTTTCCGGGTGCTCTGGCTGAGTTCCTCGCGTCTGGACGCCCCTTCCTTCTGGAAACGATCGTCTCCCGTGAGCGGGGGTATGCCTCACGGCAAGCTTTGGTGGCCGCAGTGTTGGGCGCTTTTGAGGAGGACGAGTTGGGATGAGTCGACCAGAATGGATTGAGGTGAAGGAATACGAGGACATCACCTACCACAAGGCGGACGGTGTCGCCAGGATCGCCTTCAACCGTCCAGAGGTTCGAAACGCCTTCAGGCCCGGGACCCTGCTGGAGCTCCAGGAGGCGTTCAGGGATGCCGGGGAGGACACGGGGATTGGTGTGGTTCTCTTGACCGGGAACGGGCCGGCGAAGGACGGGAAATATGCCTTCTGTTCAGGGGGGGACCAACGGGTCCGTGGAGACGCAGGCTATGTGGACGGAGAGGGAGTTCCTCGCCTGAACGTCCTGGAGCTGCAGCGGTATATCCGCAGCATGCCCAAACCGGTGATCGCTCTGGTGGCGGGATATGCGATAGGCGGCGGGCACGTCCTCCATGTGATCTGTGATCTCACCATCGCAGCCGACAACGCGGTCTTCGGCCAGACCGGACCCATGGTGGGGAGCTTCGACGGCGGGTTCGGCGCCTCCTATCTGGCGAGCATCATCGGACAGAAGAAGGCCCGGGAGATGTGGTATCTTTGCCGCCAGTACGACGCGCTGGAGGCCAGGGAGATGGGCCTGGTGAATGCGGTGGTCCCGGTGGAAGAGTTGGAAGAGGAAGGATGGAGGTGGGCACAGGAAATCCTGGACAAGAGCCCCCTCTCCATCCGGCTCCTGAAATCCGCCTTCAACGCGGGGGTGGACGGGCAGGCCGGCATCCAGGAGTTGGCGGGGAATTCCACTCTCCTCTTCTACATGACCGAGCAGGCGCAAGAAGCGAAGAACGCCTATCTGGAGAAGCGGAAGCCGGACTTCCGGAAGTACCCCTGGCTTCCGTGGTAAGGGGCATGACGTTCTGGGTTCTTGAAAAGAGCCGAACGGTCCATGGCGTCCCCTGATCGAAGGGGCCGGATCACCCGTCTCCAAGCGTGGATCCTGGCCTCGCGGCCCAGGACGCTTACGGCGGCGGCGGCGCCGGTGTTCGTGGGATCGGGGCTGGCTCACGGGCATGGGTCCTTCTCTGCTCTCCCCGCGCTGGCGGCGTTGGGGGGTGCGCTTCTGATCCAGATCGGCACCAACCTCGCCAATGACTACTACGATCACCTGCGGGGAGGAGACACCGAGGAACGGGTGGGTCCCATCAGGGTGACCCAATCCGGGCTCATCCCGCCTGGAGTGGTGAAGCGGGCGACATTCGTTGTCCTCGGCCTCGCCCTCATCCCCGGGCTCTACCTGGTTTGGATCGGCGGCGTGCCGATCCTCCTTGTCGGGGTGGCTTCTCTGGTTTGTGCCGTAGCCTATACCGGTGGCCCGTTTCCCCTGGCTTATCACGGTCTGGGCGACCTCTTCGTGTTTGTCTTCTTCGGTCTCGTCGCCGTCGGGGGGACCTTCTGGGTTCAAGCCCTCTCCTTCGGCCCGGAGATTCTCCTTGCCGGGGCTGGGATGGGTGCACTGAGCACTGCGATCCTGGTTGTGAACAACCTGCGGGACCTCGAGACGGACGAGCGGGCGGGGAAACGGACTGCGGCCGTCCGCTTGGGCCATGCCGGCACCAAGTTCGAGCTCCTCTTCTTGGCCCTGATGGGGTTCGGTGCCCCCATCGTCGGCATTCTCTTCTATGGTTGGACGCCCTTGAGCCTTTTCTGCTTCGGGGCCATCCCACCGGCGATCTCCGCCGCCCGGATCCTGGCCCCCTATGCACCAGGGGGCGATCCAAGAGTCCTCATCCCTCCTTTGGGCATGACCGCTCAGGCTGCGGGCCTCTACGGCCTTCTCCTGGGGTTGGGTCTGGCCCTGGGCTGACCGGGCCTCTCCGGTGCCCTTCCTTTCCCGCACTGCGGCGGCCCGGGGTGATGCACCCGCTCTGTTCACCCCTGAGGGTGCGATCACGTACGGAGCGCTGGATCGGTCCGCCACCAAGATTGCCAGGCGACTCCTGACGCTGGGTTTCGAGCCGGGGGGAGTGGTGGTGCTGAAAGGGCATCCCGGTCCCGCTCTCCTCGGGGCACTCCACGGTGTCTGGCGGGCTGGAGGCGAGGCGGCTCCCTTCAACCCACGGTGGGAGCCTTGGGAAGAAGAGAGGGCGTTGGGGTTTCTCGGACCGGACCTGGTCCTGCTGGCGGAGGAGATGGAGCCAACTCCGGGGGACCACAGGATCCTGACGATTGGTGCCTCCAAAGACGAAGCGATCGAGTCCCTGGGAGAATTCTGGCCGAAGACCGGACCGCTGCCCCTGGGCCCGGACCCTGACACTTCCACCGAGGGAAAGTGTGCCGCCCACCTCTTCACCTCCGGGACCACCGGTGAGCCCGCCAGGGTGTCCCTCACGTTCGGAAACCTCAGGGCCAACGCCCGGGGGGCCCGGGAGCGCTTGTCTCTCCGAGTCTCGGACCGATGGTTGGCCTCCCTCTCCCTGGCCCATGTGGGAGGCCTGGCGCTGGTAACGCGAGCTGCCCTCCTGGGCTCGGCCCTCCACCTGGGAGGTGTGTTCAGGGCCGGCGATCTGAGGCGCAGGATTCTGGACGGGTCCGTGACCCACGCCTCTCTCGTCCCTACCATGCTCCATCAGCTTCTGGAGATCTGGGGAGGCGAGTCGCCTCCGGAATCCCTCAGGTGTCTTCTCATCGGCGGGGCTAAGGCTGATCCGGCCCTGTTGACCAACGCCTCGGAACGGGGCCTCCCGCTCGCGTTGACCTATGGGCTCACGGAAGCCTCGTCACAGGTGGCCACGGCACCGCCGGCCCTGGTGGCCTCGAAGCCCGGGACCGTGGGTTCGCCTCTTGCGGGGGTTGAGCTCAGCATCTCCGCCAAGGGGGAAATCCTGGTGGGGGGCCCGACGGTCGCCATCGGCCAGGGGGACCAGGGTGGGTGGCTGCACACGGGGGATCTTGGGCGGGTGGATGATGATGGACACGTCTGGGTCACCGGAAGGATCTCCCATCGTATCATCAGCGGGGGGGTGAACGTTGATCCTGCCGAGGTAGAGGCCTTTCTCCGGACCCACCCTGGAGTGGCAGAGGCAGTGGTTTTGGGGATCCCCGATCCTGTTTGGGGGGAGAGGGTGGTGGCTGCCGTGGTTCCGGCCCCTGGCGAGGGCGTCCGGCCGATTGAGCTGGAGCGTTTGACCCGGGCTGCACTGTCCCCTGCCAAGCGACCAAGAGCGATTCAGGTCTTGGACTCTCTTCCCAGGAATCCCAACGGAAAGGTGGATCGGAAGGCCATTCGTGCTCTCTTCCGCTGACCCGACCCCCTGAGTTGGCCGGGGCCGGATCCTGGATCGTGAGTGTGGAAGTCGAGGGGGAGAGGTAGAGCGGTTGCCTGCCCAAGGTTATTCTGAACGGACGAGAAGGAGCTGGCTGGGGATCCCTCCCCAGGGAGAAGAACCACTGAGGCGAGCGAAGGTATGCGGAACGTTCTGGACGAATACCACTGGCGGGGGATGATGCAGGATCTGACGGAGGGTACCGACGGCGCGTTTTCGTCGGATCCCCGGACAGCCTACATCGGGTTCGATCCGACGGCGTCGTCCCTCCATGTCGGGAGCCTCCTCCCGATCATGGGGCTGGTCCACCTTCAGCGGGCTGGCCACCACCCCATCGGCGTGGTCGGTGGGGGCACCGGCTTGATCGGGGACCCCTCGGGAAAGGCTCAGGAGCGGCAGCTTCTCACCCGAGAGAAGGCGGCGGAAAACCTGGAAGGGATTCGGGGGCAGCTGGAGCAGTTCCTCGACTTCGATGCCAAGACGAATCCGGCCCGCCTGGTGAACAACCTCGACTGGTTGGGGGAGTTGAGGACGGTGGATTTCCTCCGGGATATCGGGAAGCACTTCAGCGTGAACGCTCTCCTGAGGAAGGAGAGCATCCGCCGCCGGCTGGAGGATGAGGACGGTGGGCTCTCCTACACGGAGTTCAGCTACGCTCTCATGCAGGCGTACGACTTCCTCATTCTCTACGACCAGTACGGATGCACGGTTCAGATGGGCGGGAGCGACCAATGGGGAAACATCACTGCCGGGATCGACCTGATCCGCAGGATGAGGGGCGTGAAAGCTTACGGGGTGGTCTACCCTCTGGTGACGTCCTCCACCGGAGTGAAGTTCGGGAAGACGGAGGCGGGAACGGTTTGGCTGGACCCTGCACGAACCTCCCCGTACCGGTTCTATCAGTTCTGGCTCAACACAGACGACCAGGATGCGGTGCGGTACTTGAGGTACTTCACGCTCCTCTCCCATGAAGAGGTGTCTGCCCTGGAATCCGAGCTCGCCGAGACCCCTCACCAACGTGTCGCCCAAAAGGCCCTGGCGGAGTCCGTGACCCGGCAGGTTCATGGGGAAACCGGACTCGAAAGGGCCCGGCAGGCCACCCGGGTTCTTTTCGGGGGTGGATTGGAGGGCCTGGGTGGAGATGAGATCGCGGACATCTTCGCTGACGTTCCTTCCAGGGAAGTCCAGAAGGAGGCATTGGAGGGGGAGGGGATGCCCGTTGTCGATCTCCTGGTGGATGCGCGGGTTGCGACCTCCAAGGGCGACGCGCGACGGTCGATTCAGGGTGGAGGCGTTTATCTCAACAACGCTCGAATCGAAGATGCGGAGAGAGCCGTATATCTCGATGAGGCGCTGGAAGGGCGCTTCATAGTGCTCAGGAAAGGCAAGAAGAACTACACCCTCGTGAAGATCCTGGGGTAGGAAAGCGGCGAGGAGGTAGCCGGGGTCCCCGACCGGTCGGCTGACCGGAAGGGAACGGCACTCTCGGCCCCGGTCAGGGGAAAGATATCGATGGGAAAAGGAACGGGCCCCGCCGGATAGGATCCGGCGGGGCCCCACGGCTTCGGAGGGGGAGGGCCCGTCCTCAGCCTAGAAAGAGACGTCCTTCTGCCACCCGGCGACGATGCTCCAGTCGTGCATCAACTGAGGGCCATCCAGGTTCTGGTGAACGGGCACCGCGAACTGGAGTCCGAACCGGTGCCCTCCGAAGCGGCCATCCGGAAGCACGAAGTTCACGCCTACTGGGAGTTCTACCCGCCATCCGGCCTGAGCCAGCGTGTTGTTGGCCGGATTCGCGAAGGCGTCCAGGTCGGGATCGAGGCCCTCGACATTCCCCCACCGGGAGTACTGGACGCCCAAGGATGCGGACACCCAGTCCGATGCGTTGAACCCGGCCCAGAGAGCGGTCTCGTAGAGATCCCCCAGAGCCCAGGCCCGGTCATTCTCCCCCATCCGGATCGCGGCCTTCCACTGGAAGCCCAGTGAGGCCATCTCGTTTTGGATCGACGCAGTGACTCCGGGGAGCACATCGAACGTCCCGGACCCGAGCTGTTGTTGATAGGGCAGCTGGGTTTCCGTGGCCAAGGAGCCGGGGACTTCATCACCTGAGTCGATGGCACCGATAGGGATGGACACACCTCCATGCAGGTGAACCCGGATGCCCTTGTCGTCGAAGATGTTGTAAAGCGCCGACACCCTCACGTCCTCGGGACCCAGCGCCTCGGTCTGGTAGTAGAGCAGGAGAGTCGGTTCACCCTCGATGTTCCCCAGGTGGTCCATCTTCTTCTGAACGAAGGTCCCCGTGGCGGAGAGGGTCAAGTGGGAGGTGAGCCCGACCAGCAAATTCACCTCGGCACCCCGAGTGGTCATCACCGTTGGTGAGACGTCGAACATGGTCAGGACCTGGCTCACCGGAAGGGAGTCGGTCCCGATACCCTGCCCCTCGAACCGATGGTTGATGTACTTCACCCCCAACTCGAACTGGCCCGCCGCGAGGGTCCGCTCATCGGTGAGGCTGAGGGGCCCGTGGCTGTCGGGCCGATCCATCGACCAGCGGATTCCTCCACCCACCTGAGCAGTCACTGGCTGACAGAGGGCGAGGACCAGGAGTACGGGGAAGAAGGTTACACACTTACGAGCCGTCATTTCTCCCTCCAGAAACGCGGGTAGCAGGGCGCAGGGCCCGGCAGAATCTTTGGCTTTCATCAAAGATGCCCCTCAACCAGGGTCCGGAACAAGGGTCCCGTTCGCCTTTTTTCAGGGAGAGCCCGTCTTGACCCTGGCCCAGGGCCTGGCCATCCTCCCCTTTCACTCAGCGAACCTGAAGGGAGATGGAGGCAATGGAAGCAGCTCTGGTTGGCGTCATAATGGGGTCTCGATCCGATTGGGGGACCATGAAACACGCCGTGGATACTCTCGAAGCCCTCGGGATCCAGGTCGAGGCCAGGGCCTTGTCGGCTCATCGAACACCCCAGGAAGTGGGTGAGTGGGCAACCGGGGCAGAGGGCCGGGGTTTGGAGGTCATCATTGCCGCCGCCGGTGGCGCGGCCCATCTGGCAGGTGTCGTGGCCGCCCACACCCATCTGCCGGTCCTGGGCGTTCCCATGCAGGCGTGGTCCCTGGACGGCCTGGACTCCCTCCTGTCGACCGTCCAGATGCCCAGGGGGGTCCCGGTGGGGACCCTGGCCATCGGAAAGGCGGGGGCCGTGAACGCCGCACTCCTGGCGGCACAGATTCTTGGGAACAAGTACCCTGAGATCAAAGACGCCTTCCGGAAGGACCGAGAGCGAAGGAAGAACGAAGTCCTCGAGGGGATGGATCCGAGGATCTGAGGGGGGCGGGAAATAGCGGGAAACCTCGGGATCTCCTCTCACGTAGGTCTACCTGAGCCGCCTCCGTGCCAAGAGTGTGAGGCGCTCTCGATCTCCCGTGACCAGGATTCCTCTCCCCTCTCACAGGACCCCCATGGACGCCCTCGTTCAGGGTCTGCGTTTCGCAGCTCGACGGCTAGCCCGTGCGCGCCGGGCTTCACCCTGGTCGCCGCCCTCTCGTTGGCGCTGGGGATCGGCGCGAACACAGCCATCTTCAGCGTGGTGAACGGGATCATGCTGAAAGGCATCCCTGTGGAGAACGTCTCCTCCCTGGTGGAGATCTACTTCAGCGAGGACAACGGCTACCCCTACGCTACGGCCTCCTATCCCGATTTCGAAGCCCTCAGGGACGGGCTCCCGGGCATATTCGATGGAGTCGCGTCCTGGAACCTGGCCATCGCTCGAATGGACCGGGGCGAGGAAGCGGAGGTGGTCCTGGGGGAGACGGTCAGCGGCAACTATTTCGACCTCCTGGGAGTGGATCCAACCATCGGCCGTGGTTTCCTCCCCGAAGAGGATAGAACGCCAGGGACCCACTTCGTTACGGTCCTCAGCCACGGGTATTGGGAGCGGGCCCTGGGAGCCGATCCTGAGATTTTGGGAAAGTCGGTCCGGATCAATTCTCGGCCGTATACGGTCGTGGGGATTGCCCCCGAGGGGTTCAACGGGATGATGCGGGGTTTGGTGCCCGATTTCTGGGTTCCCATGATGATGGAAAGAGTGATCCACGGGCTCTCCGGGGACCGCCTCCACAGGAGGAGCAGCCGGAACCTCTTCATCAAGGGGCGGTTGAACCCTGATGTCACCGTCGAGCAGGCGGGGGCGGCCCTGGCGACCCTCTCGGCCAATCTCGCGGAGGAGTACCCGGAGACCAACGAGAACCGGGCCTTCTCCCTCCTCCCGACCAAGGACGTGGCTATCCACCCACTGGTTGATCGGATGCTCGTCCCGGTGGCGGCCCTCCTCCTCACCGTGGTGGGGTTGGTGCTCCTCATAGCCTGCGTGAATCTGGCCTCCTTCCTTCTCGCCCGGGCAGCAGATCGGAAAAAGGAGATCGCTCTTCGACTGGCTTTGGGTGCGAAACGGTCGAACTTGATCCGGCAGTTGTTGATGGAGACGACCCTTCTGTCCCTGCTAGGGGCCGGCGGGGGAGTCCTTCTCGCGTACTGGACTCTGGATCTTCTCCTGAGCTTCAAACCTCCTCTCCCCGTTCCAGTGAACCTGGACGTTGGTATCGATGGCACCGTCCTGGGGTTCACGACGTTGGTCGCCCTGTTGGCGGGGGTGGCGTTTGGTCTCGTTCCGGCCCTTCAGGCGACCAACCCGGATCTGGCGCCCGTCCTGAAGGACGAAGGTGCGACGACCCAGGGGCGGCGGCGACTCAATGTCCGCAACGGCCTGGTGGTGACCCAGGTGGCGGTTTCTCTCGTGCTCCTGGTCGGCGCCGGGCTTTTCGTCCGCAGCCTCCAGAAGGCCCAGGCCATCGATCCTGGGTTCATCACCGAGGAAGCGGTTCTCCTCTGGCCCAACATGCAGCTCTCCGGGTTCACAGAGGACGAAGGAAAGCAGATCTACTTGGAGTTGGAGGAGCGTCTCGCCGCTCTTCCCGGTGTTTCCGCGGTGGGACTGGTCTCCCGTCTTCCCCTCGGTGCCTCCGTTCAGACCGCCGGGGTGAAGATCGAGGGAGTCCAGCCCTCCGCTGGGCGGGATGAGATCGACGTGGACGACACCGCGGTGTCCGGGGAGTACTTCGAGGCAATGGGGATCCCCATCCTCCGGGGAAGGAACTTCGGGCCGGAGGATGGCCCTGAATCCCCCCGGGTCGTGATTGTGAGCGAGGCCGCAGCGGAGCGGTTCTGGCCGGGGCAGGATCCCCTGGGAAAGCCGGTCCAGTACTCTCCCACCAGCACGGCACAGGTTATTGGGGTGGCCCGCCGACACGAAGGTCAGAACGCTGGGGGAAGCTTCCCGGCCGTTCCTCTATGACAACGCCCGACGATCCTACAACGAGGCCCTGACCATCCTTGTGAAGGGAAATCGATCCAGCCTCGAACTCCTGCCGGCGGTGCGCCGAGCCGCCCTGGAGATCGCTCCGAACATGGTGGTGATGGAGTTGAAGACCATGGAAGAGCACATGGGCCTCCTTCTCTTCGCCCCCAG
Organism: Gemmatimonadota bacterium; assembly: GCA_039592115.1. GTDB lineage: Bacteria > Gemmatimonadota > Gemmatimonadetes > Longimicrobiales > Gaopeijiaceae > JBDHCH01. Next base: position 7,722 of record JBDHCH010000030.1, on the reverse strand, counting down.
AATGGCCGCTCTCCTCCTCTCGGTCTTCGGTGCCCTGGCCTTGGTTCTGGCTGGGGTCGGCCTCTACGGCCTGGTCAGTTACGCTGTCTCCAGGAGAACCAAAGAGGTGGGGATCCGAATCTCTCTCGGTGCAGATGCGGCCAAGGTGGTCAATATGGTAATGGGGGGTGGTATGAGGTTGGTCCTGGTGGGCAGCGTGATCGGGATGGCTCTCTCAGCCTCCGTCACCTGGCTCCTCTCCGGGTATCTCTACGGGATCGGGGCTCTGGATCTTGCGACCTTTTTCGGAATTCCCTTCCTCCTCGGTGGGGTTGCACTTGGAGCAGCGTATGTGCCGGCGAAGCGAGCTAGCCGGGTGAACCCGGTGGAGGCGCTCCGGAGCGAATGACCCCTCGGCCGGAGCACATCCCTGGGCTGCAGAGAAACGTCTCCCTTCCAAACACGGGGAATCCCTTTCTATATTGGGGTGCCCGTTCGCGCCGCCCCCGACCCATGTGTCGCCGGGGGCGGTCCTTTTAGGGACCATCTCCGGGGATTTGGACGGAGTAAGGAACCCTCATGACCATGCTGGAAGAGATTTTCGAGAAGATTGACGGGGAGATGGGACGCCTCGATCACGAGTTGAAGATCGAACTCCCGGATCGGATCCAGAAGGCCGTGGAGTTGGGGGACCTGCGGGAGAATGCCGAGTACAAGGCGGCCCTCGAGCGCCAGCAGTTCGTCCAGGCCCGGATGTCCCACCTGGCCCAGCGGCAATCGGAGCTGGCTCAGATCGACGTGAAGAATCTCCCCCAGGATCGGGTGGGGTTCGGATCGAAGGTCAAAGTGAAGGACCTGGAGTTGGGGGACGACTTCGATTTCACCATCGTTGCCGGCGACTTCGTGGATTTCGATGCCGGTCAGATCTCCTTCGCTTCACCGATTGGCCAGGGGCTTCTGGGAGCGAGGAAGGACGAGGAGGTCCAGATCGACCTCCCTGCCGGGGAGCGGAAGTACAAGGTCCTGGAGCTCCTTACGCTCCCGGAGCAGTTGGGCATGGGAGGGTAGCCCCAGACTGACCGCATTCCGACCGTCCCAGCACGACATCAAAGAGATTCGGGCTACCCCTCTGTTCGACTCCACCCTGGAACCTCCCTGGATAACCAGTCTTTCAGGTCCTGCATTTCGTCGGGATTCACCCAGTGACCCATGGGATAGCTCCTGGTCTCCATGCGAACACCCGCGTCCTGGAGCCGGCCTTGGCCTCGAACGGCGAGTGCGAAGGGGACCGCCGGATCATGGGTGCCATGGCCCCAGAAGAGGGGGGTCTTTCCAAGGGCGGAGGGTTCGACCGCCGTGTCGTCCCCACCCACCAGGAACCCGCTGAGGTTCACGATCCCGTCCACGCTCCCGGGCCGGGTGAGGGCGTAGACCAGGCTGGTGGTCCCACCCTGGGAGAAGCCGCCGAGGACGAGGGGGCCGGGCTGGAACCCCAGGAGTACTGGGAGGTCGGCAAGGAACTCCTCCAACGCATCCAGGCTGGCCCAGAGCGAGGCGGGCTCCGCGCGGTCGTCTCCAAGATACCGGTACCATGCCCATCCGGGCCCGTACCCCCAGGGTCCCCCTGGATGGGGAGCCTGGGGAGTCACCAGGGACCCTCCTCGGGGGAGGACCTCGGAGAGACTTTGCAGATCTCCCATGTCGCTTCCCCTTCCGTGCAGAAGAACGAGGACCGGGGATCCGTCCTTCGCCGAAGGTGGGACCTTCGTCAGGTGATCAAGCATCAGTGGCTGGCCCTTTCCGGACTCCCGCTGGACTCCTCCGACCCTTTACTTGACCCAGGACCTGCCACGCCCCCGACTCCGGCAGGGGAGGGTTCTCGACTCTCGAGGGGGAGGGGCTTCAGCTCCGCCTCGATCTCCTCTCGCCGCCCTTCCAGCCAGGTGGGGAGTTGAAGGTTCTGCCCCAGCATTTCCGGCGTCTCGTCCACTGCAAACCCGGGCCCGTCGGTGGCGATCTCCAGGAGCATCCCATCCGGGGCCTGGAAGTAGATGCTCCGGAAATACTTCCGATCCATCACCGGACTGGCCTCGATCCCGAGGCTCAGGAGATGATCCCGCCACATCGCCTGTTCCTCGGAGGAGGAGGCTCTGAAAGCGATGTGGTGGGTTTGGCCGCCCCCTGGCCGTGCCCGATGCGTCGATCCCGGCCAGTCGAAAAGCGTGAGGGAGCTGTTGGGGCCCACGTCAGACCCATCGTAATTGGCCCAGAACCAGTGTTCCGTCTTCCCGTCGTCCTGGTTCAATGTCTTCTTCACCAAGCGAAGTCCGAGGGCGGCCTCATAGAACTCATGGGCGCGCACGATGTCGTCGGTGATTCCGGTGATGTGGTGAATGCCCTGCAAGGTCATGTCTGACGTCACCTGCGGGATAGGATCCGGATGGGACATCCTCCCGATCTCGCCTTCGTCCCTCCCTCCGGGTAGCCGCGCGGGCGGCGGGAGGATCAGCTCCTGACCCAGTGCGCTCATGGGCTCGTCGATCCCATAACCCGGCCCCTGGGTAGCGATTTCCAGAATCTGACCATCCGGATCCTGGAAGTAGATGCTCCGGAAGTACCCGCGGTCGTAGGGCCCTGAGGTCTGGACTCCTGCATCTGTGAGGCGGCGCTTCCACTTGAGCTGAGCCTCCGGGGTTTCCACCCCCAGAGCAAGGTGGTGGACGCCACCACTCCCCCAGCCACCCCGCCGGCTCTGAGGCCATTCGAAGAATGTGAGGATGGTACCGGGGCGCCCCGCTGCGTCACCGAAGTAGAGGTGGTATGCGCCCGGATCGTCGAAATTCACGGTCTGCTTCACCAACGGAAGTCCCAGGAGGCCACCGTAGAAAGCCAGGGTGCGGGGAGCATTGGTCGAAACCATGGTGATGTGGTGGAAGCCCTGAGTGACCTGGGGGGGCATCGGATCTCTCCTTCGTCGGCGGCCATTAGGCCGGGTGTGTCTTAGGTCCTTCGGAAAATAATTAAAGCTTGAAGTAACGGCAACAAGAAAAATCGCGGAGAAGGCCCCTCGACTGGGCTACCCTGGACGGAGGCGAGGCCATATTCTGCTTTGGAGAGACCGGGTGCACCCCCCGTTCCCCCACACAAACCATCGGAGGATTGATCGAATGGCGGCCACTCCGTCCACGATGGCACCGTTAGGGATGAAGGCCCCTGAATTCACCCTCCCGGACCACGAAGGAGTCGAGCGATCTCTGGCCGACTTCGGTCAGGCGCCGGGCCTCCTGGTAGCTTTCATCTGCTACCACTGCCCCTTCGTCGTGCACATTCGGAGGGGATTCGGTGCATTCGCCCGGGAATATGGAGGTAAGGGGTTGGCTGTCGTGGCCATTGCCTCGAACGACCTTGGGCAGTATCCCCAGGATGGCCCTGAAGGGATGGCCAAGGAGATCAAGGAGGGCGGATACACCTTCCCATATCTCCTGGACGCCACGCAGGAGGTTGCGAAGGCGTATCGGGCTGCCTGCACCCCGGATTTCTTCCTTTTCGACGGCGAGCGAGAGCTCGTATACCGAGGCCAATTCGACGACAGTCGGCCAGGAAACGACGTTCCTGTGACGGGCCGGGACCTCAGAGCGGCAGCCGACGCGGTCCTGGCCGGCCAGCCCGTGCCGGAGGAGGATCAGCGGTCCAGCATCGGGTGCAACATCAAATGGATGCCGGGGAACGCCCCGGACTATTTCGGGTGAGAAGCAACGCTCTTTCGCGGGAGTGAGCTTGGGCCGGATCCCCCGGTTCGGACCAGATCTTCGGAATCATGGGAAAGGGAAAGCCCCACCGGTCAGGCTTCCGGTGGGGCTTCTTTTCTTCTGCCGCAACCCAGCGCGATGACTACGCCGGCGCGAACAGTTTGATCCGCTTGTTCGACTTTGTTGCCGTCCTAGCGATCGCTTGCCCGTGCCAGGTTGCACAGAGTACTCGGACTAGACAAGGATCACCTCCTTTTTTGATGGAAACTCGGGCGGAACACCGGCGGGCTTCCCTGCCCGCGGTCCGGTGGAGTCAGGCCACCCTGGACCTCTCTCCCCGGCCCAAGCCGAACGTGTCTCGGCCGACTCGATTGTACGCATATGTTTCCGATGGTGCAAGGTTCTTCTTCGACGGAGGGCTTAGGGTACAAGATATGGCCCTCCTGAGTGTCGTGGGCCCTAGGGATGGGGGTGTCCGTTCCTACGTGGCCTCGGTCCCTCCTGCTTCCATTCGCCGCGCGACCCACCTCAAGAGCCAGGCGCACACCAAGAGGGCGATGCCGATCCATAGGAATCCCCACACTGCGGTGGGGATACCGGTCATTTCAGCCAGCATGGCGGCATCGGAAGGGAGTTGAGGCCGGTCCAGGACATCGCTCTTGATATCGAGGATGGCGTAGAGACTGGACGTAAGACCCAACCCCAGAAGAAGGGCCCGGTTCAGACCCTGGCTCAGGAATTTCGCACCGGCCAGCAGGGCTGCGGCGAACAGGATGCCGAATCCCATTCCAAACATCCCCCGGACCAGGAAGAGCGTCAGGAGGAGGACCGAAGCGCCCACGCCACCCAGGATCCACCGGGGCCTCAGCCACCGGTTGAACGCGAGGACAATGAACAACGCTCCCCAGAGCAGGCTTCCCAGATACCCCGCGGATAGGGTCAGGAAGGCATTCCCTCCCAGGGTGTAGGTGGCTCCTCCCTGGTTCGCATTCAGAAGGATGCGTTCCACCGTGCCCCCCGTGGCCACGGCTGCACCAGCGTGACTCACCTCATGAAGGAGGACCACGAAGAGCTTCACGGGATAGATGATGGCGGTATCCCAGAGCGTCCAGAGGAGACCGAAATAAAGGAGGAATCCCCCAAGGAAGAGGAACCGGCGCTTGTGTATTTCGCTCATGGACCGAACTGCTCCTTCGAGAAGTGCCGCCTCTGGCGGGGGATGCATCGCCTCTCTCCCTACGGGGAGGAGAAACCGGGTGTTTCGGACAAACCCGCTGGTTCTCCCCTTGAATCCCGATCCCCAAGCATCTGCGAATGCTTCAGCCTCGGACTACCCTGCTCTCGGATTCAGGGGCCCAGGGGGTAGGCGGAGAGCAGCAGCGGACCCCAACCCTGGAGCGCTTCCCGCGCGATCCGGGCTCCCTGACCTGAAGAGGTCACGGCGTTCAAGGCGGCGTTCTTCAGGGCATCTGGGTTCATTCCCTCACTGAACCCCAGGCTCCCGGCCCAGGCCATGGCAGTTTCCACCCACTCCCGGCGGTGGTGTTCCGAGGCTTGCGCGGAGAGGGCGACGCCTCGAGAGTTGGCGATCTCACTCAGGAGGGCCCGCCGAGCCGCCTCTGCTGCGGTTCGTTGAAGCTCCGTTACGCCACCCTCAGCCACGTGCTCCCAGGCGAATCGTTCCAGGCTGATAAGGAAGGTCTTGAACTCTTCTCCGGCGAGGGAGCCAGCGGGCCAACTCGCAACGGCCGTGCCTGGACCCCCAGCCAGGAGGGGGTGTTGGGTGAGGCCGAACAGGGACCCGGCCTCTTCCAGAGCTCCCGCCAGGCCCACGGAATCCACCTCCACCCCGGCCCCGACCGAATCGACCCAGCTCTGGATTCCTGCATCGTTGGAGGGAAGGAGAGCTGACACCTCCTCAACGACGGACGGCCGGGCCTCGGAGAAGGGGACTGGCTCACGGCCCTCCAGCTTCAGGACGTGGAGTCCGTATTGGGTCTGGATCACGGGGCTCACGCCCCCGACCTCCAGGGAGTTGGCCGCCGTCCAGAACTCCTCCACCCAACTACCCTGCCTACCCGGTTGGAGAAGTCCCCCCCGCTCAGCTGCTCCCGGCTCTTCCGACACCTCCCCAGCCACCTGGGCGAACGGCTCTCCGGCCTGGATCCGCGCCAGAGCCTCCTCGGCCTCCCGGCGGGCGTCGGCTTCCTCCTCCTCCGTGCTCCAATCCTCCACCAGGAGCACGAGGTGCCTGACGGAGAGCTCATGGAGAGGGTTGGCGAGGTAGTGGGCCTCGAGGTTGGCCTCGTCCACTCCCGCCAATTCGAGGGCCACCTCTCGCTCCAGCATCTCCAGGAGGGCTTCCTGGCCCTGACGCTTGATCAGCGGATCCCCCAGAGCCTCCGCTTCGCCTCTCGCCACAGCCAGGCCGAAGGCAGTCAGCTCGGCAAGCCGGGTCCTCCGGTTCGCGTTGAAGGTCAGGAGCTCCGTCTCCGTGTACTCCACCCCCCCGATGGAGAGGGTGGGGGGCTCCCCCGCGCAGGAGGAGAGAACCGGGAGGAGCGCGAGGAACAGCGGGCCGCTCACGGTTCGATCTCGATGGCTTCGTATTCGACTGTTCATGGCCCGGAAACTCGATCGCGGGAGGGATGCCCGCAATAGGCCCCTTCAGAAAAAAAAGCTGGGGATTTCGGGACCTTCGCCCCACATTCAGACGTATCAGCAAGGACCCGGGTTGTCTTCTCATCTTTCTTCTGCTGGAGAATGGAATGATTCTTAAAACCGCGGTAACGGGGGCGTTCGCTCTCCTGGCTCTCTCCCTGCTTCCAGGTTCCACCCTAGCCCAGGAAAAACCCTTCCAGTTGTCCTTGATCGGGCCGACGATCCAATTGGTCGACGACGATGCAGACATCAAAGGCCTTCGGCTGAACCTGATCTACGGCGTGAACCGGAACGTCACGGGTTTGGATGTGGGCTTGGTCAACCGGGCGACCGGAGATTTCAAGGGGCTCGCCTACGGGCTGATTAACATGACCGATGGTCAGTTTGTGGGATGGCAGGACGGCTTCGTCAACCTGGCCGACGGCGGGCATCTCGGGCTTCAATCCGGGTTTGTGAACGTTTCGGGCCCTGGGGGCGAAGGGGTTCAATGGGGTTTGTTCAATAGCACCCAGCAGATGGGCGGCCTCCAGGTGGCCATCGTCAACTTTGCCGAGGACCTCCACGGCCTGCAGATCGGGCTCATCAACATTATCCGGTCGAAAGACGACTTCCCCATCCTTCCCCTGGTGAACTGGAAATTCGAGTAGAAAGCGATCGGCAGGAGATCCGTCGGTCCTGACAGGTCTGGGTGTGCCGGCGGGGGCCAGGGCAATATGTTGCCTCGTCCCCGGCGGCACATCGTCCTTCATCCCAGGAGGAACCTGTCATGTCTTTCCGGCTCCCCCGAGCGGCGCTTCGAGCCTCCCATCCCGGTTCCCGTCAGACGGGGCGCCGGCCATACGCCTCCCGGTGGGCTTTTGTCCTCCTCTGCCTGATCGTCCAGAGCCCGGCCCATTCCCTCTTGGCCCAAGCGGCGGGGGTGGCACCATCTCGCGACAACCAGCTGATGGCGACCGTTGCAGGAGTCCAGGAGGAGCCGTTCACCTTCCTGATGGGGACCACTGGGGGGGGTGTTTGGAAGACCACCGATGCGGGGGAGAGCTGGAAGAACATCTCTGATGGATTCTTCGACGTTGGGTCGGTGGGAGCCGTGGAGGTGGCCCCGTCGGATCCGAACGTCATCTACGCAGGGACGGGGTCAGCCGGGATCAGAGGGAATGTCTCGACGGGACGGGGGGTTTACCGGACCACCGATGGGGGGCGAACCTGGACCTTCCTGGGGCTCGAGGAGGCCGGCCTCATCAGCCGAATCAGGGTCCATCCCGAGGACCCGGACCTGGTCTACCTGGCTGCTCTCGGACACCCCTTCGGAAAGAACGAGGAGCGAGGAGTG
>JBDHCH010000029.1:0-25657 GCA_039592115.1 Gemmatimonadota bacterium | reverse complement strand
TGGTGAATGGACCCTCAGAAGTGGAGAAGGTTGAAAGGGAAGGAGTACGCCCCCGGGAGGCTGCCTTCAAGGGTTTTCTTTCCGAACCCACCGATGACTGTCTCGACGGCGATATTTATCCAGGACTCTCTCGAGGGCTTCGTCCAAGTCGATGTGTTGCTGGTTCGCCATCACCAGGAGCACGAACAGGACGTCCGCCAACTCCAAGGCCAAGTCCTGCTCGGGCTCGTCCGGCTTCTTGGTCTTTTCCCCGAATCGATGGTTCAGCTCCCGAGCCAACTCGCCGACCTCCTCCATGAGGCGTGCGAGGTTCACGAGGGGAGGCCAATAGCCCTCTTCAAACTCTGAGATCCACTCTTCTACCCTGTCCTGGGCCTCCCTCAGCTCCACGGCAGCAACACCACCTTTCCGAACCCCTCCCCTGCCTCCAGGATCTCATGGGCATCCTTCGCCTGTTCAAGGGGAAGGGCCGCATGGATGACCGGGGCCAGGGCCCCCTGAAACACGAGATCCATCACCGTGCGGTATTCCTTTGGGTTCCCCATGGTAGAGCCCAGGATCGAAAGCTGCTTCCAGAACACGAGACGGATCTCCGTCTCGCCCTTCGCCCCCGTCGTCGCTCCGTAGGTCACCAGGCGACCCCTCACCTTGAGCGCCCTCAAGCACTGGGACCATACGGCCTCCCCCACCGAGTCGAATACCAGGTCCACTCCTTCTTTCTTTGTATCCTGGAAGAGTTGCTTCCCCCAGTCCTCGTCCTGCCGGTCGTAGACGATGTGGGCTCCCAGCTCCCGGACTCGGGCGGCGTTCTTCGGGCCGCTGGTGATGGCGAACACTTCTGCCCCGGCCATCCGGGCAATCTGGATCGCCATGGTCGATACGCCACCCGAAGCCCCCGTTACCAGGACCCGCTCTCCAGCCCTCATACACCCCCTGGTGATGAGCCCTCGCCATGCGGTCACGGAAACCAGGCTTGCCGCCGCCGCCGTTGTGTACTCGACCCCTTCCGGGATCTCCAGAAGGTTCTCAGCGGGAACGATACCGTATTCCGCAAAACCTCCCTGGGTATGCTCTCCGATGATCCGAAACTCGGGAGACGCGACCTTCTCCCCTGACGCGACACCGTCGTACCAGCTATACGCGAGAGACGGATCAACGACCACGCGCGTCCCCAACTCGACACCATCCACGCCCGGTCCCACCGCGTCCACCACGCCGGCGATGTCCGAGCCCCCGATGTGGGGCATGGTGATCTTCAACGGAAGGCCGCGCCGGATCCAAAGATCCAGATGGTTCATGGCCGCAGCCCTGACGGAGAGCCGGACCTCTCCGAAGCTCGGTTCAGGGGTTTCCACCTCGGCCACCCGAACCACCTCCGGACCACCGAACTCCGAGAACACTGCCGCTTTCATCGCTTCCTCTCCAGGTACGGGCCCCACACGGGCCTTTCGCCCCGAACGGGAGCACTTCCTCTTCCGGCCACCCCTCCTCCCCCGGTGGGGGGCGAAGATCGTCAGGACATGCCCAGACAACCGATCCGGAGTCGGTAGAGTACCCCGGGCCAGAAGCGGGGACAACCGAGGCCCTAGATCGCTCCGATCCCCATACGGCGGGATCTGTACTGCAGGCGGGCCCCCCTCTACCTTTCTTTGCGGCGTTAACGTTCAAGCCCGGATCAGGGATCCGTGCTAAGGAGATCAATGGCGGACAAACCCTCCGACCCAGGGCCGAAACTGGCCTCCGCCCACCCCACAACCGGGGTGGAGGACACCGTCGGTGGGTATCTGTCCGTTCATCAACGCCCGCCCGCGTTCCAGGGCTCCGACGGACACCCCTACACCGTATCTCTGGAGGTGGAGAAGACTCCGAACCTCCACGCGCCGTTCGCGGCGTATCTGGTGTTTCCCCGTTGGGCTGAAAGCGGAGTCGGAATTGTCGGACATCTGGAAACTCCCCTTTTGCTCCAGGAAACCACCCGGGAGAAGGCGGAAGAGGCGCTGGGTGCCCTCACGCTTCTCGAGGTGAAGGAACACCTGGAAAATGCAATCCAACACCGTGCCCATGAGACGGACTGATGCTTAGAAACACTCTGATCTTCCTCAGTGAATCCAACGCTGCAAAAGCGGTGGTCACCAAGACTCCGCTCCGCAGGATGAGCAAGCGGTTCGTTCCAGGGGAAGATGTGAGTGACTTCCTCCGAGCCGCCTCGGAGGCCAACGCCCTGGAGCTCGAAGTCACCGGGAACTACCTGGGTGAAGCGGAACACGACGAGCGTACGGCCCGAGACGCTGTCGGTGCCTATATGCAGATTCTGGATGGCATCGTCGAGAAGGGACTGAAAGGAAATATCTCGGTGAAGCCTACCCAGGTGGGCCTGGAAATCGGAAAGGAGTTCTTCAAGGACAACCTCCGTCAACTCCTCGACAAGGCGAAGGAAACGGGCGTCTTCATTCGATGGGACATGGAGTCTTCGGAGTGGACCCAGGCTACCCTGGACCCCTTCGAGGATCTCTGGGCGGAGGGGTATCGGAACATGGGGACGGTCCTTCAGTCCTACCTGTTTCGCACCATGGACGATGCGAGACGGATGAACGAACTCGGAGTCCGGGTCCGCCTGTGCAAGGGCGCCTACGCCGAGCCTCCCGAGGTGGCGTTCCAGGAAAAATCGGAGGTGGATCAGAACTACGTAGACGTGGCGAAGGCGCTGATGGCTGACGGGAACTACCCGGCCCTCGCCACCCACGACGACGAGATCATCGAAAGCCTCAAGGAATTCGCCACCGCGGAAGCGATCGGGAAGGATCGATTCGAGTTCCAGATGCTCCACGGTGTCCGGCGGGACCTTCAGCAACAGCTCCGAAGCGAAGGGTACAATGTTCGAGTGTACGTGCCCTTCGGAATCTCCTGGTATCCATACCTGATGCGGCGTTTGGCTGAGCGCCCCGCAAACATGCTCTTCTTTGTGGGGAGCGTGGTGCGGGAGTCTCCCCTGGGGTTCCTCTGGCCCAGGGCACGAAAAGGAAAGTGACACCTCGGATAACCGACGGGCCCTACTTGAGGGTCACGGAGATCTTCCACTCCATCCAGGGTGAGTCCACCTGGGCAGGGCTGCCCTGCGCGTTCGTTCGCCTCGCCGGCTGCCCCCTGCGCTGTACCTGGTGCGATACCGACTATGCTTTTTTCGGGGGAGAGAGACTCACGCTCGACGAGATCATCCGACGCGTGGAGGGAATGGGCACCAGGTTGGTGGAAATCACTGGAGGGGAGCCCCTCATCCATCCGAATGCATTCACCCTTGCCACAGACCTCCTTGACAAGCGGTTCACCGTCTTGGTGGAAACCTCCGGAGCCGTCGATGTCGGTCCGCTGGACCGTCGGGCCCATAAGATCATGGATCTGAAGTGTCCCGGATCGGGCGAGGAGGACAAGAATCTCTGGTCTAACCTGGGCCACCTGACAGAGCTGGACGAGGTGAAGTTCGTAGTGAAGGATCGGGTCGATTACGAATGGACCCGGCAGACAATCTCCCAGAATGACCTGGACCAGAGGGTCAGAAAGGGCACGCTCAAGGCCCTCCTCATCTCTCCCGTTTGGGGTGAGGTGGATCTAGAAGCACTTTCCGCCTGGATCCTGGAGGACAGGCTTCCCGTCCGGTTTCAGATGCAACTTCACAAGTTGATCTGGGGTCCGAAGACACGAGGGGTCTGAAGCGATCCCACCCAACTCTCCCCCACCTGGACGCATCTAACTCAGGTAAATCAACTCGCCACGAATCCAGGGTCGACGCCCAAACGGAGCACCCCATGCGGCCACATCGAACCCCCCCATTCAGTGCAGGTCTTCTGGTGTGTGTCTCTCTCGTCATCGCCGCCTGCTCCTCTGGTGGCCGGGGCGGGGACAGTGGCTCCTGGGAAGCCGTCTACGACTCCATAGGGGACACCCTCATCGTGCGCACGGTTTCCGGCAGCGTCTGGCGGGATACGGCCCAATTGGTGCCTGATGTCACCATAGGCATGTTCGATGGACCCGAGGAGTACATTTTCGGGGAAGTCGTGTCGCTGGCCGATGGAGCAGACGGCACCATCTACGTCATGGACCGTCAGGTTCCCGCCCTGAGGGTTTACAACGCGGATGGCACGTACCGGGCGACGTTCGGGAGGGAGGGAGGCGGTCCCGGAGAGTACCAGAGGCCTGACGGCGGGATGAATGTCCTCTCCGACGGTCGGATCGTTCTCCGGGATCCGGGGAACGCCCGCATTCAGGTCTATTCCCCCGAGGGAGAAGACCTCGACACCTGGCGCATCAGGGGAGGGTTCAACACCTCGAGAAGGATGATCGTCGACACCCTCGACCGGGCCTACACGATCATCCTCCTGGACCCGGAGGCCGACGTTCGAGATTGGGAGGTCGGGCTCGTCCAGGTCCTCCCTGACGGCTCTTCCGGGGATACCCTCAGGCAGCCCGATACCGGTTACGAGCCCCCCCGCATCGAAGCACGGCTCGAGACTGACGACGGAGTCAGCGTCAACATCAGCAGCCCACCCTTTTCCCCAGACGAGGAAACGACCCTGACCCGGTACGGATACTGGATTCACGGCATCAGCACCGACTACGGGCTCACGCTTCTGAAGCCGGAGGGCCCAATCCGCATCGAGAGGGACTACGAGCCAGTTCCGGTAGCGCCTGGGGAGAGGGCCGAGGAAGAGGCCTTCACGATCCGGAACATGCGCGGCACCGATCCCAACTGGCGCTGGAACGGTGCACCGATCCCTGACACCAAACCGCCTTATACGGCTTTCTACGGGGGTGAGGACGGCACCATCTGGGTAAGGGTCTCTCAGCCGGGAATCAGGCGGGAGGACACCAGCTACGATCCCACGGACCCCGACGCCCTTCCGGATGAGTGGCACGAGCCTGTGGTGTTCGACGTGTTCGAAGAGGACGGTCGGTACCTGGGGGCCGTGCGAACACCGGAAGGGTTCCAGGCTCGTTGGGTCCAACCGCTCTTCACCAAGGACTGGGTCTTGGCCATTACCCGGGACGAGTTTGACGTGCAGTATGTCGTCAGGTTCCGGGTGGAGCTCCCGGGCGGCCGGTCTCCGTTGGAGGTGGAGGCCTCGGAGGGGTCCGGCGGCGTATCCTAGGATGAGGCGGAGGGGGCCAATCCGGTTGCCAATAACAAATGACGCTCATGCTCCAGGCAGGGGAGGGACGATCTCCGGCTCCGTCCAACCTCCCGGGACCTCCACCGCGTCTCAGTCCCAGGGCAACAAGGTCTCCAGGCCCAACATCCCGAAACGGAGAACCCCCATGCGGGTGCATCGCAGAGCTCTGACTCTTTTCGCTCTCACCATCCTTCTCTCGATCTCGATCTCGGCCTGCTCGTCGACGAGGGGAAGCGGTGAGGACGCCGACTGGGTGGCTGCTTACGACACCATCGGCGACACGTTGGTGGTTCGTACCCTTTCGGGTAGCGTGTGGAGAGGACCTGCCCAACTGGTCCCGACCGTGTCCATCGGCATGCTGAGCGGGCCCGACGAGTACATCTTCGGACAGATCGTGTCCCTGGCTCGAGGCGACGACGGCACCATCTACGCCATGGACCGCCAGGTCCCGGCCCTGAGGGCGTACAACCCCGATGGCACGTATAGGACCACGTTCGGCAGGGGAGGCGAGGGGCCGGGGGAGTACAAGCAGCCAGACGGGGGGCTCAACGTCCTATCCGATGGACGGGTGGTGCTCCGAGACCCTGGAAACGCCCGCATTCAGGTCTTCTCCCCCGAAGGTGAGGCGTTGGATACCTGGCGCCTGAGAGGCGGGTTCTTCACATCCAGTCGGATGGTGGTGGACCAGGACGACCGATCCCACGTATTGATGCTCCTCGATGCAGAGGCAAGCGTACGCGACTGGGAGCGAGCCCTCCTCCAGATTCTCTCCGACGGGTCTCACGGAGACACCCTGCCCTTTCCGGATACGGGTTACGAGCCGCCGAGAATCGAAGCTACTTCGACAAACGAGGCTGGGGAGATCGCCGGGATCGCTCGGAATGGCGTTCCATTCGCACCGGACGAACGCACGGTCCTGAGCCCTATGGGCTACTTCATCCACGGGGTCAGTACCGAGTACGCCCTGACCCTCCTGCGATCAGGGGAACCGCACCTTCGCATAGAGAGAGCCTTCACTCCGGTTATCGTAACCGCGGGTGAGCGAGCCGAGGAGGAGGCTCGGGCAACCCGGAACATGCGAGGCATGGATCCGAACTGGCGCTGGAACGGGCCTCCCATCCCTGACGTTAAGCCCCCCTTCGACGGACTGTTCGCCGGAGAGGATGGGACGATCTGGGTGCAAGTGCCTCAGCCTGGAGTCCACGGAGAAGACCCGGACTACGATCCTGCGGATCCCGACGACCTGCCAGACGAGTGGACCGAACCCATCGTATTCGACGTGTTCGATGCTGAAGGCCACTACCTGGGTGAAGTCCACACCCCCGAGGGATTCTCTCGATATCCGGAACCGGTCTTCACCCGGGATTGGGTCCTGGCTACGACCCGAGACGAGTTCGACGTCCAGAGCGTGGTGATGTTCAAAGTGGAACTCCCCGGTGGCCGTATCCCATCCGAGGTCGAGGCGGAGGGACCGGCGAGGTGACGGACGGATAGCATCGGTTGAGCGCACCTTTCCTCGAGCCAACTGAACCTACTGGCGGAGGTGGGTGTAGGCGTTTCCATGCATCCTTCTTCCGGTTCTCCGTCCGATCCCCGTTTATCAGCCCTCCGATCAAGGCTATCTCCCGCCGAGCCGTCCCCGTTCCCGGCAACGGGGGAAGGCATCCGGGCCCACGCGGCCGTATCCCTGATCCTTCGTGGCGGGCCGGAGCTCGACATCCTTCTGATAAAGAGAGCAAAAGCGGAGGGGGACCCCTGGTCCGGTCACATGGCCCTTCCTGGAGGTCGGCGGGAGGGTGGGGATCGGGATCTCCTTCATACGGCGATGCGGGAGACAATGGAGGAAACCGGCGTCCACCTCCAGGCCTGGGGGGTCCCTCTGGGGCGTTTGGGTACCGTGGAGCCGTCCACGGCCCGGCTTCCCCTCATCGCCATTCACCCCTTCGTGTTCGGAGTGCCCGAGGATACCGGGGCTCAGGTGGCGAGCCGGGAAGTCGATGGAGTTCTCTGGACACCCCTCTCCCGCTTCCTGGACCGGAGCACCCACGGCACGGTCGAGATTCCCCTGGGGGACGTCACCCGTACTTTCCCCTGCTTCCATCTGGAAGAGGGGGTCATCTGGGGGCTCACCTACAGGATATTCACCAATTTCCTGGAGGTCATGGAGACGTCTGAGGTGCAGACTTCCCTGGGAGGATAACCTCCGCCGGGTCAGTTCCCCGGATCCTCAACCCATTGAGCGATGAACACGTTGGTGTTCCCCGGGTGACTCTCATTCCGGTTGGAGCCGAACACGAAGTACTTTCCGTCGGGGCTGAACATGGGAAATCCGTCAAATCCTCCAGTGTAGGTGATTTGCTCCAGGCCGCTCCCGTCCACATTGATCATGAAGATGTCGAACTCCCGTCCGGTGGGATCACCGAGATTGGAGCTGAACACGATCTTGTCCCCTGAAGGGTGGAAGAAGGGCCCGAAATTGGCTGCCCCGTTGTCCGTCACCTGGACCTTGTTCGAGCCATCGGCATCCATGACGTACACCTCCAGAGCGGAGGGCCGGATGAGCCCCTGGGCCAGGAGTCGCCTGTAATCTGCGATCTCTTCGTCGGACTCCGGGTACCCCGAGCGGTAGACGATCTTCTTCCCATCGGCAGAGAAGAAGGGGCCACCGTCGTATCCGAGCTTGTCCGTCAAGCGAGTGACCTCGGACCCATCTCCACGCATGGTGTAGATTTCCAGGTCCCCGTCCCGCATGCTGGTGAAGACCACCAGGTCTTCGACGGGAGAGAACGTGGCCTCCGCATCGTACCCCCAGCTGTGGGTGAGCTGGACCATGTTGGATCC
Source organism: Gemmatimonadota bacterium (assembly GCA_039592115.1). Classification (GTDB taxonomy): domain Bacteria; phylum Gemmatimonadota; class Gemmatimonadetes; order Longimicrobiales; family Gaopeijiaceae; genus JBDHCH01. The sequence continues at coordinate 17,651 of JBDHCH010000029.1, read as the reverse complement.
ATCGGAGTCGGCGGCGAAGATGTCGAACGAGGGGTAGAGGGCCCAGACATACCCCTGGGACATGTCAGGAGCCGGAGGGCACGCCGGATCCCAGTGGTGCGTCGTCGCGTAAAGGATCCTATCGGCGCCGGGATAGTAATAGGAGCACGTCGTGCGCCCTTCACCTGTGCTCACCAGGCGCGTCTCACCGCTTGCGAGGTCCAGGGTGTAGATTTGGTCGCACCCCTCACCTTGTGCCCTGGACTGGTAGATCAGTCTCGTGCCGTCGTCGGAGAAGTACGCTTCGGCGTTCTCCCCTGAGAAGGTGAGCTGCCGGATGTTGCGGAGGTGCCCCTCCCGGGCATCCAGGAGTCCGGTGTTCGGATCCTGGGCCTCCATTGGCTGGGCACAAACCATGATGAAGCCCCCCAAGAGGGACGAAGAAGAGAGCGTACGGATCCAGTCCATTGTGCGCATACGTCAATCGAACCTGCGAGAATAAGTCGTGATGATGTTTCGGAACTTGAACACAGGATTAACTGGCCTTTTTGTGACCCTCCTGCTACCTGGCCTCGGAACAGGAAGTTCCACCCTCCTGGGACAGGATGCAGCTACCTGCCCCGAGTCGGGCTCCCTCACAGAGGGGATGTCAGGCGCCATCGCCCATATCCGGTTCCTGGCCGACGACGCTCTGGAAGGACGGGAGACTGGAACCGCTGGTGCCCGCTGCGCTGGACAGTACATCGCTGGTTTCTTCGAGGCCCTGGGTCTCGAAGGCGCCGGGCCCGACGGATCCTTCTTCCAGGCGTTCGAGGTCCAGATGGGATCGAGGCTGATAGAAGGCAACGCTCTTCGGGTGGATGGACAGCCGTTCGAACTGAAGAGGGACTGGACTCCGTTCGGGTTCTCTTCTTCGGGAACCATGTCGGCCCCCTTGGTCTATGGTGGTCCCGGCGTGAGCATGCCTGGCAGCGAAGAGGATCAGTACGCCCACCTTGACCTCCAGGGAAAGATCGTCGTGGTGGAGGGAGCCGACCCTCACGGCTCCGGCGGAACGTCCTTGGCTGGAGACCCCCACCACAAGGCCTCCATCGCCGCGGGACGGGGAGCCGCCGCCATCCTGGTACTCCTCGAGAATGGTGAGGCTCTACCCGTCCCCGTCTCAGAAAACCGACCCATGGTGAAGATCCCCGCCGTGGCCATCGCGGGCGCGACCGCTGCAACCATCAGGGACGCAGCCGAAGCCGGCCTGACGGCGGACCTCACCACGGCACTGGAGCCGCGCATGGTCGAGGCCAGGAACGTGGTGGCCAAGATCCCCGGCACGGACCCCACAGGCGGCCGAGAGGTCATCGTTGTGGGTGCCCACTACGACCACCTGGGCCACGGTGGGGACGGCTCCTTGGCACCCGACGCTCACGACATCCACAATGGCGCCGATGACAACGCCAGCGGGACTGCCGCACTCATGGAGGTGGCCAGTCGACTGATGACCTCGCCTGAGAAGCCGTCCCGGACCGTTCTCTTTCTTGCATTCACGGGGGAGGAGAAGGGGCTATGGGGATCGGGGCATTACGTCAAGAACCCCCTCCTCGCCCTGGAAAACACCGTGGCCATGATGAACATGGATATGGTAGGCAGGCTGAGGGAAAACACACTCACCGTGTACGGCACCGGCACGGCGGAGGAATTCCCATCCCTTCTGGGAGAGGTGAACGAGGAGCAGGACAACCCGCTGGTCTTGGCCACCATTCCCGACGGATTCGGGCCCTCGGACCATTCCTCCTTCTACGGAGAGGACGTGCCGGTCCTGATGCTCTTCACCAACACCCACTCCGACTACCACCGCCCGGAGGATGACTGGGATCGCATCAATGTCGATGGACTCGACAGGGTGGTGCACTTCGCTACGGACCTCACTCGAAAGCTGGCCGGGACCGGGTCGACCGAAGCCATGGCAGTGAGCTTTCTGGAAGGCGCAGGGAACCCCCACGGTGGCGGCATGCCTGCGGGGGAGGAGGGGGCTCCGGTGTCCAGAGGATACGGCGCCTACATGGGCACGATCCCGGACATGACGCCACAGGACTTCGGCGTGCGGATCACCGGGGTGAGGGAAGAGAGCCCGGCCGAAAAAGCAGGGCTACAGGGTGGAGATGTGATCGTAGAATTCGGGGGCAAGGAGATCACGGACCTGTACGCCTATACCTACGCACTCCGGGAGCACAAGCCTGGAGACGAGGTGTTGGTGGTGGTGATCAGGGATGGGGAGCGGATGACCTTCACGGCGGTTCTCTCCCAGCGCTGACATCAAGGGGGCGCCCGGTTGGGGCGCCCCCTTGATGGCTCGTTCCACACCTACTCCGGGAGGGAGCTTCCTTCAACTGAGGAGTTCCATCTGCTCCCTGCCTTCCACGTCATTCGCCCCCGTTGTTCCATCGGTCTCTCCAAAGGTACCAACGCCTCCTCCCGAACCCGGCGCCCGGGTGACCTCGGCGACCCGGTCTCCCGCGGGGAGTCTCACAATCCGCCTTCCCCTGCTCCTCCGATGCTGTTCGGGTACGTCTCGGGCGGATACCCGGAAGACGTTCCCCCCGGCCGACACAACCATCACCTCTTCCTCCCCAACCACCTCCAATGCCGAGACCAGAGCCCCACCTTCCTCTCCTGGTGGGAGCGCCCGGGTCCCGAGGCCACCTCGGTTCTGCCGGGGGAATTCGTCCACGGGTGTCCTCCTCCCCAGACCATCCTCGGTCACAGTGAGGACCTGGGCCTCTCTTCGAACCAGGAGCATTCCCACCACCCGATCCTTCCCCCTCAGCCCCATCCCCTTAACTCCCTGAGCGGTCCTTCCGAGGGTAGAAACCTGTTCCTCGGGGAACCGGATGGCTCGGCCCTCCCGAGAAAACACCAGCACCTCTGCCGTCCCGTCGGAGAGGAGAACGTCGAAGATCTGGTCGTCTCCCCTCACCCCGGCGGCGATCACACCCCCGGCCCGGGGGTTGGAAAATTCCGACAACTGAGTTCGCTTCATCAGGCCCTTCTGGGAGAGGAACACCAGGAATCGATCCTCCCCCAGATCGTCCACCGGGAGAACGGAAACGATGGGATCCCTCCGCTCCGCGCCCATGAGCCCATAAAGGGACTGGCCCCGAGAAGCCCTGCTTCCCTCCGGGACATCCAGAACCGGGAGGAAGTGAACGTGCCCGCCTCTCGTAAAGGCGAGGATCCACCCCTGTGTCCTGGCCACAAAGACCCTCTCCAGATAGTCCTCATCGTACCGGTCCATCCCCGCCAGAGCCTTTCCACTCGTGACCCTGCGACGGTAGAGGTGCATGGGGATCCGCTTCACGAACCCTTCGTGGCTCACTGTGACCACCACGTCCTCATCGGCGACGGAACTCTCGACCGACGCTTCCTCTTCCTCCCCGCCGTCCAGGATCACGGTCCGGCGGCGATCACCAAAGCGCTCCAGGACTTCGGACAGCTCATCCAGGAGAACGTCCAGCTGGCGGTCGACGCTGCCGAGGATCTCCTTGAGCACCTTGATCCGATCCTTGAGCGCCTTCAGCCGAGCCTTCAGCTCCTTTTGCTCCAGGGCCGTGAGCCTCCCAAGGCGCATGTTCAGGATCGCGTCGGCCTGGACCTCGCTGAGTCCCAAGCGGTTCTGGAGCCGTTGAGAGGCCTGGGGCCGGTCCTTGGACTTCCGGATGATGGCGATGACCTCATCGATCTGATCCAAGGCAGCCAGGAGGCCTTCGGTGATGTGCCGCTCCCCCTCCGCCCTCTCCAGCTGATAGCGGGAGCGACGCCGGATAACCTCCAATCGATGATCCCGGTACCGTTCGAGAAGCTCCTTCAGGCTGAAGATCCGGGGTTGGCCATGATCCAGCGCAAGGAGATGGGCTCCGAAGGTGCCCTGCAGTTGCGTCCCCTTCAGGAGGATCCGGAGCACCTTCTTCGCGTTGGATCCACGCTTCAACTCCACCACCAGGCGCATTCCGTCCCGGTCCGATTCGTCCCGAAGCTCCGAGACCTCTTCGATCTTCCCTTTCCTCGAGAGCCCCGCGATCTGCTCGATGACCTTCGCTTTCGACACGCCGTAAGGAAGCTCGGTCACCACCAGTTGCTGCTTACCACCCCGTAACGCTTCCTTCACGACCCGGGCGCGGACCGTCATCTTCCCCCGCCCGGTCTCATACATTTCTTTGATACCTTCCCTGCCAACGACGAATCCCCCGGTGGGAAAATCCGGACCCGGAAGCACCCGCATGAGGTCCTGGACTGTGCATTCGGGATCGTTCACGAGGATTCGAACGGCCGCTCCCACTTCTCTCATGTTGTGGGGCGGGACGTTCGTGCTCATCCCCACGGCGATGCCGGCGCTTCCGTTCACCAGAAGGTTGGGGACTCGACCGGGAAGCACCGTCGGCTCTTCCAACCGGTTATCGAAGTTCGGTGCCCAGTCTACCGTCTCCTGGTCGATGTCCGAGAGGAGCTCCACTGCCGGCGGAGCCAGGCGGGCTTCCGTATACCTATATGCCGCCGCCGAATCCCCGTCGATGGATCCAAAGTTCCCCTGGCCGTCAACGAGGGGATAGCGGAGGGAAAAATCCTGTACCATCCGCACCAGCGTGTCATAGACCGCCGTGTCCCCATGAGGGTGGTACTTGCCCAAGACATCTCCCACTACGGTGGCGCTCTTCTTGTACGGACGCTCGGGTGTGAGCCCGAGCTCGTGCATGGCGAACAGGATTCGTCTGTGCACGGGTTTCAGACCGTCCCGAACATCTGGAAGGGCCCTCTGGACGATGACGCTCATCGAATAGTCCAGGAAGGATTCCTTCATCTCCTCCTCAAGGAGGCGGGAGAGGATCCTCTCTCTCTTCTCGGCGGTGACCATTCCTTCTCATCACTGGGATAGGGTGGATGGGTTCTGCAGCGGCTTGAAGGGACCGCTGAGGGCCGGATTGCGGGAAACGCCGCCACCGGGCGGCCTCAAGGTCCCTAGATCGAAGGAGCCTGGCAAGGTCGGTTTGGGCCAATCGCGTGATGCACCCCGAATTCTTGGAGCCTCTCCCGGTAATGGGGCGAGCAGCATATCGTGCGCCACGGGACCAGATGCAAGACGGGACTCCGAGCCGAGCGGCCTGCCTGGTGGCCGGTTCCTAACGAAAAGGGATCAGAAAAAACCGCCGGCCTCACAGCCGGCGGCTCTCCATCCGTTCTCTCTTTCTCTTTCCTGACCCCTGCCTCAGTTCATCTTCCCAGCCTCGGCAGCCAGGAGATCCAGAACTTGCTGTCTCAGGTGGTCCGGAGCCTTCTCCTGGGTTTGGGACTGGTGGAGGATGTCTCTGAACCGTTCCTCCAGCCTCAGATGGGGGTAGCAACGCTGGCACATGGAGAAGTGGTGCTCCACTTCACTATGGGAGACCTCACCCAACTCTCCGTCCAGGTACTCGTGAACCCGCTCCAGGGCTTCCATGCAGGAGATGGGTCTACACTCGGGACAGTCATCCTCGTCATGGTCCTGGTGCCCATCCCCATTCCCTCCCAGGAGCCTTTTCACCCTTCCCAAAAAACTCATGATCATTCCTCGGGCCCCTCCCGGGTTTCCGAAATGTACCCCATGGAAACCGCATATTCGTACAAGGCTTTCTGGAGCACTCGCCTACCTCTGAAGAGACGGCTCTTGACCGTTCCCACCGGTACGTCCGTCATGTCGGCAATCTCCTGGTACCTGAATCCCTCCAGGTCCGACAAGATCACTGCGGTCCGATAATCCTCAGGCAATTCCTGAATCCTGCTGAGGACCTCTTCATCGACGATGGATGCGAAGAAGTCGCCCTCCGGATCGGCCTCCACCGCCTTCACCCAGACCGGGTTGACAACCTCGAAGGGGCCGGTGCTCCGATCCACATTCTCCGAGACGATCTCGTCGTGTCGCTGCCCCCGTTCCCTTTGCCTGAGGAACACGTTCCGGCAGATAGTAAATAACCAGCTCTTGCATCGGGTTCCCGGGGTGTACTGATCCCAAGCCCGAAAAGCCCTGAGGAAGGTCTCCTGGACCAGGTCTTCGGCCTGGTCCTGCGCCCCGGAGAGGCGAAGGGCAAACCGAAACACGGCATCCATGTGGGGGAGAGCCTCCTCATGGAAGTCCACGGTGTTCTTGCGATCTCCGGGTTCAGTCACGCGAGATTCTCCAAGGCTTCCTTCATCTCCTCCGCCAACCCTTCGTGCCCTCGACCGGCTGCGATCTCCATACCTCGAGCGTATGCCTCCCGAGCTCCCTCGACGTCACCCAGCTCCTCGAGGGCACCGCCGAGGCGGGCCCAACCATTCCCTTCATCCTCGGCCACAGCCAAGTAGGCTCTCAACGCCGCCGCCCCCTCCCTGACCTGTCCACAGTTCAGGAGCTCGACGGCCAGTCCGAATTGGAGGCGGGGGTCTTCGGGCCTAGCCTCCGCCATTCGCCGGAGCACTTCTAGCCTTTGTTCAACCATCCTCGTCGCTGAGTGCACGGCTGAGAAAAGAAGTGTGGAATCCGAGGACGGGGTCTTCCCTTTCCCGGAAGCCGCTCCCCTCGTTCCCAAGGCTACCCTGGGAAGAGAAAGGTGGCTGCCACTTCGGGTGTGGCGGGCGCCCCAGTCACAACCTCGATGAGTGCCTCCATCTCCTGGCCCATTTCGGTTACTCGGGCCAGGACCGTCAACGCGTGTGCATAAAGGAAGTAAGAAGCCACAGCCGTTTCGTCGGCGGGATGGGACGTGAGAATGAACAGGTCCATCTCTTCCCGCAGACGCTCGACGATGGCGAGAACCGCTTGGGCCACGCCACGCTGTTCTGCCAGCGTTTGGATATTCAGATCACCGGAAAGGCGGGGGAGAAGAGCCTCCACTTCAGCTCTTCCCTCGGGCGGGGCTGCAACGGGAGAACCACCTCCCCGGCCTTGGCCGAGGAGGGCCGAGGCCCCCTGTTTCAGGGCGCCCAACTCCTCGAAGTTGCAGTGCAGGATCATCCTGACACCCCCTGATCCCTCCGTCCCTGTCTCGCCAGGGGAGGCCTGGCCTCCCCCTTCTCAAGAATACGTACGGTTTCTCCCACCCGAAAGCTACCAGCCCCCTCGAACACCGCGTTCTGACCGAAATAGGCCTTTCCCTCCCACCCCCTGAAACCACTCAGGCTCCGGAGGGGTTCCTTGCCCCCTCGCCCGGAACCCTGATCGACTGTGGTTACGGTGCACCGTGCACACGGCTTCACGAGATGGAACCGAACGGATCCGACCTCCAATACCCGCCAGAGGTCCTCCTCCCATGGCATCCCTCCGGTCACTACCAGGTTGGGCCTGAACCGAAGCATATCCACTGGATCAGGCAGCCTCTGGTTCAGGTGCACCAGCGATTCCACGGTGGTGAGATGAAGTGGGTATCCATCCGTGAACGCGGTGCGGTGCCCCGCTGCGAAGGCTGGGTCGACGGGCCGATGCGCTTCCAGAGGAAAGAAGAGAAGGTGACACGGCTCCCCCAGAAAGTCAGAGAACCAATCCGATCCCCCGCTGACCTCCAACCCCTTGACTCCCTCACCATGGAGGCGGGCCTCTCTCCACTCCCCCCCCGCGTCTTCCGGTGCCAGCAGGAACGGATCCCTTCCTGGAGCCGAAGCCTGGAAGCCGAGGGGATCCCCAGAATCCTTCCGCGGCACCACTCGGAGGAGAGCCAGCCGGGGGTGAGTCCGTTGGGACAGGAAATGGCCGGCCTCCTTCACCAACATCCACCGGCGATCCCCCGGGATTCCCAAGGGATCCAGTCGGGCCTCCGCCAGGTCGAACCCGCCGGCTCCCTTCAGAGGGTAGGCCCTGATCCGTGCCAACCGCAGGGGAGTGGCCCCGCCGTCTGACGTCACGGCGCTCCCCCGTCCCTCACCCGCACGTTCATCAGGCCTGGGCGGCGGGTCGCCCCGTCCCCATACCGTGGACGAATAGGGGAACAGACACCTGGTGCTCTCCGTCCAGGGACACGTCGAACGCGTATCGGCCCGCCTTCGGGAAGACCAGCCGTTCGATGTTCAGGACCTGGGGAACCCGAACCTGCCCTCCGGAGAGGGCGGATCCCGGTCCGACCTGGAACTCGCCGTTCATCCGCATCATCTCACCCCCGTCAGGATCCCTGAGGACGATCTCCATCTTGTGGGCCCCAGCCTCCCCCAGGGAGGCCGAAAACCGAAGGACAAGGGAGAGGTGCGGATGGCCGGCAGGGAACTCGCCGACGGAGATTCGGTCGAAGATCCCTAGAATGTTCAGCTTCCCGGCCACGTCCACTGTGGCGGCATCCGCCAGGAACGCCAGGTCGATATCCATTCCGTTCAACTCTCCCGCAAGAGGGTCTCGCCAAGCAACAACCCCGAAACCAGGTCCAGGATGGCATGAGCCAGAATCGCCGGCCAGAGGCTCCCAGAGAGGATGAAAGAAGCCGCCAGGAGGAGGCCCATGGCCCCGGTCCGGACAATCCCCAACCATCCCTGGTACGCATGCAGTACCCCGAAGGCCATGGAGGAGATCAGGGCTGCACCCCACTCCGATCCCGTCACCAGGGCCAGGGTGGGGATGGCGAACCCTCTGAACGCCAACTCTTCTCCCATGCCGGCGGCAAGGGAGAGGAAGACGAAAACGACCTTCTCCGGACCCGTGCGGGGAAGGAGTTGGCGAAGCAGGGGGGTCTCCCTGATGCCGAGCCAGGTCCTCCCCAGAAGGAACCCGAGTTGCAGGACGTGGACGCCGATGGTCACTCCCACCGTCCATAACAGCAGGACGGGAACCGGGATGGGACCCAACCCCATGGCTCCCCGCCCCACTCCCCCGGTTCCCACCACGAGGCCTCCCCACCCCAGGATCAGGATGACGGCGCCGGAACTGAGATAGATGGGAATCCTGGGGAACGGGCCTTCATCGTCGGCCAGAGGCAGCTGGGCCAAACCGAGAAGCGGAAGTAGCTCACAAAGAAGAGCCAGGTAGACACACTCCCAAAAGCCCAGCGGGGTCCAGGCCCAGAGCCCCCACACCAGGAAGGGGAAGACGAGGAACCCGGCCTGGACGGTTCGGAGGAGGATTCTGGGATAGGGCTTCATGTTCCCCCACCTTTCGACAGACGGAAACCGGTCTCCTCGATGGCCGTCAACGCGGCCAGAACGTCGTCCCAGGTGGACCGGTAGTTCAGGATGGCAAGCCGGAGGGAATACACTCCGCGGAGGCGAGTGGACGACATCATCGCCAATCCTGAGTCCACGATCTCGTTTTGGATGGACAGGTTCAGTGCTTCCAGGGTGGCCTGGCTCATCTCCACACCGGGAGGGAGGTAACGGAAGCACACGATTCCGAGGGAGGAGGGTCCCAACATCTCCAGGTGCGGGGAGGCCTGAATGAAGCTCGCTGCCTTTCCAGCCAGATCGATGCTCTCCTGGATCACCTCCCGGAATGCCCGCAGTCCAAAAGTCTGAACGGACATCCAGACGCCCAGGGCCCTAAAGCGACGGGTGAGCTGCACGCCCCGGTCCGCGAAGTTCACCTGTTCTTCTCCGAGCGCGATATCCTGCAGGTATTCCGGGAGAATCCGGAACGCATCCTCCAATACCCGGGTGTCCCTCACCATGAGGCAGCCAGACTCATACGGCTGAAAAAGCCATTTGTGCGGATCCAGCGTGATGCTGTCGGCTTCCTCCATCCCCGTGAATGCCTCGCGTGCCTCCGGCGCCAGCACCGCGAACCCGCCGTATGCACCATCCACATGGAACCAGACTCCCTCCTCTCGGGCCAAGGCGGCCATGGATGAGAGGGGATCGATGGCTCCAGTGTTGGTGGCACCGGCATTCCCACAAACGCAGAGGGGATTTCGTCCCGCCGCCCGGTCTGCCTCGATGGCTTCCCGAAGGGCGAGAAGGTCCATCCTGAACATCTCATCCGTGGGAATCCTTCGGACGTTCTCCTGGGGCATGTTCAAGATGCGGGCGGCCCGCTCCAGAGAGCTGTGGCCCTGGTCGCTGAGGTAAAGGATCGGATCCGGCGGATTGCCAGCCCGCTCTCTGGCCGTAACCAACGCGATCAGGTTCGCCGCCGATCCTCCGGAGGTGAGAAGCCCGCCGCCGGTATCCGGGAGGCCCAACCAGTCTCTGAACCATCCCGTCACGACCAGTTCCAACTGGCTGGGGCCGGCCGATTCCAACCAGGTGCCCTGGAAGATGTTGAAGCCTGTGGCCAGGTACTCTCCCATGATGGAAGCCCAGGTGGGTGAGGACGGGATGAACGCGAAGAACCTGGGATGGTCGATGCGGCCGGCTTTCGGCAAAATGTCGTTCAAGGCCCGATCCAGCACGCGATCAGGGTCCCGAGGGTCCTCAGGGGCATCCTCTGCCATCAGGGGCTCCAACTCTCTCCTGGTCCCTCCCTCCCAAGGGCGATCAGACCCCAGGTGCTCCCATCGACTCACGATCCGATCCACGACAGCGTATCCCAGGCGCCGCATCTCCTCGGGGTCCATCTCCAACCCGGATCTTCGTTCGGGTTCCGCCATCTCCTCCACCGTTTCGGTACGAGACACCCTTTGACGTAGTGACTCGGCTATTTTAGTCTCTCTTCCCCCCACCGGGAGTCCTGACGAGATCGGGGAACGCCTCTGTCACCTCAACGGGCGGTACTCATGTCACCAGAAAAACGCACGGGCACGCCGGTCTTTCGCGTCATCGATGCCATGGGCGGTCCTCATTCCGGCCACATCTTGAGGGTCCGGCTCACCGGTGGGAGAACGCCAGCCCTCCGTGAGATGAAGGGATCGAGTTTCCAGGCACGGTCGCCGGATGGAGCGGAGTCCTCTCTGAAGGTGGTCGCGTTCTCCATGATCGGGGGAAAACCATCCGACGCCCGCTTCACGCGGACGGGGCGACTCGACCTCCTGGTGGAGTTGGATCCGGGGTCCACTCCGGTGGGGCTGCAGTGGACGCTGACAGGCCCGGAGTGACGATCGGCAGTCCGACCGTTTGACGCCGGGCAATCCGCTAAGACAGTCGCGAGAAGGGGCTGCTCCACCTCCAGGAGCAGCCCCCATCTTTCCGTCTCGAAACTTCAGGCACTTTCAGCCCGTCTCCCTGAGACCGGGAGGCTCGCGGTCGAAGGTATCGACAAACCACTGCCGATACCGCTCCAACGCATCCGGATCCTCCTGGAGCCAGGCCCTGCGCTCTTCTCCGAACTCATCCCCCCTGGCGGTCAGGATGAAGGCGTCCAGGTTGCCACTCTCGTTCGAGTATGTGAGCTCTTCCAGGGGATCGTAGGCCACCGCGTCAAAGACGCCCCTGCCATAGAGCCAAACGTCCGAAACCCTGGCCAGGATGGCCCGTTCGAGGGCATATCCCTCCGCCTCTTCCGCTCCGGGAAGAAACTCGTCCAAGCGCCCCATGACCTTCATCAAGTGCAGATGCGCATAAATCATGTATGCGGTCCGGGCCTCGAGAGACTTCCCGCCCTCCACTCCGATCCGGGCCGTGTCTCCCTCGATGAGGAGAGACTCCCACGGATATGCTTCGGAATCCCTAACCACCGTTTCGATCAGGAACGTGGGATCCTGTTCTATGTTCTCCATCTGCGGCCGGAACCAATTGTCGATCTCCTCCATTCTTGGCTTCTCCGGATGGAGCCTTGCCCCGGATCGGATCACGAGAGGCCGCGGATCCGGAAGGTCAGCCGGGCCGGATGCGCAGGCACCCGTGCCAATCACCATCAACGCGGGGAGGAAACGCCCCCATCGCGGGCGGGTCGGCCGGGGAATAGATGCAGATCGGTAGTACGCCATTTCTATCTCCAGGTGAGTTCTCGGATCGATTCTTGCTTGGTATTTAACCCCTATCGTCCCCAAGAGGGTTCCAATCGAAGTTCTTGACACCCGGTCATGAATCGGCGGAATTGTCTAGATCACTACACGATACGGACTCGACATGATTACAGTGTTTCCAGAGATGAGTGACGAAACCAGGGAATTCAAGGCTCCGCAGAACATGACCCCCGACGAGTTGGGGGACACTTTGGCCCGCCTGGTTTGGGAGAGTTTCTCCGACTTCATTGCCGACGGGGACGCCGAGGTGCTTCTGGGTGGTCTGGGGCTCACCGGGGATCATGGTCTCCCCACCGAAGCCCCGGCCGAGGAGATCCTCATCTTCCTCATGTGGGCCCATACCCGGGGGTTCCAGCTCGCCTTCGTTGGAAGGGGTGATGGAGAGCTGGTCCGTGAGGGACTTGACTCATTTCACGCCGCCATCTTCGAAGACATGGTTGAAAACGGTACACCTCGCAGCCAGCTCCCCCTCTTCGAGCAAAGGGTCAGCGCGCGCTACACAGAGTATTATGGAGCCGCTCGCAAATCAGATGCTCATGTCGGGCAGGCCGTCGCCCGCCACCTGGTTGGATCCGAGAGCGAGCTCGAATCCCTGGCCTCGGCGCTCCAGGAACGAGCCATCGAGGTAGCGAACCCCTTGAAGGACTTTCTGGAAGAGGTGGACCTGGTGCATTGACCGCACCTTCCCGGCTACGGGAAGCACAGATCTAACAACCGCCACCCAAACGGGTGGCGGTTGTTTTTCATAAGTAAGGGAACGCGCCGGGAACCGAAAGCGGCCGCTAGAGCCCCAGAGAAGACCGGATGATGGGGCTGATGCGCTCCGGCGTCCACGGCGGATCGAACGTCAACTCCACCTCTGCTTTCTCCACTCCATCCACCTTCGCGATGGCCAGCCGGGCTTGATCGACGATCTCCCCGGCTACCGGACACATGGGGCTGGTCAATGATATGATGGCTTTCGCCACCGAATCCTGGACCTGGATGTCATAGACCAGACCGAGCGTGACCAGATCCACATTGAGCTCGGGGTCCTTCACCTTCTTCAGGGCGTTGCGGATGTCCTTCTCTGTGACCGGCATCGGATTCTTCTGTCGGGTTCGGGAGGGGCGGCTCACCGTGGCAGCTCACTGCCTTCGGATGAACAGGATGGATGTCTCGAAGGGATCATCCGGCTGTGCCCTCTTCAGGGCCTTTTGCACCATGCCGACGATCTCACCTACCGGCTTACCCTGCAGGGAGGCTACCAGGTCCGCCGCTCCACGGAAAAGTCCCTGGGACCCTCCTGACAGAACAATCACGGCATCCCCAGCACCCAACTCCAGTCGCTGGGTCCCGTAGCGGAATCCTCCCATCATTCCGAGAGGGGGGCCATGAGTGGAGAACTCCTCCAGGATGCCGGTCCTTCGGATAACCGCACCGAGGCAACGCCCAGCGCCGGCCCACTCCACGGACCCCTCACGGGGGAGGAGCACGCCGGCTTCCACGTACTGCTCCATCCCCTCCACCACAGCGGTGGCCAACCCGGAATTCACGCGGGCCAGCAGGCCATCAAGGCTCACCTGGTCCTTACCCAACTCCCTGAGGAGACCGCGGGCAACGGCCAGGTAATGCCCGGGGGGAAGACCTTCCCCCTGGACGTTCAAGACCAGAAGGGCCGTCCCGCCGTCTCCGAGTGGCGCAAAATCCCAAAGCGTCCTGCCGGCACCATCGTCCTCGAAGTTCGTGCCGGCGGCCAGGTCGAAGCCCTGGACTCGGGGGGCCTCCCGTGGGACCAGTCCCCTCTGGATGATCCGGCTGATCCCGGCTGGAGAAATCTCTCGATCTTCGAAACCCACGGTCTGCCCTCCAGAGTCGGCATGTTGAAGGAGCACCAATCTACACACCCTCCTGGAATGGGTGAAGAAGCGCGGCACCTGGCAGGACCCGCCGGTTCTCTGCCGAGACCAGTCTGGCGCCAGCGTTTCCGAAACGGCGTGAGAGCGCCGGCGCCCGGCCGGTCGCATGAGCGATTGCGTCCTGTCCTCCCCGGCGCTTTCTTTGTTGATCCCCCTTTTTCAATGAGAGAGCAGGGCGCTTCACATGACTCGCAGGATAGCAATCAACACCGGAGGCGGGGACGCCCCGGGCCTCAACGCCGTGATCAGAGCCGTCGTCCTCGCGGCCATCAACGAGGGATGGGAGGTCTACGGGATCCGTGACGGGTTTGGCGGAATCCTGAATCCCGACGAGAACGAAGAGGGCGTGGTCCGCCTGACCCGGAAGTCGGTCAGCGGCATCACGCACATGGGTGGGACGATCCTCGGAACATCGAATCGCGGAAACCCCCTGAGCTGGCCGGTGGAGCAGGGGGACGGGTCCACCGTCGAGACTGATCGGTCCGACGAGATCCTCGCCGAATTCAAGAAAAGGGACCTCGACTGCCTCATCGCCATTGGTGGCGACGGGTCGCTGAACATCGCCAAGCATCTCCGAGGGAAAGGCCTCCGGGTCATCGGGATCCCGAAGACCATCGACAACGACCTCGGATCCACCGTCATGACCTTCGGATTTCTCACGGCAGTGGAGACCGCGACCGATGCGCTGGACAAGCTCCACTCCACGGCGGAGTCCCACAAAAGGACCTTCGTGGTGGAAGTGATGGGGCGGCACGCCGGCTGGATTGCGCTCTTCGCCGGGGTGGCGGGGACCGCAGACGTGATCCTCATTCCCGAGATCCCGTACTCCATGGAAAAGGTGGCGGAGAAGATTCGCGCCCGGTACGAGCACCCTCCGGAGTTCGCGATCGTGGTTGTGGCCGAGGGTGCAAAGCCCATCGGCGGGGAAGCGAGTTTCGTGGAGGATGCCAGGCCGGGCCAGGAGGCTCGGTACGGAGGGTTGGCGGAGAAGCTTGCTGGGCAAATTACCGAGTTGACCGGGGTAGAGACCCGATCCCTGGTGCTGGGCCACCTCCAGCGGGGCGGGCAGCCCATTTCCTACGATCGTCTCCTGGCATTGCGCTTCGGGTCTGCCGCCATCGAGTTGGTGAAGCGGGGTGACTTCGGATCCATGGTCTCCCTGGACCCCCCCGATGTGAAGGCCGTCCCCCTGGGGGAGGCCCTCGCCAAACCCCACTTCGTTCCCGTCGAGGGAGACGTGGTGAGGACCGCCAGAGCCATGGGAATAAGTTTCGGGGATTGAACCCGGGCCGGGCCACACGTTTTCCGACCTGCCTTCCCACCCTATCTTGCCCCTCCGCCCACCGGGCGGAGGGGCTTTTTCCTCCACAGGGAGTCGAGCATGTTCCGCACCCGCCTCACGTTTCTTCTTTTTGTCTCCGCAGGGCTCTTTTCAACGATCCCGGAGTCGTCTCAAGCCCAATCCACGGCCGTCATGGAACCCGAAACCGCTACCCGGTTCGAGTTCCCCCTCACCATCAAGTCCATCATGAGGGGACCGGAGTTGGTGGGTCAGCCTCCCAGAGGGATCCAGTGGTCGGACGACTCCGAGTGGATCTACTTCAGGTGGTCTCCGGGAGGAGGAGCGTGGAGCGATTCGCAGGAACTCTACCGGGTATCGGTCCGGGGCGGAGAGCCCGAGAAGGTCGAGGACGAGATGGCCGAGGAGCTAGCCATCACCTATGCCCGCGGGGCCCTGTCCCCGGATGGAAGGTTCCGTCTCTCCACCATGGGGGGCGATCTGTACCTGGTGGAGCGGAACAGCCTCGAGGTGACGCGCCTGACGGAAACGCAGGACGGGGAGTCGGCCGCTGGATTCCGGAGTGATGGGGATGCTGTCTTCTTCAATCGGGCCGGCAACCTCTACGAGATGATCCTGGAGAACGGAACCGTCCGACAACTCACTGACATCCGGGAGGGATCCCCCCGCGGAGACCCCCCGGAAGCCAGTGGTCATAAGGCGTTCCTGGAAGATCAGCAGGAAAAGCTCTTCGAGACGATCAGGCTCAGAAAGGCTCAGCAGGCGGAGCGGGAAGCCGAACGGGAGGAAGCCCAGGAAGGGGAGCCGGAACCCCTTTACATCCCGAGGGGCGAGCGGGCCCAAGGGTTACAGCCCTCCCCGGACGGGGCCTACGTGGCGGTGTCGGTCTACAAGCCCGCCGAGGGCGCCAAGCAGACCGTCGTACCCAACTGGGTCACCGAGTCCGGGTACACGGAAGACCTGACCGTGCGGACAAAGGTGGGTGACGCCAATGGGACCTCCCGGACAGGGATTCTGGAGGTGGCCACCGGAAAGGTCAGTTGGCTGGATCTGTACCCTGCCGACGACGAGGGGGGGGAGGAAGGCGCCGAGGAGGAAAAAGGGACCAGCGACCACCCGGACCTCTCCATGTCCAGCTTCATGGGATGGAACGACGCCGGTACGAAGGGTCTACTCGTGAGCGTGTCCTACGACAACAAAACCCGCTGGATCTTCTCGGTGGACGCCGCCTCGGGCGAGGTCACCCTTCTGGACACCCTTTTCGATGAAGCCTGGGTCGCGGGCCCCTGTTTCTTCGGATGTACCGGGTGGCTGCCCGACTCGGACAAGGTCTATTTCGGGAGCGAAGAGACCGGATACGCCCATATCTATACCATCAACGCCGACGGCACTGGGAAGCAAGCCCTCACCTCCGGGAACTGGGAGGTTCTCAGCCTGCAAATCCTCGAGGACGAGAGCGGCTTTCTCATGCACACGAACGAGGGCTCACCGTTCAACCAGCATGCATACACCATTCGGTTCGACGGATCCCGGAAGCGAGCTCTGACCCGGGGAGACGGAAGCTTCACAGCCACGCCCTCTCCGGACGGAGACCGGATGGCCATCATTCACTCCAAGGCCAATCGTCCACCGGAGCTTTTCGTGGCCGATTTCGAGCCGGGAACCGAGCTGGATCAGGTGACGGTCTCCCCGACCGCCGAATGGCTCACCTTCCCCTGGGTCCATCCGGAGATCGTTCATTTCCCGGCCGAGGACGGCACCCAGGTCCCGGCCAGGATCTACCGCCCCGCCGACATGGGCGCTGAGCCAAACGGCGCGGCCGTCATCTTTGTTCATGGGGCGGGCTATCTCCACAACGTCCACAACTATTGGTCGACCTATTACAGGGAGTACATGTTCCACCACTTCCTGGCGTCCAACGGCTACACGGTGCTGGATGTCGATTACCGGGGGTCCGCCGGGTACGGCAGGGATTGGCGGACGGGCATCTACCGCTGGATGGGTGGGAAAGACCTCTCGGACCAGGTGGACGGAGCCCACTACCTGGCTCGTGAGGAGGGTGTCGATCCCCAGCGCATCGGCCTGTACGGGGGATCCTACGGTGGGTTCATCACTCTCATGGCGCTCTTCACGGCCCCCGACGTTTTCGAAGCCGGTGCGGCTCTTCGTTCGGTAACGGACTGGGCACACTACAATCACGGGTATACCAGCCGGATCCTGAATCTCCCACACGACGATCCAGAGGCCTACGAGAAATCTTCCCCCATCTACTTCGCCGAGAACTTCGAAGGCCACCTTCTCATGGCTCACGGGATGGTGGACACAAACGTCCACTTCTCCGATGTGGTCCGGCTGGCCCAGCGCCTCATCGAGCTCGGGAAGGAGAATTGGGAGATGGCCGTCTACCCGGTGGAGAACCACGGGTTCGTCGAGCCCACCTCCTGGACCGACGAGTACCGGAGGATCTTCGAACTGTTCGAGGATACCATTGGAAAACGGGATTATTGAGGTTCGCGTATTATAGTGACATTTCTTCGAAGAGGTCGGCTTGTTTCCAGAAGGCCGTCATGAGGGTGGGGCGGTGTTGCATACGACGGAGTC
>JBDHCH010000028.1:0-26323 GCA_039592115.1 Gemmatimonadota bacterium | reverse complement strand
GCGGCTCGCCCCACTTGTGCAGACCTTCCCTAGACCACCGAAGGAGGGAAGGCCAGGGGGAGCTTTCACAAGAGGGCTCCCCCCCTCAGATTGCCGGGAGCGTCCGAACCCCCCCCCTTTTTCGCAGCGGAGGCTTCCATGCGGTGCATCGGCCCTTCTCCATGCCGACTCTTCTCACGCTATCTCCTCGCTCCCCTTCTCCTCGTCTTTCCTTTCGTCGGCATCGGGGAAGCCGTCGCCCAGGAACCGGCCTTCGTTCCGCCAGGGGTTCCCCCGAGGATCCACCCGCTTCCGTCCTTGAGAGAGCAGGCGAAGATACAGCAGGAGTGGACAAACAAGCGGGTGAAGGAGGCCATTCCGATGCTCATGCGGGAGCAGGGCGTGGATATGTGGATCCTTTCCATGCGTGAGTACGCCGAAGATCCGGTCTTCTGGGCCATCAAGGCGCCCACCACCTTCGCAGCCCGCCGCCGCTCCATTTATGTGTTCTTCGACAGGGGTCCGGGGCAGGAGCTGGAGCGGTTGGCATTGGGCGGTGGAACTCAGGGTGGACTCTACCAGGCCTATCGGTCCACTCGCCCCTCCAACCGGGGGGATCAGGCCGAGTTGGTGGGGAACGAGCAGTGGATGCTCCTGCGAGAGGTGGTGGAGGATCGGGACCCCCGGGCCATTGCCGTGAATATCGATCCCAATTGGGCCTTCGCCGATGGCCTCGGAGCAGGGGAGTGGGAGGCGCTCCAGGTTGCTCTTGGAGCCGAGTACCTCGCCAGAGTGAAACGGGTGCCCCGACTGGCGGTGGAGTTCATCGCCCACCGGATCCCGGAGATGATGCCCATGTACAGGGAGCGAGAAGAGACCGTTCACGCCATCATCTCCCAGGCCTTCTCCAGTGCCGTCATCACCCCTGGCGTCACCACCACCGAGGACGTGCAGTGGTGGTTGAGAGAGAAGGTCCAGGCCTTGGGAATGACCACCTGGTTCCACCCTTCCGTGGACGTCCAGCGGGCTGAGGAGATCCCCTCCGGGGGGCCTGTGGTGATCCAGCCCGGGGACCTTCTCTGGACCGACTTTGGTACGGTGGCCATGAACCTCCATACGGACACCCAACACCTGGGCTACGTCCTCCGCCCCGGCGAGAAGGAAGTTCCTGCCGGCCTCAAAGCCTGTATGGCGGCATCGAACCGGATGCAGGACATCGTCCTGGAGAAGATGGAGGTGGGCCTCAGCGGGAACGAGATTCTGGCCCGCACCAGGGCCCAGATGGCCGAAGAGGGGATCGAGGGAACAGTCTACAATCACCCCATCGGAGACAACGGGCACGGGGCAGGCCCTCTCATCGGTCGATGGGATGCCCAGGAAGGCGTACCCATCCGAGGCGACATTCCTCTAAGAGCGTCTACGTGGCATTCCATCGAGCTCCAGGCTCGGAAGGCCATCCCGGAGTGGGACGGGAAAGTGGCCAGCTGTAGACAGGAGGAGGAAGCCTATGTGGACGAGGAGGGCGATCGTAATTGGGTGTTCAGAAGGCAGACCCACTTCCACCTCGTTTGGTAGGAGGCCGCGTGCGCAGCAATCGGTGCATACCCCGGAAACGGACTGGACTGGCCTCCCGGAGTCTGGCCCTGGCGGCGATTGCGCTCGCGGCGCATCCCGGGTCCGTCCTCACCCAAACCCTTCCCGGGACCTCCGGGACTCTTCGTCTCGATGGACTGGACCAACCGGTGGAGATCCTGAAGGACCGGTGGGGCATCGCCCACATCTATGCCGAGACCGAGCATGACTTGTTCTTCGCTCAGGGTTGGAGCGTGGCTCGGGACCGCCTCTTTCAGTTGGAGACGTGGAGACGCCAGGCCACGGGCACGGTTTCGGAGATTCTGGGGAAGAGGGAACTCCAGCGGGATATCGGCGCGCGCTTGTTTCGCTTCAGAGGTGACCTGGAACAGGAGCTTCGGCACTACCATCCACGAGGCGTGGAAATCGTCCAGGCCTTTGTGGACGGGATCAACGCGTACGTGAAGGCCGCCCTGGCCGATCCGGCCCTCTTGTCCGTGGAGTTCCGGATGCTCGGTATCGAGCCGGGTTTGTGGACACCGGAAGTGGTCATCTCACGGCATCAGGGTCTCCTGGGAAACATCGGGGCCGAGCTCAGGTATGGCCGGGCCGTGGCGGTAGGGGGAGAGAAGGCGGTCAAGGAGGTCGCCGCCTTCCAGCCCCCGGATCCCGACCTGACATTGGATCCGAACATCGATCCGGAGCACCTGCTGGAGGCGGATGTCCTGTCGCTATACAACGCCTTCCGGGGTTCGATCCGGTTCCAGCCGGAGGACGTTCTTCCGGAGTACCGGGGCGGAAACCTCGAAAGATCATTGGAGACAGGATCCGATCCCGCCCCATCCGCGTCCGACCTCCCGAGAGACCTCGCCTGGAATCCCGCCCTGGATGTGGGCAGCAATAATTGGGTGGTGGCAGGGCGCCGCTCGGAGAGCGGGTTCCCCCTCATGGCCAACGATCCCCACCGGGTCCAGGGCGCTCCCTCGCTTCGGTACTGGGCTCATCTGGTGGGACCTGGATGGAATGTGATCGGTGCCGGTGAGCCGGTGCTTCCCGGTCTGTCCATCGGCCACAACCAGTTCGGCGCCTGGGGGCTCACGGTCTTCGCAACCGATTCCGAGGATCTCTACGTCTATGAGCTCCACCCCGAAGATTCGGACCTGTACCGGTATCGGGATGGGTGGGAGCGCATGACCGCCGTCGTTGACACGGTCCCCGTAAAGGGCAGGAGCCCTGAAGTGGTACGTCACCGGTATACCCGACACGGCCCGGTGGTCCTGCACGATCCGGGAGAGGGGATTGCTTATGCAGTACGAGCGGCTTGGCTGGAGGTTGGCGGCGCCCCCTACCTGGCCTCTCTCCGCATGGACCAAGCCCGTACCTGGGAGGAGTTCAGAGACGCCTGCACCTACTCCAATATCCCTGGAGAGAACATGGTGTGGGCCGATCGGGAGGGTACCATCGGGTGGCAGGCCGTGGGGATCGCGCCTATTCGGCGGAGCTGGAGTGGGCTGGTTCCGGTTCCTGGAGACGGGCGGTACGAGTGGGACGGGTACCTCCCCATCCAGGCGAAGCCCCATGTCGTCGACCCGGCGGAGGGCTATTTCGCCACCGCCAACAACCACCTCTTGCCTCCCGACTACGCCTACCCGGATGCCGTGGGATACGAGTGGTCGGATCCTTACAGATGGCTGAGGGCAGTGGAAGTTCTCGAGAGCGGGCGGCGGTTCAACCTCATGGACATGATGCGTCTCCAGACGGACGAGCTCTCCATCCCGGCCCGGACATTGGTTCCCCTTTTGACAGGTCTCGCATTCGAGGATCCTCCGACGGATGAGGCCCGAAGGCGTCTCCTGAACTGGG
The DNA here is from genome assembly GCA_039592115.1 of Gemmatimonadota bacterium. Lineage (GTDB taxonomy): Bacteria > Gemmatimonadota > Gemmatimonadetes > Longimicrobiales > Gaopeijiaceae > JBDHCH01. The sequence continues at coordinate 22,909 of JBDHCH010000028.1, read as the reverse complement.
ATTATGTGATGGGCCGGGGGTCTGTCCAGGCCGGGATCTATGCCGCATGGGAGACGCATCTTCGGCGGCACCTGACCGCATTGAAGGTTCCCGCATCGCTTCGACCCTTCTTCCGGTCTGTCCCAATGCGGAGGCAGTTGGAATGGCTCCTCATGCCTGACGGGTCTTTCGGGAAAGATCCCATTGAGGGACGTGACGCCCTCCTCGGGGAGAGTCTGGTCGCGGCGGTGGAGGAGCTGACGGAGCGGTTCGGGGAAGATCCTGAGGGTTGGGTTTACGGGCAGGAGGGATACAAGCATGTCCGGCTTCGACACCCGCTGAGCGGGGCCGTGAATGACGAGTGGAAGGACCGGTTGGAGGTGGGGCCCGCTCCCCGGGGCGGGTACGGTTTCACGCTGAACCAGACTGGCATGGGAGACAATCAGACATCTGGGGCGTCTTTTCGAATCATTGTCGATACCGGAGACTGGGACCGGACCCTGGGGATGAACAACCCGGGTCAGGGCGGGCACCCGGACCACCCCCACTACGCCGATCTGTTCGAGCTCTGGGCCCAGGACGGGTTTCACCCGGTGTTCTACACTCGGGACAAGGTGGAGTCCGTCACCGGCGACCGGCTCCTGCTTCAGCCGGGAGGATGACCGGGGGAAGGCCTGCACAACGACGGTCCTGCACCCCCGGGAGTGCGGGAGGCGGGCCCACTCAGCCATGGCCGAGCCCCGAACGGCTGAACAGGTTTGACAGGCACGGCGAGTCTCGAGATAAACGAAGGATGCCGAGAATGGCGAAGCGCTACTGGCTCATGAAGAGTGAAGAGAAGGTCTACTCGATCCGGGATCTGGAGAAGGACGGCACTACCTGCTGGGAAGGGGTCCGGAACTATGAGGCTCGGAACCTCATGCGGGATGAGATGCAGGTCGGGGACGGCGTGCTGTTTTACCACAGTAACGCGAATCCTCCCGGGGTGGCTGGGTTGGCGACAGTAGCGAAGGCTGCCTACCCGGATCACTTCGCGTTCAGGAAGAAGAGTCGGTATTTCGATGCCAAATCCGACCCGGAGAACCCACGGTGGTTCATGGTGGACGTAGCGTTCGCCGAGGCCTTTTCTGACGTGGTGAACCTGGATTCGATCAAGGCGAACCCCGAGCTGCAGAAGATGGCTCTGGTGAAGCGGGCTCGCCTTTCGGTCCAACCGGTGACCAAGGCCGAGTTTCAGGTCATCCGGCGGATGGGGAGGCGGAAGAAATAGGGGCGGCCTGGGGCCAGTACTTCCCGAGCCATTCGTCGGGCCGAAGAGTCCTGCCCATCTCTCTCTCTCTGAGCCGGAACCAGCGGGCCACCAGGAGGATCTCCGAGGCCTTCTCCTGGGTCAGGGCTTCCATTTCGGGTACCGGCTGGGAGAACACCTCTCGTATCCTCCGTGCAGCTCTCTCCCGCTTCACCCTTCCCCGGGGGTGGGGAATCTCCTTTTCCACCAAGCCCTTCCGAATCAGATAGAGCCGGTCGTCTCCTTTGAACCCCGGAATCCGATACACGAAGGAGAGCCCCTCGACTCTTCCCTTGAAGGCTACGAGCTCCTGTTGAAGGGTTTCCAGGCGGTCCAGGCGGTCTCTCACGAGGCCGGCATACTCGTACTCGAGCGTTCTGGCTGCGGATTCCATCTCAGCCTGAAGCAGCCTGAGGGGTTCCTTCGTCCTCCCTTCCAGGAACCGCCGGGCAATCTCCGTCCGGCGAGCGTATTCGCTCGAGGCACACCCACCCCAGCAGGGGCCCAGGCAGCTCCCGGTCTCCGCCCGAAGGCACCGGGGCGTCCGACTCCTGCCGAAGATCTCGAGCTGGTCGCCGAAGAAGGTAGGAACCGTAGCTGGACAGTCACGGAGCCCCAGTACGTGGGCGAGCTCCCGCAGGGAATCGGCCAGGAGCCTGGGCCTGGGGAAGGGACCGAAGTAGGTGCTCCCGTCCGGAAGCACCCTGGCGACAGGGATGATCCGCGGAGCCGGCTCCCGGGTGATCTTGATGAAGGCGTAGCTCCTCCTCCGTTTGTGCTCGACATTGTACCGGGGGCACCACCGTTTGATGAGGCGCATCTCACGGACCAATGCCGCGAACTCGTTCGGTACATACTCCCAGGTAACCGTGGATGTGTCCTGTATGAGCTTCCCTGCCTTCTCCCCGGGATCCGCGCGGAAGTAGGAGAGTACCCGGCTCTTCACCCGAACCGACTTCCCCACGTATAAGAGCTCATCCTGAGGGCCGAGCATGCTGTACACGCCGGGGCGGTCCTCGGCGTGTTGCCTGACGTAGGCCTTCAGAGCGGGATTGAGTTCCAGTTGTGCCTCCACTTTCGCTTTTCTTTCGGGTGAAGATAGGGCGATTCTCGGGTTGATGGCCAGGAGTTTCTCGTTGTGGCGGCCGTTCCACGTCTTGCCGGGATGGCGGCACGGAATCCCGGGGTGGCAGATTCTCTCCCTTCTCCATTGCAGCGCCCCAAAGCGGGGGCTACTGTCGACCCATGGCTGACCAACCCCATTTCCGCGTCATCCGTGACCCCCTCTGGAATAGCATAAGGCTGGATGCGACCGCGGTCCGCATCGTAGATACCGCTGCGTTCCAGCGGCTCAGGTATATCCGTCAGCTGGGGTTTGCCCATCTGGTATATCCTGGAGCGACCCATACACGTTTCGACCATGCACTCGGTGTTTATCACCTGGCCAGGACGGCGCTCCGATTCCTGAAGGAGCGGGATGCGCTCCCACCGGAGGTCTGGGAAGGAGAGGAGTTGATCCCCTACGCCGCACTCCTCCACGACATCGGGCACTATGCCTTTTCCCATGCACTCGAGGAGTTGGAACCGGACCAGATCCCAGGGGATCACGAGGCCATGAGTGCACGCTTCTTCGAGGGAGAGGAGCTACAAGAGGCCCTTCTGGGTCTGGGGCCTGGGGCCGGAGACCGGATCTTCGGCCTGATTCGAGGTGTGGAGCCAATTCCCCTTCGCGGTCTTGTGAGCGGGAGCCTGGACCTGGACAAGATGGAGTACCTCCGGAGGGACGCGCGGTTCTGCGGGGTGCCGTACGGAGAGGTCGACGTGGACCGGCTTCTCCAGGGGCTCGTGATCCTCCAGGATCCGATCTCGACGGCATACGAGGTGGGGGTCCACGAAAAAGCCGTGGCCTCCCTGGAGTCGCTGCTGTTCGCGAAGTATCAGATGTTCAGAAATGTCTACTGGCACCACGGCGTCAGGGCGGCGACGGTCCTCTACCAACGGATCGTAGAAGAGGCAGTGAGGTTGAAGGTGGTCGCGCCCGATGAGCTGATCGGACCTACGGACGAAGAGCTGCTGTACGAGATCGGCCAACGCGCAGGGAGGGTCGACGGCGAAGCAGCTCAACGCCTACGGGGTCGCTGGCTTCCGTTCTTACGGAATCGCCGCCTCCCGAAGCGGGCGCTGGAGCTGACGGCGGCCGACTTGGGAGAGATTCCCCTTCCCGTTTGGCTAGGGACCGAGTTCCCCCGTAGGAGGGTAGTGGAAGATAGAATAGCCCTGAGTCTGGGCCTGGAGCCGGGTGAGGCCGTCGTGGATTATCCCGCCAAAGCCGCCATGTTCCAGTTGAATATTCTGCTGGAGAAACGGAGTGGTGAGGTGGCGCGGGTAGGCCCGGGGGGATTGCCGGGAGTCATCGATCTCCCGCGAGTGACAGCTGAACTCTATCGAACCGCCAGGGTACTTCGGGTCTTCACTTTCGAGAAGCGGGAGATGGATCGGGATTCGTTCTTGAGGATCGTTGAAGAAGACCTGCATTCGGGCATGGAACCTTCCCTCGAAAGAGGGGTGTAACAAGCTCGGAAAAACCTGGACACGAGCCAGTCACTATGATAGCTTCAAGGGCTTAATACCCATCGGAACTGAACAAATGCCCGGTGGCCCGCCCTCTCATGGGCGGCTGACTCCAGTGTTACGGATATCGAGAAGAGAAAATTGAAGGGGCCATCGGGAGCTGGTCGGCCCCTCAGGAGATAGACCATGAGCACGGCAGCCACGGAAACTACAACTCGGCGGAAGCGAAAGGGGCGCAAGAATCCCCTGGCGGGCTTCTCCGCCACGGTGGAGGAGCAGTCTGCTCTGGACCAATACCTCAGGGATGTGAGCCGTCATGAGCTCATCACCCCCGACAGAGAGAAGGAACTCGGTGCCCTGGCCCAGCTGGGCGATGAGGACGCCATCCAGGAGTTGGCCAGAGCGAATCTGCGCTTCGTGATCAGCGTGGCGAAAAAGTACCAGAACCGCGGGGTGTCCCTCACCGACCTGATCCAGGAGGGGAACGTCGGGCTGGTGACCGCCGCCCGAAAGTTCGATCCTGACCAGGGCGTGAAGTTCATCAGTTATGCGGTTTGGTGGATTCGCCAGGCGATCTTGGCTTCTCTGGCCAACCAGGGTCGCGCCGTTCGCGTTCCCCTGAACCGGGCCTCCGATCTGGCCAGGATCTTCCGGGAGAAGGAGCGCCTGAAGCAGGAGCTCCGCAGGGAGCCCACGGCAGAGGAGCTCAGCGCGGCCACCGATTTGACCCCTGAGCTGGTGGAATCCCTCCAGACGCTCAATGCCGCGGAGATCCGGCTGGACGCCCCCATCGGCGACAGCGAGGACTCCCAGCTGGTGGAGCGGTTCATCACGGAGGAGGCTGCGGAGCCCGAGATGGAGGTGGAGGGCCGTCTCCTCAGCGAGGCCATCTCCCAGGCGCTGGAGACGTTGGAGGCCAGGGACGCCAAGGTACTCAGGCTCTATTTCGGGCTGGAAGGTGAGAGGGAGCATACGCTCGAGGAGATCGGAAATATGCTCGGTGTGACTCGGGAGCGGATTCGTCAGCTCCGGGACAGAGCCCTCCGACGCCTCCGGGAAGGGGACAAGGGAATCGCCCTGGAGTCCTTCGCAGCCTGATGGAACGCATCTGGCCGCCCCTGAGGCGGTCGAGGAATCCCGCCCTCCGGACCCCCGTTTTCGGGGAGAGTCCGGAGGGCGGTTTTCTTTTTCTCCTCCCGGGCTGGCTCCCGCGGCATGGAAAAAAGGGATCTGGGTGCTGCGGGTCTCGCTGTAGCCGGCGGACGGCATGTGAAGGCGTGCCCCTCGCCATGGAGGTGGAGCTTGCTGTCGGGTAGGGTCCACGGAAGTGAAGGTGGGGTTTACCGGATTCTCCTGGATTCCGGGGAGGAAGTGAGTGCATCTCTCAGAGGGAGGTTGAAGAGAGAAGCTCGCACCGGGGACAAAGTCGTGGTTGGGGACGAGGTCGCCGTACTCATAGATCCTGACGGATCGACGACCATCGAAGCGGTTCGTCCCCGGCTGACGCAGGTCGTACGCGGGGGACCCGGGGGGAGACGGCCGAAAGTTGTGGCAGCCAATGTGGAGCGGTTGGTCATCGTCGGAGCCGTGGTGCGCCCGGAGTTGCGGCAGACCCTCCTGGACAGACTGCTGGTAGTGGGTGAGGCCAATGGTTTGGAGCCCGTTGTGGTCCTGAACAAGATGGACCTGTGGGAGGGGCCTCCCCCTCTCGCCGGACTGTACCGGAGGTTGGGTTACCGGGTGATCCCCACCAGCGCCAAGGACGGAACCGGTCTGGATTCCTTGAAGGATCTGCTGTGCAGCGGGATTTCCGCCATGGTAGGTCCATCCGGAGCCGGGAAGTCCAGCCTTTTGAACGCGATCCAACCGGGGCTCTCCCTCCGGATCGGGGATTTGAGCGAGAAACAGGGGAGGGGTCGCCATACGACGGTAAGCGGCCGGCTGATTCCCCTGGATTGCGGAGGGCTTGTGGCGGACACACCGGGGTTTTCGGAGGCCGGAATCTGGGGCGTGGAACGCCGGGAGTTGGAAAGATGCTTCCCCGAATTCGCGCCTCTTCGGGATGGCTGCCGGTTCCGGGGGTGTACCCATCTTCACGAACCCGGGTGCCGCGTCGGGGAGGCGTTCCAGGCTGGGGAAATCGATCCCGACCGGTTCGAGAGCTATCGGGTGTTGCACAAAGAGGCGGAGCGGGGCTGAGTGGCGATATCCCGAGGAACACCCGCCGGCGACTCGAGGTCCCTTTCTCCCAGGCGTGGTTGAGGGCCCGGGGCTGAGGTCCAGGTGTCAGAAGGGGGAAGGATCTTCCAGAGGAGTTACCTGGGGCGCCCCGATCACGGGATCCTCACGCACTGCGAGAGGCCACCGATAGACCGCACCCAGCGTTTCCTCCTGGAACACGTCCGCCACCTCCCCTTCCGCCGCGACCACACCCCTGTCCAGGAGAAGGAGCCGATCAGCGAACCTGGCAGCGAGGTTGATGTGGTGGGTGATCAGGAGCACCGTCATCCCTCTGCTCGCCGATGCTCGCAGCAGCTGGAAGATCGACATCTCGTGCCGGACATCGAGGCTCGCCGTCGGCTCGTCGAGCACGAGGGCCGAAGGTTCCTGGGCCAGGGCTCGGGCGATTCGGACTCGCTGAAGCTCGCCGCCGGAAAGGGTGGTGACATCCCTGTCCCGGAGGGGCGCCACATCGCACTGTTCCAGGGCCGAAGCGATGGCTCTTCTGTCCCCCTCCCCTTCGGCCCTGAGGGCACCGAGGTGGGGATACCTTCCCATGCCCACGAAGTCTCTTACCGAGAGGGGGAAAGCGAGATGCTCGGCCTGTGGCACGGCGCCCACAGCCCGGGCCAGTTCCCGCCGGGTCCAGCTTCGGGCCTCCCGCCCACCCACCAGTACCGAGCCCTCTTCAGGGCGGAGAACGCCGAGGAGGGCGCGCATGAGGGTGGATTTCCCCGACCCGTTGGGTCCCAACACGGCATAGAGTGCACCATCCGGCACGTCCATGGTGACGCCGGCCAGCGCCCTTCGTTCGGCACCACCGTACCGAACGACCAGGTCCCTGGTCTGGAAGTTCATCTCTCGAGACTCCTGCGGAGGAGGACGAGAAAGAGAGGAACACCCAGGAAGGCTGTGATAACTCCGATGGGGATCTCCGTGGGATCCAGGATCAACCGGGCGCCCAGGTCCGCGAAGGTGAGGAAGGCGCCCCCGGCGAGGAAGGAGAGGGGAAGCAGGATCCGCTGATCCGAGCCCACCACCAGGCGCAGGGTGTGAGGGACGATGAGACCCACGAACCCGATAATTCCCGCCACGGCCACTCCCGCCGCGGTGATAAGGGAAGCCACCCCGTAGGCGATCCGCTTCACCGCCTCAACATCGGTACCCAGGTAACTGGCGGTTTCCTCCCCGACGGACATGAGGTTCAGGGCCCGGGCGAGGGACATGAGAACAAGGGCGGCTGGGATGGTATACGCGGAAACGACTCCCACGCTTCCCCACCCGACGCCGTACAGGCTTCCCATCATCCAGACTACTGCACTCCGGACCGCCTGTGCCTCAGACAGAGCAAGGATCAGCGCGATTACGGCTGTGAAAAAGGAGCCCACTACGACTCCAGCCAGAAGAAGCACACGTACGTCGAGGCTTCGGTCCGCAGAAGCCGCTACTCGAAACACGAGGAGGACCGCCAGGAGTGCCCCCCCGAAGGCTGCGGCCGGCAGAAGTGCCGATGATACGGTGACGAGCCCAAGCGAAAGAACGAGCACGGCTCCAGCGGCAGATCCCCCGGAGATCCCCAAGATGTACGGTTCGGCGAGGGGGTTCCGAAGAAGAGCCTGGAAGACCGATCCGGCCAGGGCCAGGCCTCCGCCCACCAAAATCCCGAGAACAGCCCTGGGAAGACGGATTTCGAAGAGAATGCGGCGGTGGGTGGGGTCACCAGCGCCTGATAGCGCGCGGAGGACTTCCTCTGTTGATAGGGATATGTGGCCCAGACGGACGGACAGGAGGAAGGCGAGAAGGAGGGCGCCCACCAAAACCAGAGCCGTCACCCGCCGGTTCACCGGAAGACCTCGGGGTGCAGGACTCGAGCCAGCTCCAGGGCAGCGGATGCCAGGTCCGGCCCGGGAATCTCCACCGATGGGGACACACGCCGGAGAGGAGCATTCGACTCGGGGATGGAGACGTCGGCCCCCTCGGCTGCGAGGAGCAGATCGATCTGCCTGATCAGGAAAACCTCCGCGTTTACCGGACCGAAGAGGGTCTTCAGGTCGGAGAAGACGTTCTCTCCGCCGGCGATTTCCAGGAGCTCTTCAATATAGCTTCCTGGCCCGGCCACCCACGGGGGCGTCCCGCCCAGGATGTACCCCACCCTGGTCTTCGGCTGCTCTCGGACCCGGGTTCGGACTTCCTCCAGGGTGGCGTTCATGGCGTCCAGGAGGCTGTCGGCGGCGTCCTTCCTCGCGGTGACGTCTCCAAGATCTCGGATGATTCCCCGAACGTCAGCCACGCTACTGGGGCGGATGGCCAGGTGGGGTATCCCCAATCGGCGGAGGGCCCCTGGGGTGGAAGGGTCCGATTCCCCTGCGAACCGGATCACCAGGTCCGGCTCGAGGGCGACGAGCGCCTCGATATTCGGATTCAATCCCCCCCCGACGGAAGGGAGGTGGGAGAGGGCGGAAAGGGTATCGAAGTCCGTTCGTCCCACCAGGAGTTCAGCTGCGCCCAGTTTCAGAAGTGTCTCCGCGCCGGACGGAACCAGGCAAACGATCCTATTAGGAAGCGTGGTCAGGACAAGTGTCTCACCAGAGGCATCGAGGATGCTGAGGGGGGAGCCCCGGGGGTGCGAGCTTGCGGAGAGGGAATCAATCGGAGACTCGCCTGACGGATCCCTCCCCTCCGTCTCACAACCCGCAAAACAATACGGGGAGAGAAGGATCGGAAGGAGGATCACTCCGAATCTGAGCTTCACCCCCCACCGCCCTGGGCTCCTGGAGCGCCACAGGGATCCTGATAGCTCACTCTCCACCCCTCCGGCCCTCGATCCAGGGTGGCGAACCACCGGCTATCCGCGCCCATGACCTCGAGGAGGATCTCCTGCTCCCCGTCTCCATCCCAATCCACCCTCGAGAAATACCTGGGGGCTCCCTTCCCCTCGGTAGCCACCGGGCGATACCACGTGAAGACGAGTTCGAACAGGGACCCTCGCGGCTCGCCCAGGACCATCAGGGCATAGGCCTGGTTGGGTGCTGGCCCCACCCGCAGCTGATCCTGATGCATGAACGTGGCCATGACCGCCGGGGCGCCGGTGCTGGAGATGGGCAGGATCTGGAGATCCTGCCTGATGTCGAGAAGAGAGGGAGGCCAGGGCGCACCGATCAGGGGGATTGCTTCCGCCCCGAGATTCAGGGAAGCCACACGTTGGTCGTAGACGCTGCTGAGCTCACGATAGGGCTGGAAGGATTCCGGCCCTCCCCTTCCCTCCTCAAGCGCGAGGAACTGTCCGGCTTCCATTGCGTCCGGGCTCAGAAGAAGTTGGCCGGACCCTCCGGGCCGGGGTTGGCAGTAGTCGCTGGGCGCTTCGTCCGTCTCTTCGAGGACCAGGCTACCGATCCGGACACCCTGGTGGAAGAGGGTCAAGATCGCCCCGGGGCGAAGCCGATTCTGAAGGATCTGACTGGCTTCGCGGGCTCCTTCGGCATCCCTCGAAATGGGCTGGAGCCCGTCTGCCGTGATCTCGGCTACCGGGACCACCCGGGCCCGATTACCGGACCTGACTCCGGCGTAGAGAAGGGCCCCCAGTGGGGAGGAGGGCTCCTCAGGAGTCGGGGCCTGAGCCGTGTCTTCCGGGACTCCCATCGTGTCACTCGAGGGAGGCCGGAGGCTGAAGTCCAAACCGCCCCAGGACACGTTGTCGCAGCCAGATGCGACCATTACAATGCCAACCACCAGGGGCCAGTGGGGTACTCTTCCTGACATCACTTCCTTCAGTCCCTCCGGGGTACCGACAGCGTTGGCTCCCCCGGAGAATGTTGGTCGCTGGGGTATCGTGGGAAGTACGACGAATCCGAAGAAAAGCTAGGGTCCCGGGAGGCCGGAGGCAAAGCCGGCGACGCTGGCGGGAGAGACATGGTCGAGGAGACGAAGTTCCGGAGGGTCATGGGACATTTCCCCACCGGGGTCACCGTGGTCACGACCCGTGGGGAGAAGGGTGCGCCTCTTGGTCTCACGGTGAGTGCGTTCACCTCGGTCTCGTTGGTGCCCGTTCGGATATTGATCTGCATCCACAAAGATGCAGCTGCGCATGGTCTCATCGTTGGAGGGAGCTCTTTTTCCGTGAACATCCTCTCCTCATTGCAGGAACGTCTGGCTATTCGCTTTGCCTCAAGCGTGGCCGAAGAGCGATTCGCTGGGCTGGAGGTCCTGGAGAGCCCGCTGGGGAATCCCCTGCTGACAGGGACGTTGGGGTGGTTGGATTGCGAGGTCCGGGACGTTTTTCCAGGAGGAGACCACTCGGTCGTATTGGCGGAGGTGATGGAATGCCAGGCTCGAGTGGGGGACCCCCTGGTCTTCTACCGAGGGGAACTGAAAGGGCTCGGATCGTGAACCGAATACGCGGTTCGATGGGAGTGATTCCTCCGCTCCTGGCCGGTGCGGCAGTCGCGGGTGCTGCCGAGATGTCCGCGGGGTTGCTTCTCTATTCCACCGACGGCTTCCTCCCCGCCCTGACCCTCGTTCTCACCGTAGAGACCGGTGCCCTGGCGCTGGGCCTTTGGACCGGCGGCTTCCGCCTGGGCGGGGAGGCCGTGGAGCAGGTCAGGCGCCGGTGGCTGTTCGCTCTGGTGACATTCGCCGTTGCAGCGGCATTCTCCACGGGCATGACCTTCATGGAGGAGCTGCTTACCGGAGGGCTCGGCCAGGGCCTGGGCCTCGCCCTTCTGGGGAGTCTACCCCTCTTCGCACTTGGATCCCTCTTAGGAGCGATGGCACAGCCTGGGTCCTCTGCCAGGGTTCCCACGGCGGCGATCGGCGTGCCTTCTCTGGTTGGTTTGGCCCTTGGGTTCCTCCTGACCGGGGGGCTGCTCATGCCGAACATGGCGCCGTACACATTTTACCTAGTGTTCCTCACGGCGCTGTCGGGCGGGGCGCTCCTTCAGGGGTGGGTTCTCGAGGACCGGCCGATTGTAGCTGTTCTGGGACGACAAGGGGGAGAAGGGGGAGAGGTAAGGGTGGAAGACCACTTCCCCGGAGTCTCAGGGCAGGGGAAGCGGGTTCTTCTAGAGGGGGGCAGGCTCAGGGGAGCAGAGGACTCCGGTGGGTTCCCCGCACGGAATTGGGAGCGTGCGGTCCTCGGTGGACTGTTCGGGTCGGCCCGGGGCCCGGGGCCGGTCCTTTACCTCGGGGGTGGTAGTGGCACGTTGGCCCGCAGGGTCCGGCACGACTCCCCCGAAAACCCCGTGGTCGTAGTGGAGAGGAGCCCGGCCCTCCTGGAACTCGCCAGGGCCCATTTCAGGTCCTGGGAGAATCTGGAGTCTGTGGACCTGAAGGTCGGCGAGCCGTGGAGTGTGGTAACTGGCCTGGACAGGCCGTTTCCCCTGGTCATCGTGGATGTCGGTCTGCTCCCGGCTCTGGGCGGGCTCCCCTGGGTTCAGGAGGGTGATTGGAGGAAGCTGGCGGCCTCTACGGGTCCGGGGGGAAGAGTTGTCCTCGGCGGCCTGGACGGGACAGCGTCGTCGCAGGGTCCCCCTCTCCAACCAATGTTGGAGGATGCAATGATCCAGTTCTCCACGGGGGCGCTGTATCAGGCTGAAGAGGGGGGAGACGACGACTTCATCCTCGTGTTGGAGGGGCCCGAAGCCCTCCCATGGGAGGGAGTCCTTCCCGGGTACCGGCGTTTGACGATGAGGGAGACCTAGACCCTTGCTACTGGCCCACCTCTCGGACCTCCACCTGGGCCATCGGGCGTACGACCGGGCTGTCGGGGGAAGGAACGTCCGGGAGATGGATGTGGCTGCCGCCTTCCAGCGGGCCGTCCAGGAGGTGATCCGACTCAAGCCGGATCTGATCTTTCTCGTCGGGGATATCTTCGATCGCCCCGATCCCCCCCCAGGCGCGCTGGTGGAGTTGGCACGGGGTCTGGAGAGCTTCAGGAGCGCGATTCCCTCGACCCAAATCTTCATGGTGGCCGGAGCCAGAGACACGCCTCGGCCGATGTCGGATCCGGGAGCCCTGGCAGCTCTGGATCCGTTCCCGCAGGTGGAGGCGGTGACCGGGACGGCCCGTTCGCTCTTCCTCCGGGACGTCGGAGCCCATGTGTACCTGGTTCCACACGGGGCAGTGGTGCGGCGCCCCTTCCCTCAGCTCCGAAGACATCCCGAGGCGCGGTGGAACATCCTCCTCGCTTATGCCAGCGTGGCGACCGGTGCGGGTCCGGGGGTCCATCTGGATCCGGGAGAGTGGGATTATGTGGCCCTCGGGCACCTCCACCAGCATCAACAGGTGGCTCCCCAGGCCTTCTACTCCGGATCCCTGGAGCGCGTGGGCCCCGAGCCCTGGCGGGAAGCGGCTCAGGAGAAGGGCTTCCTGACTTTCGACCTGGAGACTGGAACGTCCCGGTTCCACCCCATCCCCGGACGTCCGGTCGTGGCTCTGGCTCCCATCCGAATCCCCCACGGAGAGTCGGCTAACCTCTCGGGGAAGGTCAGAGAGGTCCTGGGTGAGGTGCCGGGGGGTATCGAGGGAAAGATCGTCCGGTTGCGCATCGAGGGCCTCTCGCCGGAGGAAGTGGAGCGAGAGAATCGGGGTCTGTTCACCCCCCTGAGGGATCAGGCGCTCCACCTGGCCATCGAGGTGGACGATTTCCAGGATCTTGGCGAGGAGAACCCTCTCCCTCTGGTGTCCCGGGACAGGGGCTTCGCCCTGCGAGCCCTGAGAGAACAGATCCGGAGTGGGGGCGGAGAGGAGGTCATGGCTCTCCTGGGAGGAATCATTGGGGAGGGCTCGTCTTCAGGAAACCCACCAGGGCTGGAGGAGGATCTTCTCATCCGTGAGCTACATGCCACGAACCTCCCCTTCCTGGGTGACGTGAGCATGGAAGCCCAGGAGGGCCTTCTCGCTTGGGTTGGAGGGGATGGCCGAACTCTGAGGGCGTTCACCTCCTCCTTGCTCTGGGCCGTGGGCATTCTGCCCGAGTTGCCGGGTCCGCAACCGGAGGCGGAAGACGAGAAGGAGCCTGCGGTATCCGTGCGGTTGGGCATCCGGGAGGAGAGCTTCTGGGTGCAGAATGGCCCGACTGGCGGTGGGCCTCCGTTCGGGGAGGAGGGGGACACCGGAGTCGGTTGGAGCCTTTCGCCCGAAGGGGTGGCCCTGGTTTGGTGCGGTGCAGGTGGAGAGGGGCCGGAGGAGCTCTTGAGGAAGGGAGCCGAGGTCCTGGCTGCGGCTCGGGGGGTGGACGAGCTGGAGACCCTGATGGACGAGCTGGTGGAACTCCATCCCGGCCTGCGAAGAGGGAAGCCTCTCGGGGAACTGTCTGCGCGAGACTACGAGCGCCTTCGTTTGGAGTCGGAGATAGCCGATCTCCGATCCCAGCTCAGAGCTCTGGAGGACGTTCCCATCCAGGTCATGGAGCTGGAAAGAGAAATCCGGGAGCTACGCGGGAATCAGGCGGAGATCACCGGGGACCTGGAGGCCGCGACCATGGACTGGCACCGTGAACGTCAGGACGCGGAGACGCATCTCCTGGCCTATCGGGATCGAGGAAGGGAGCTCCGGGAACGGATCAGGAAGCTGGAAGCGCTTGGCCCCGAAAGCTCCTGTCCCACCTGTGGGAGGGTTCTGGAAGAGTACTCCCAGAAAGTGCTGGAGGAGCTGCAGGAGGAGTGGGAAGGGCTCGTCCAGGACGGCCAGTGGTGGCGGAGGAGGTGGGAGCAGCTGGAGTCGAAGCCGGAAGATCTCATGGAGCTGGAGGCCCATTCCCTTCGGCTGAACGCCGACTTCGAAAGCCGCACCGAGCTCCTCGAACGGGCCCGCTCCTCCTTGCGGGAGATGGACGAGCTCCGGGTGAGAGAGAGGGAAGTCCAAACCCGGTGGGAGGCCTTCCGGGAAGAAGAGGAGAAGGGAGTCTCCCAGGATGAAGACCGGGAGCCCGTCGAGCTCCGGACCATTGAGGCTCTGGAGGCGCCAGAGGAGGCGCGGATCCTCTACAGATTGGCGAGGGACCTCGGCGAGGAAATCCTGGAGGAATGTCGGGTTCGTCTCCTCCACAGGGGGGGGCGGCGCCTCAACCGGATCACGGGGGGGCGGATTCTCGGCCTGGGGGAGGAAGCCGGAAGAGGGGAGATTCTCCTGGTGGAAGGGGGTAGTGGTGGTGGCGCCGAGGCCGACGAGGACCGGGCCGCGGCCACGGTCGCCCTTCGGATGGCACTCATGGAACTCCTTTCCGAAGATTGGAGCCCAATGGGGTCCTTCGTCCTGGGTGACCCTTTCGACAGGATGGGAGGAGAAGATCAGCTACGGTGTCTCAGCCTCCTCCGCAGGGTCCTTTCCCGGATCCCGCAGGTCCTCCTCCTGACGCGCGGGTCTGTGGTGGAGCGCGCACCGGAGTTCTTCGATGGCCTCTTCGAGTTCCGGGAATCCCCGGCCAAAGGCCTGCCTCCCCTGAGAACGCTACCGGCGGGAGTCGGCGTACTTCGCATCCGATAGGAGCGGTCTACCCGGGGGTATGCACGGCCCGCCCCACCTGTGCAGACCTTCCCTACACCCTTCTAGCTACCCAGCCGAGCCCAGGCTTCGGCGCGGTCCATGTTCTCCAAGGCCTCCTCTTCTCTCTCGGCCTGGACGGCTGCCTGGTAGAGGGAGTAGTGGACCCAAGCGTAGTAGCTGGGAACTCCCAGGACAGCACGGTATGGCCACCTGGCCCAGCCGTCCGGGAGCCCCCCCCGGTGTAGGAACACATCCCAGGCCAGCTTCCGGGTCCTGTCCACATCCAGCCACATCCCCGTGACGGCGGTCAGGGGTGAGACGCCCAGTTCTTCGACCCCCTCCATCGCTTGGGGATCGGGTAACCCGGGGTTCAGGCGGTATGCCACCCCTTGCCGGATGAGGAAGGGCGTGAGGCCGAGCTCGTCGGCGGCGTTCCCGCTCGAGGCGAAGTAGACGGGGCGATCCCCCAGGGAAAAGCTGATGATGGAGAGAGCGAATT
This sequence comes from Gemmatimonadota bacterium, assembly GCA_039592115.1. Classification (GTDB taxonomy): domain Bacteria; phylum Gemmatimonadota; class Gemmatimonadetes; order Longimicrobiales; family Gaopeijiaceae; genus JBDHCH01. The sequence goes on along the minus strand of JBDHCH010000028.1, from coordinate 7,871 downwards.
GGTGCCAGGGATAGACGAGCGTCTGTCCCCTGAGACGGGCAGAGACTCCCTGACCCAGATCCAGGGTCCTGTCCTCCTCGATTGGCGCCACAGTCACGGCCACTCGGGCGATCTGCTCATCTTCGAGGGGGAGGATGCTCCGAGTCGGGGCAGTGATGGGGGCGTCGACCAACAAGGGTACCTTCCCCCGGGCCTCGACGGTCTGGGCGCGGTCCCGGGTGACATATTCCGCGCCGGGTGATCCCTCTGGGAGGTACGCGCGCTGGCAGATGATCCGAGTCCGGTCCGCGCCGGGATTCTCTCCTTCCTCACAAGGGGCGCTGAGGTCCCTGAGCTGAAGGGCGTACCAGTCGATGTTGAGGTAGGAGGTGACGATGACGGTTACGTCCCGACGGATCCCTTCCACTTCCTGGAGATACCAGAGAGGAAAGGTGTCGTTGTCCCCATTGGTGAAGAGGACCCCGTAGGGTTCCACGCTCATGAGAAGGTTGTAGGCCCAGTCCCTGGCGGAGTAGTCACCGGCTCGGCTCGCCCAAGGCCAGTTCAGGATCATGGGGAGAAGGGCAAGCACAAGGATGGGTGCAGCCCTCCGATGGCTCCATCGATGCCGTCTTGCGACTGCTCTCCAGAGGGCGGCAATACCCATCCCCGCCCAGAGCCCCCAGACGGAGAAGCTCACGATAAAGAAGTAATCCCGCTCCCGGACCTCGTGAAGCTCGGGATTCCCGCCGACGGGATCGGCGATGGAGTAGCCGTACTTGAAGTTCAGATAGAAAACCAGGGCCACCGACAGGGTGGCAAAGAGCGTGACCACGTACCACCAGCTCGCACGATCCCGCTTGAAATGCTCCAGGGCGCCGTAGATCCCCAGGGTGGTGAAAAGGAGGGTGAACGGGAGCCGCAGAAACGAGAAGAGAGTCTGGGTCCCCTCCAGGGTCCGGGACCATTGCCAGTCGAAGTACTGGAGGTAGTTCGCGAACTGGAGGTGGAGGGGCGCCAGGCGGGGAATCAGGGGAGGTTTGACGTACTGTTTTCGACTCAATGCATCGGACAGCGCTTCACACCCCCCCTGTCCCCAGGTGAGTATGCTCACGAAGGCACTGCCCACCGTCCCACAGGTCGGAGCGGCTTCGTTGATCAGGGGGTCCAGGGCGGCCCGGAGGGGGAGGTACAGGTGAATGGACAACCCCAGGAAGAGGGCCACCGCCGCCGCCACGTACAGGCGGAAGTTCAGGAGGGTTCGTGGGTGTACAATCAGGATGAAAATCCCCATGGCTGGCGCTGCCAGGAAGGCCATGAGGTGGTTCCCCACCGACAAGGCGAGGATGAAGACCATAAGGATGAGGAGGTTGTCGTCCTTCCCCTTTCCCAGGTTTTCCCTCCAATGGAACGCCAGCCATGAGAGCAGGGCGATGGTGAAGAGGGATACGGTGTAGACCTTCTCGTTCACATTGGATTGGTTCCAGACCGTGAACGCCGTGGCGCTCACCAGGACGGCGAGAAAGGCTCCAGCCAGAGGGAAGAACCGGTCCTTGGAGAAATGCCGGAGGATATGGTGGACCACCAGGAACCAGAAGCCGTGGGCCATCGCGCCCATGGCCGTCGAAAAGAGATTGATGCGGACCGCCACCGACAGGCCGAGGGGGGCCAACAGGATCTCCCAGGCCCTTCCCAGCACAACGAAGAGTGGATTCCCCGGTGGGTGGGGAATGCCCAGAATGTGGCTGGTGGCGATGTACTCGCTGGTATCCCAGAAGGCCGTTGTGGGGGCCAGGGTGACGATGTAGAGGGTCGCCACAGCCAAGGTGGCGACCAGCGCCCATCCGTACGGTGGTTTCAGGTCCATCATTTGGTCAGGTGTGTCCGTCATCTCATCCGCGCTCTTGGTTCGATGCCTCCCCATGGCGGGAGAGGCGAGCAGGTCCTGCTTCGTCGGCCCGCAACCGTTTCGCTCTACCCCTCTGAGGTTAGGGGTCCTTCACCCCTTGGAAAGATGCAGGCTTCCCCAAGCGTCAACATCCAGGAGCCAGCCAGGCGGAAGCCAGGTCGTGGAGCTGTACTCCAGCACCAGAGCGGGGCCTTGGAGGGTATGCCCCCGCCTGAGGTCCTTTCTCCACACCTTCTCCACCCGGATCGTTTCCCCATCGTGAAACATCGTTCCGAACTCGGATGGAGGGGGCCCGTCGGCTTCCCGCAGCTCCTCGTGGGTGAGGGGCAGGGGCGTGCCCTCCACCACACACCGCAACGTCACGGCTTCCACAGGAGTCCCCTCCCGAGCGTAACCGTAGCGATCCTTGTGGGAGCGGTGGAATTCCGAGATCCAGTTCTCCCGAGGCACCCGTAGCTCGAAGCTCTGCCCCTGGTACCGAGCATCCACCCAGGCCCGGGCCGCAAGACTGGTGGGATCGTTCCCCTCGGCTACCATCTCTGCCAAGGCTTGGCTCTCGAGTGCCTGGAACGCTTCGTCTATCTGGGCCTCCACTCCCTCGGCATCGGAAGAGACGAGGAGGGTCCGGGACACCTCTCTCGTGGGGGCCGCCGCCAGCATTCCGTAGGCGGAGAGAAGCCCCGGGTCAGGAGGAACCAGAGCCCTCGCAGCCCCCAACCGTTCCACCAGCTCAGCTACGTGGAGGGCGCCCGCACCACCGAACGCCACCAGGACGAACTCCACCGGATCGAACCCTCGCTCCACAGATATGACCCGCAGGGCCCTCTCCATTGCGGTGTTCGCGACCGCCAGGATGCCTTCAGCCGTCTCCTCAGGGTTCTTCCCCAACTTCTCGGAGAGGGTGGCCAGGGGGCCGGCGATACGCTCCCTATCGAGCCTCCCCTCCCCTCCCAGGAAAGCCTCCACCGGGAGGCGCCCCAACCAGACGTGGGCATCGGTGACCGTGGGCTCATCTCCGCCCTGGCCGTAGGCGATGGGTCCGGGATCGGCTCCGGCGCTCTCCGGCCCTACCCTGAGGGCTCCTCCAGCGTCCACTCGGGCCAGCGAACCCCCGCCGGCGCCGACGGTGTGGATGTCGATGACCGGGACGGCGACGGGTTGCCCCGCGATCTCGAACTCCCGTGTGTGAAGAAGCCGTCCGGGGCAGAGGGAAACGTCGGTGGACGTACCCCCCATATCGAAGGTGATGATTCGCTCGTACCCGGAGCGTTTGGCCCAAGAAAGGGCGCCCACGACCCCTCCGGCGGGACCGGAGAGGACGGTGTGCACCGGCTCTCGTATGGACCGCTCCACAGGCACGGCCCCGCCGTTCGAGCTCATGATCTGAACCGACTCGGCTCCGCTCTCCCGATCCAGGCGGCCGAGGTACCTGGACATGATGGGCGAGACATAGGCGTTCACCACGGTCGTGGAGGTTCGCTCGTACTCTCGATATTCGGGCAGAAGTCTGGAGGAGACCGAGAGGGGCCGATCCAGGCGCTCCAAGGCCCGGGCGACTTCCTCTTCGTGATCCGGATTCGCGTAGGAGTGGAGGAGGACTACCGCCAGCCCCTCAGCATCGCCGACCCGGTGGGCCAGTTGCGCCAACTCCTCCGAGTCCAAGGGACGGATCTCATCTCCGTCAGGTCCCAGGCGCCCCTTGATGCCCACCCGGTCCTCCCGGGCCACCAAAGGCGGTGGCCGATGCCCAAACAGAGAGTAGAGCTGAGGTCGGTTCTGCCGGCCGATCTCCACGACATCCTCGAACCCCTGGTTCGTGACGAGGAACACCCTGGCCCCCTTGCGCTCCAGGAGGCCATTGGTGGCCACCGTGGATCCGTGGAGGAGCCGATGGGGCCGTAGGCCGCCGCCCATGACCTCCCTGCTCCCCCGGAGGACCGCATCAGCCGGGTCCCTTGGAGTGGACGGCACCTTGAGAGTACGCAGGCGTCCCGCCTCCAGGAGGAGGAGGTCCGTGAACGTGCCCCCTGTGTCGACGGCGAGAACCAGAGTTGACGTGGCATCAGTGCCCGAGGACATTCATCACCGCTCCAGCATTCGTGTTCTTCACCATAGGGGAGAACGGCATCACTTCCCCCCGAGTGCATTCCATGCAGACCTATCCGTCTCTTTCCGAGTTCCAAGATCTCGCCCAAGGGGTGGAGATCGTCCCTGTCTGGCGGGAGTTTCTCTTCGACACCGAGACGGCGGTGACGGCCTACGAAAAGCTGGCGGAACCCCCCTTTGGATTCCTACTGGAATCGGTTGTCGGGGGTGAACAATGGGCCAGATACTCCTTCTTGGGAAGCCGCCCCCGGGAAGCCTGGCGTCTGCAAGGGGGAAAAGTCTCTCTGTGGGAACCGGAGAAGGGTTGGCACGAGGTCGCATCGGATGATCCTCTTTCGGATTTGGACCGGCGCCTGCGGGCTCGTACCCCGGCCCAGGTGCCTGGCCTTCCCCGATTTTGGGGGGGGGCTGTGGGGTTCTTCGGGTACGACGTGGTACGGGAGATCGAGCGGCTCCCCGACGCCCCGACCGACGAGCTGGATCTCCCCGACGGCCTCTTCCTGTTCACGGACCTCGTCCTGGCCATCGACAATCTCCTGGGACGCGGTCTGGCAGTTGCCGCTGTGGAGGTGGAGCCGGGGCTCTCCGAGGATGAGCTCCGGGGCCGGTACCTCCTTGGAGCCAATCGGGCCCAGGAGATGATCCGCCGGTTGGGCTCGGGGCCGGGTCTTCAGCCCCTGGACCTGAAACCGGAACCGGAGGAGGATCCTCCCTTCACCAGCAGCATGACACGGGACGAGTTCCAGGAGGGCGTTTCCAGGGTCAAAGAGTACATCCGTGCCGGTGACGCCTTTCAGGTGGTCCTGAGCCAACGCCTCGGCATGCCCTTTCAGGGCCGGCCCTTCGACCTCTACCGAGTCCTCCGCACGGTAAACCCCTCACCCTACCTGTACTTCCTTGAGCTCGACGGCCTCACGCTGGTGGGGACTTCGCCCGAAGTATTGGTGCGAGTGGAGGATGGGACCGTGACCGTGCGCCCCATCGCCGGAACGCGGCCGAGGGGGAAGAGTGCCGAGGAAGATCGGGCTCTAGCCGAAGATCTTCTCGCCGACGAGAAGGAACTGGCGGAGCACCGGATGCTGGTGGATCTGGGTAGGAACGATGTGGGACGGGTGGCCCGGTACGGGTCCGTCACCGTTCCGGACTTGATGGTTGTGGAGCGGTACTCCCATGTCATGCACATGGTGAGTCAGGTGGAGGGGGAACTGAGGGAGGACCTTTCCGCCATGGATGTGTTCCGGGCCTGTTTCCCCGCAGGTACGGTTTCGGGGGCTCCGAAGATCCGGGCCATGGAGATCATCGACGAGCTGGAGCCCGTGAAGCGAGGGCCGTATGCCGGGGCGGTGGGCTACTTCTCTTTCGGGGGATTGAACATGGATACGGCCATCACCATTCGAACCGTAGTGGTGGCGGGCTCCCAGGCTTTCGTCCAGGCTGGAGCAGGAATTGTCCTCGACTCGGATCCGGCACGGGAGTTCGATGAGACCTTGAACAAGGCCAGGGCTCTCTTGAGGGCCGGGGCCATGGTGCCGGAAGGGGGGAGGTAGGGGCGCGTTCCACCTCCCATTGCCGGGGGCGACTCGGGAGCTTGGTCCGAGCCGCCCCGGGGACCTCGTTGTGGCGGCCTTCCCTTATTTCCCCAGCTCGTCGTAGAACCGGGCCACGGCGCGGATGCCATTCTGGAAGTTCTCCAGGGGAATCCACTCGTTGGGTGCGTGCATGTTCGCGCCTGGAGGAGCGAACCCCATGAGGAGCACCGGAGCTTCCAACATCTCCTGGAAATCCACCACGATGGGAATGGAGCCCCCTTCTCCGGTCAGCACCGGGGCAGTTCCGAAGGCTCCTTCCAGCGCTCGCTGAGCCGCCTCGAAAAACTCCCCGCCCAACTCCGCCTTCCACGGCCTTCCCCCGTGCAGCTCTTCGATCCGGATCCTCACCTCAGGTGGGGCGATGGAGGCGATGTGAGCTTCCAGCAGCTCCCTCACCCTTTCCGGAGTCTGATCCGGTACCAGGCGAAAGCTGACCTTTGCCATAGCGCGGGCGGGCAGCACCGTCTTCGCGCCCTCCCCCGTGTATCCACACAGTATCCCGTTCACATCGCAGGTTGGCCTGATCCAGAGGCGTTCCAGGAGGCTGAACCCGACCTCCCCGTTCAACCCTGGGGCGCCAACTTCTCCCCGGAACTCTTCCAGGTCGAAGGGGAGGGCCTGAAGGGCTGCCCGGGTGTCGTCGTCCCAGTCCTGGACGTCATCGTAGAACCCGGGGATGGCGATGCGGCCGTCCTGGTCCTTCAGGGAGGCCACGAGATTGGCCAGCACGTTGCCAGGGTTTACCACCGCACCGCCGTAGGTGCCGGAGTGAAGGTCTCCGCCCGGTCCCTCCACATGGATCTCGAAGTAGGCCAATCCCCGGAGCGAGAACAGGAGAGACGGGAGTCCCTGGGCGAACATGGAAGAGTCCGAAATCACCACGGCATCGCATGCGAGCCGGTTTTTGTGGGCCTCGACAAACGGAACCAGGTTCGGGGACCCGACCTCCTCCTCGCCCTCGGCGACCACGACCACGTTCACCGGCAGTGTGCCGGCCCCCTTCAGTTGGGCCTCCAGTGCTTTGATGTGGAGGAGGAGTTGGCCCTTGTCGTCGGAGGCTCCCCGGGCGAAGAGATTCCCGTCTCTCACCGTGGGCTCGAACGCCGGCGAGGCCCACTCGTCCAAAGGCTCGGGAGGTTGAACGTCGTAATGCCCGTAGACGAGGAGTGTGGGGGCGTCGGGGCCGGCTCCCCGCCATTCTCCAAGGACCACAGGGTGTCCTGGGGTTTCGATGACCGACGCCTCCATCCCTGCATCCCGCAACCGATCTCCCACCCAGATGGCGGCCGCACGGATATCGGGGGAGTGCTCACTTCGGGCGCTCACGGAAGGAATCCTCAAGAAATCGAACAACTCATCCTGGAACCGGGCCATTTCCCGGTCGATATACCCCTGAACGTCTGGCATGGAGTGTCTCCCCTGGGGTCGCTTGTGTCGTGGGCGATGGGGTTGGAGCGGCTTCCCCTCCCCCCGTTTCATTCGAAAGAGCCTATGTGACCAGCCAATGTACGACCCCTTTGAATCTTTTTCATCTCCTCCTCGTAGGAGGAGAAACCGGGAGGATGAAAGGTCTCTCCTCCGGTTTTCGGCCCCGGCTCACTGGCGGGAATTTCCCACCGGGGCAACCATCTGAGCCTCTGGCTCGTCATACAGATTGCATGACGAAGCAGGAGCGGACGGGCGGTTGGGAGTCGAAAGTGTAATCTCGCGGCCTCTAGCGCGTAATCTAGAGGGTCAGTGCCGCGGAGTTCGGCGCGTAATCCGAACAGGAGGGGCTGGTCACCTCTCCTTAACCCACTCCACGGGGTGCCTCCGTGGGGGACGAGAAAAGGCGGCGGCCGTCACGGTCGTCGTCTTTTTCGTTGTGGCAGGTATTCGGGGGGAGATGCGTCGGTAGAACGTGGATCGAGCCGTAGCTGGGTCCCTGCCCTATTTGTGCGGACCTTCCCTAGATCAGACCCCTGACGCCCCACCTGTAGACAAAGGTGAAGAGGGCTGACAGGAAGGCTGCTCCCGCCATCCCACCGGCGCTCAGCGCGAGAGGGTCCTGGAACGCGAAGATCCCGACCCCCAGCATACCGCCTACGACGGCTGCAAAAGCCCCCAATACCAGTAGAATCCCGGTGTGGCCGCGGGTGGCTTCCGGTCTCTTTATGAGGGCCTTCATGACCAGCCCGATGAGGCCGCCCATGACGATCCAGACGCCGACTCCGATCCAGTTCTCCATCGGATCCCGCTCACATTGGGTTTGGGTGGGTTGGTGAAGAAACGGCTGAAAATCTACCCTT
>JBDHCH010000027.1:0-26967 GCA_039592115.1 Gemmatimonadota bacterium | reverse complement strand
CGAGCCCGCCTTCGAGGCCCCCGAGGCCCTGGAAGACGAAGAAGCCGAAGAGGAAGCGCTCGAGCCCGCCTTCGAGGCCCCCGAGGCCCTGGAAGACGAAGAAGCCGAAGAGGAGCTCCCAGAAGGGCCGTTCGAGTTCCCATCCATCGAGGGTGATGAGCTCGGATCCGAGTTCGAGATGCCCGATGTGGTCCTGGAAGACCGAACGTTTGAGGAGGGGATACCGACCTTCGGTGATGGAGAAGCCACCTTCTCCATGGACTCCCCCGCCTTTGACTCCCTGATCGATGCGTCGGACGAAGACGGACCCACGTTCGGGGATCCCAGCCCGACAATCGACTTCTCCGGTTTCGCCACGGAAGAGGTGGTATCACCGCCCGGGGATCAAGCAGAGGCGGTCGTGGAGACACCCGAATCGCTCGATGAGGACCGGAAGCCGGATGCAGACCTTCCGGTCGCCTTTGAAGGAGAACCGGCGGATTTGTACGGGGGCGGGCCGAGCGCCCTGACTGAGGCGCCGTCAGACGAACTCGAAATCCCCGAGGTTGATGGGGACGCTGTGGAGCCCGTGATCGAGGCTCCGGAACCCCCGAGCACGGTGGATTTCGAAGAAGAGGAGCCGGAGGCGGCGCCGGCGCTGGACAGGCTGACTCCAGACCTTGAAGAGCCCGAGGCGGAACGAGGCACCGAACCGTCCCTGGAGGAGGCTCCGGCCGTGGAGGTGGAGGATGAGGAGCCCTCTTCCGCGTTCGAGGATGCCGAAGTGCCGGCGGAAGAGGCCCCGACGGGGCTTCAGCCTCCCACGCCGACATTCGAGTCTGAGGAGGCTGAGATAGACCTCCCAGAGCCCGCCCCTGAGACCCCGGAGCTGGCACCTGAGCCGCCCACCCCGGAACCGACCGCCTCTCCGCCTCTCCCTATCCCGCATTTTGGCAGACGGGATCCGAGGGAGAAAGCTCAGCGCTTGGCACGTGTGCTTATCTCCGACATCATCCTCTACAATCCTGATCGGCACCAGAGAGCAGCGGCACAGGGAAGTCTCAAGGAGGAGTTCGAAGACGAGATCCAGAAGTCCTGGAACGAATACGTCGACCAGGTCGGGGACGAAATCGCGAACTCCACGAACTTCTTCAACGAAGCCCTCAACGAGATCCTGGCCAAGGGTCAGGATATGTTCTGAGAGGAGCGGTTCAGAGGAGCCGCATCAGGGGAGAAAAGTACTGAAATAACAGGGGATCCCAGGTTGATGCCTCAGTCTGGGGCCGGTATATTCATGATGGGTTCCGGAGGGGCCGTCCGCAGTGGCGGCCCCTCTTCTGCATAGCTCCCACGTAGGATGTGAGTCTTGGTGATGACTAGTGAGCAGTTGGACCAACTCTCCGAGTTGGAAACCCGGGTCTCCGAGCTTCGGGGGTATCTTTGACGTGGAACGCCGGGAAGCGCGTCTCCAGGAGTTGGAGGAGACGATGGCGGAACCGGGATTCTGGGATAACCAGGACAAGGCCAGGGGGATCATCGACGAGGCAAACGCACTGAAGGGGTGGGTTGAGCCCTGGAAGGCGTTGGCAGTCCGCACCGCAGAGCTCCGGGAGATGGGAGACCTCCTGGAAATGGAATCCGATGAGGGCCTGGAGAAGGAGTGGATCGGTGAGTTGGCCGCGACGACCCGCCAGGCCGACGAGCTGGAGCTCCAGACGATGCTCCAGGGGGACGACGACCACCGGGACGCCATCCTCACCGTCCATCCCGGTGCCGGGGGCCTGGAATCCCAGGACTGGGCAGAAATGCTCTTGAGGATGTACACCCGTTGGGGGGAACGTCACGGGTTTACCGTTGGTGTGATGGATCTTCAGCCTGCTGAAGAGGCTGGAATCAAGAGCGCCACCCTCGAGATCAAAGGGGACCATGTATACGGGTATCTGAAGGCAGAGAAAGGCGTCCATAGGCTGGTCCGGATCTCCCCCTTCGATTCCCAGTCCCGTCGGCATACCTCCTTCGCATCGGTCTTCGTGTACCCGGCGATCGATGACGACATCGAGGTGGAGATCGAGGAATCCGACCTCCGAATCGACACCTATCGTGCGTCCGGAGCCGGCGGCCAACACGTGAACAAGACCGACTCCGCCGTCCGGATCACGCACACACCGACGAACATCGTCGTGGCTTGCCAACAGGAGCGCTCCCAGCATAAGAACCGAAGCACAGCCATGAAAATGCTCCGTGCGGCCCTCTACGAGCACGCTCTCAGGGAGAAAGAGGCGGAAAGAGAAGCCTTGGAGGCCACAAAGAAGGACATCGGCTGGGGTAGCCAGATCAGGTCCTATGTCTTCGCCCCGTACACCATGGTTTCCGACCACCGGACAGAGCTCAAAGTCGGGGACGTACAGGGTGTCATGGACGGAAAGATCGACCAGTTCATCGAAGCCTTCCTGAAGAAATTTGGAGGGGCCGCAGCAGCATGAGCGAAGATCTCAATCAGGTAATGCGGATCCGGCGGGAGAAGCTGGATCTCCTGCAAGCCAAGGGGATCCTCCCGTACGCTTATCGTTTTGACCGGACCCACTTCGCCCAAGATGCCGCCAACACGTTTCAGGAAGCCGAAGCATCGGGCGAGATGGAGCACGGTGACCACGGCCCCTCGGTGCGGGTCGGGGGGCGTCTAAAAAGCTTCAGGGGACACGGCAAGAGCGCGTTCGGCCACATCGAAGATGGTAGCGGATCGATCCAGGTCTATTTCAGGAAGGACGTCCTTGGGGGCGAGTCCTTTCAGGACGTACTGGAACTCGTGGACCTGGGAGATTGGCTGGGCGTGGAAGGCCCCCTGTTCCGGACCAGGACCGGAGAGGTGACGGTGCGGGTGGAGACATGGACGCTGCTCTCGAAATCGCTCCGCCCCCTCCCCCTGGGAAAGACCGAAGAAGATCCTGACACTGGGGAACGCACGACCCACAGCGGGTTTTCCGACGTGGAATCCCGCTACCGGCAACGGTATGCCGATCTGGCGGTCCATCCTCACGTCAGGGATACGTTCAGAACCCGGGCTCGGATCATCACCGCTATCAGAGCGTTCATGGACGGGGAGGGTTTCCTGGAAGTGGAAACCCCGGCCCTTCAGCCACTCTACGGAGGGGCGTCGGCTCGGCCGTTCGTGACGAAACACAACGCCCTGGACCGGACCATGTACCTCCGGATCGCGGACGAGCTCTATCTGAAACGCCTTATTGTCGGTGGATTTGACCGCGTGTACGAGATCGCGAAGGATTTTCGGAACGAAGGGATCGACCGGACTCACAATCCCGAGTTCACGATGCTGGAGTTCTACCAGGCCTTCGCGGACTACAACGACATGATGGAGTTGGTGGAACGACTCATGGTCCACGTGGTCGATGGGGCGGTGGGGGATCGGACCATTTCTTTCCAGGGCCAGGAGATCGGCTTCGACCCTCCGTTCAAACGGATCCGATTGCTGGATGCGCTGGGAGAGGCCCTGGGGGAAGACCCGCTGGCCCTATCCGAAGAGGAACTCAGGGATCGAGCGGAGAAGCTCCGACTTCCGGAATTGGAAGGAGCCGGCAGGGGGAAGCTCCTGGACAAGCTCTTCGAAGGGTTGGTGCAGGACACTCTTCAACAACCCACCTTCGTCACCGACTACCCGAAGGAGCTCAGCCCCCTGGCAAAAGTCCACAGGGAGCACCCCGAATTGACGGAGCGTTTCGAGCTCTTCGTGGCCGGCAGGGAACTGGCAAACGCGTTCTCGGAGTTGAACGATCCCTTGGACCAGCGAGCCCGATTCGAGGAGCAAGCCGGGCTCCGGGCAAGGGGGGACGACGAGGCGCAACAAGTAGATGAGGATTACATCCGTGCACTGGAATACGGTCTTCCGCCCACCGGAGGGGTCGGGATAGGCCTGGATCGTATGATCATGCTTTTCACGGACCAGGCGTCCATCCGGGACGTGATCCTCTTCCCCGTCCTCCGATCCGAGGAGTAGGGGTCACCCCGGGGCACCGTCATGAAGCTCGCATGGGAGATCGCCCGACACTACCTGGCTCCGAGGAGGGGAGGGCGTTTCCTATCTTTCATCACTTGGATCTCCCTGGGAGGCGTCACGGTGGGCGTCACCGCCCTGGTCGTGGTGATCGCCGTCATGACGGGAGCCCAGGAGGATTTCCAGGAGAAGATCCTGGAGGCGAACCCCCACATCCTTCTTCTCGAGTACTCCGGCGCCCTCCGGATGGGAAGTTGGCACGCCCTGGTGGATTCCGTGAAGGGTGTAGAGGGGGTTATCACGGCCTCACCCTTTCTCCTCACAAAGGTGGCCTTGGAACGAGAGACCTTCTCGCAGGCCGCCGATCTCTACGGCCTTTCCGTGGAGGGGATGGGCGAAGCAGCGACCGGAATCGAAGAGCGTATCAGGGACGGCGTCCTTTCCCTTGGTGAGACCGAATCCGGGTTTCCTCCGCTTCTGGTGGGAAGCCGTCTCGCAGACAGAATGCTTCTCTTTCCCGGCGATACGCTTTTCGTCATCGCCTTGGAGAACATCCGCAGGGACCCCTTCGGGGGGTATTATCCCGCCATCAGGCAATTCGAAATCTCGGGAACGTTCTCCACCGGCCTCTACGACTACGACATGGAGAACCTCTACGCCCGCATGGAGGACGTTCAGGAGTTGGCCGGAGTCCTGGAATCGGACCAGATTTCGGGGTTGGGAATCCGGGTGGATGATCCCTGGAATGCATCCCACATCGGGGACTCCATCGACGCCATCCTTGGGTATCCCTACTACGCCCAAAGCTGGGACCTGACGAATCAGGAGCTATTCTCAGCCCTCAGGTTGGAAAAGCTCGTCATGGGGCTCATCCTCTTCCTCATCGTCGTCGTGGCGGCGTTCAACATCGTGAGCACCCTGGTCATGGTGGTGGTGGAGCGGACCCGGGAGATCGGGATCCTCAAGTCCATGGGGATGGAGGACAAACGGATCCTCCACGTCTTCGTCCTCCAGGGTCTCTGGATCGGAATCATCGGAGCCGCCGCCGGCACTCTCCTTGGGAGCGGACTCTGCTGGCTCCTGGACACCTACGAGATCATTCAGATTCCGCCGGGTGTCTACTTCGTCGACAGACTCCCCGTTGCCCTCCATCTGTTCGACGTGGTGCGCATCTTCCTGGCCACGGTTGTCGTGGCGTTTGCCGCCACCATCTATCCGGCCCTGCAGGCGTCCCGTCTGGAGTCGGTTGAGGCCATCCGGCATGAATAACATCGCCGAAATGGCCCCCGAGGGTCGGCAGGAAAGCCCTCCGGCGGTGGAAGCCAGGGACCTGAGGAAGAGCTATATCGCCGGGGACGGCAGTGAACTCCGAATTCTACGCGGTGTAGAGCTACGGGTGGAGCCGGGGGAGGTCCTGGCCATCATCGGAGCCAGCGGGGTTGGAAAATCCACGCTCCTCCACCTACTCGGTGCCCTGGACAAGCCGTCGGGAGGGGAAATCCTGATGGCGGGGCAGCCGTTGTCGGCAATGGAGGCGCCTGATCTGGCCATGATCAGAAACCGGAACGTTGGTTTCGTCTTCCAGTTTCATCATCTCCTCCGAGAGTTCTCCGCCCTCGAGAACGTCGCGATGCCCAGGAGAATAGGGGGAGATCCGGAGCCCGAGGCTACCCGGAGGGCACACGAACTCCTCGACGCCGTCGGCTTACGAGAGCGGAAAGACCACCTCCCCGCCCAGTTATCCGGCGGAGAGCAGCAACGGGTTGCCGTGGCACGGGCCCTGGCCAATGACCCCCTGGTCCTCCTGGCCGATGAGCCGTCGGGGAACCTGGATGGGCCCACGAGCCAGGAGCTCCATGATCTATTGTTCCGAATGCGGGAGGAGGAAGGTACCGCGATGGTGCTGGTGACCCACAACCTGGAGCTGGCCGCACGGTCGGACCGAATCCTTCAGCTTCGGGAAGGGATCTTGCACTCCTGGGACGGTAGGGTCGACACCGATCACGATGGAGAGCAAGCCGGATCATGAAAGAAGGGAAGGAGAAGGTCTGCGACGCATGCGGGGGAGGACCCGCGGTGATGCATCTCACGCAAGTTGTGGATGATCAGACCACCACTTCCTACCTCTGCGAAAGATGCGCTGTGGAGAAAGGCCTGTCTGCGCCGACCCCGCCGAACAACCCGCCGTTGGCCGACTTCCTGGCCCAGATGGGCGGGGATGAGCCGAAAGAGCCCAGCGATTCCGACGCCGAGTTGACGTGTCCCTTCTGCGGACTCACCTCCTCTTCCTTCAAAGAGGCCGGGCGCCTCGGCTGCCCCCAGTGCTACAGCACGTTCGAGAACTCCCTCCGAGGGCTCCTGCGCCGGATTCACGGCGGGACTCAGCATGTCGGGAAGGTCTATCTGCCGCCGGACCCCACAACCACCGAGGTCGAGCAACGGCTGGACGGGCTCAGGAGAAAGCTGCAGCGAGCAGTCGCCGCGGAGGACTTCGAACGGGCGGCCGAAATCAGGGATGAGATCCGGACTCTCGAGCCGGCCTCCTGAATCGATCATGGACGATCTCGCGACAATCCCCGATTTCGGACTCGGCTGGCTGGATGCCTCCGGTCCGTCATCCGACATCGTCCTGTCCACTCGGGTCCGCCTCGCCCGGAATCTCCAGGGAAACGCCTTCGGTCCGCGGGCCCGCGTAAACGACCGGGAAGCGGTACTGAAACGAGTGTCGGGTGTCATGGACCGGTCCAACCGGCTGGCCAGCGGGACCCTTTGGGACCTCCAGGAGGTCGACTCCAGGACAAGAAGCATCCTCCTCGAGCGGCGGTTGGTTTCCCAGGAGCTGCTGGGTGGAAAGAAGGGGGAGCCCCAGCGGGGAACAGGGGTGATCCTCTCCACCAGAGATCCCCTCAGTATCATGGTGAACGAGGAAGACCACCTCCGCCTCCAATCACTCCTCTCCGGCCTTCGTCTCCATGATGGGTGGAGCTTGGTCGATCGGATGGACGAGGAACTGGGGCAGGAGCTCCCCTTGGCCTTTCATCATGAGTTCGGGTTCCTCACCAGCTGCCCAACGAATGTCGGAACGGGTCTGAGAGCTTCGGTGTTGATGCATCTCCCGGGCCTGGTGCTGACCAAGGAGATCGGTCAGGTCCTCCAAGGGCTGAACCAGGTTGGGCTCACCTTCCGGGGCCTTTATGGGGAGGGATCCGAGGTGGTGGGGAATTTCTTCCAGGTTTCCAACCAAACCACCCTGGGGAAATCGGAAGAGGATCTCGTGGATCACCTGGATCGGATCGTCCGGCAGGTGATCCAATACGAAACCCAGGCTCGGCAGGTTCTCATGAAGGAAGCCCCCGCCGAGACGGAGGACAAGATCTGGCGAGCCTACGGCCTATTGAGGTATGCCAGATCCCTGCCTTTCGAGGAGATGATCAACCTTCTGAGCGGGGTCCGATTGGGCGCGGGGTTGAAACTTCTACCCGGCCTCAGAGTATATACGGTGAACAAGATCATGATCTACTCGCAGAAGGCTCATCTCGAGCAGGCTGCGGGCCGAGACCTCCCTCCTCCCGAGCGTGATGCGCACCGTGCCAGCTATGTGCGCCGGATCCTCGTGAGTGAGGGGGTTGTCACTTCTGAGGGTGATGAATCGACCGAGGACTAATGAACTACAACTTCACCGACCGCGTCCGCACGGTCCTGGCAATGGCCCGGGAAGAGGCGATCCGTCTTCAGCACGACTATGTGGGGACAGAGCACATCCTCCTCGGACTCCTCCGTGAGGGGGAGGGTGTGGCAGCCGCCGTACTCACCAATCTCAGCGTGGACCTGGAGGCCATTCACGAGGGTGTGGAAGAGTCTGTCCGGAAGGGGAAGGCCACCATCGCTCTGGGGGAGCTTCCCTACACGTCCAGGGCCAAGAAGGTGCTGGAGTACGCCATGGCCGAGGCCCGGGAGATGAACCACTCCTACGTGGGGACGGAGCATCTTCTACTTGGCCTCCTGCGGGAGGAAAAGGGCATCGCCGCCCAGGTCCTGAACAGCCTCGGGATCACTCTGGAGACCGCACGCTCGGAGACGTTGAAACTCCTGGGCTCCGACGTAGAGCCCGGCGAGCCCGCCGGGATCGGTGGGGCTGCCGCAACCCCGTCCTCCGCTACAAAACCTGGTGAGAAGAAGTCCAAGACGCCCGCTCTGGATCATTTCTGTCGTGATCTCACAGGTCTGGCCAAGGCAGGAGAGCTGGACCCCACCATCGGGCGACTCAGCGAAATCGAACGAGTTATCGAAATTCTCTGCCGACGGAAGAAGAACAACCCGGTGCTCATCGGCGAACCGGGGGTGGGAAAAACCGCCATCGTGGAGGGGTTGGCCCAGCTGATCTCCCGTGGGGAGGTCACAGAGGCCCTGAGGGACCACAGAGTCCTTGCGTTGGACATGGCGGCGGTCATCGCAGGCACCAAGTACCGAGGCCAGTTCGAGGAACGGCTCAAGGCCGTAATGAATGAGATCTCACAGAACCGGAACGTGGTGCTGTTCATCGACGAGCTTCACACGCTGGTGGGGGCGGGGGCAGCCGAAGGGGCCATCGACGCCTCAAACATGCTGAAACCGGCCCTCGCAAGGGGCGAACTCCAGTGCATCGGGGCCTCCACCCTCAACGAGTACAGGAAATACATCGAGAAGGACGGTGCGCTGGAGCGGCGATTCCAACCGGTAATCGTTGATCCCCCCACCGTGGAAGAAACCGTGGAGATCCTCAAAGGGCTTCGGGCTCACTATGAGGACCACCACCGGGTGATCTTCCCCGACGAGTCCCTGGAGCACTCGGCTCGCCTGTCCGACCGGTACATCACCGACCGATTCCTCCCGGACAAAGCCATCGACGTCATCGACGAAGCTGGCGCCCGGGCGCGAATTGCCAGCCAAGTCCCCCCCCTCGAAGTGGAGGAGCTCAAGGAGGCGCTCTCCGAGATCGCCGAAAAGAAGGAGGAGGCGATCCGGGATCAGGATTTCGAAAAGGCCGCCGAACTGAGGGATCAGGAGCGGGAGCTCCAGGAAGAGATCCGCAGTAAACAGGACACCTGGGAGGAAGAGCGGAGGAAACACCGGCCGGAGATCGATGCAGAAGAAGTGGCCTTCATCGTCAGTCGGTGGACCGGCATCCCCGTCACCCGCCTCCAGCAGGCCGAAACCGACCGCCTGGTCCATATGGAGGACGAGCTCCACCAGCGGGTAGTGGGCCAGGATGATGCCATCACCGCCATATCGAGAGCCATTCGGAGAAGCCGGGCCGGCCTGAAGGATCCGCGGAGGCCCATCGGATCTTTCATCTTCTGTGGGCCAACCGGTGTGGGAAAGACGGAGTTGGCCCGCGCTTTGGCCGAATTCCTCTTCGCGGATCGTGAAGCCCTCATTCGGGTGGACATGAGCGAATACATGGAGAAGTTCTCCGTCTCCAGGCTCATCGGGGCCCCTCCCGGATACGTCGGATACGAGGATTCCGGGGCCCTCACAAAGGCCGTCCGCCGGCGCCCGTATTCGGTCGTGCTCCTGGACGAAATCGAAAAGGCCCACCCGGATGTCTTCAACATTCTCCTTCAGGTCCTGGATGAAGGACACCTGACGGACAATTACGGCCGGGTGATCGATTTCAAGAACACCGTCCTCATCATGACATCCAATTTGGGGGCTCGCGACATCTCAAAGGGCGGAGGGCTCGGATTTCATAGCCAGGACCCCAAGTCCAGCTACGTGGTGATGCGGGACAAGGTGAAGGAAGAGGTGGAGAGAGCGTTCAACCCTGAGTTCCTGAACCGGGTGGACGACACCATCGTGTTCCACCCCCTCAGCAGGGAAGAGATCGGCGAGATCGTCCACATTCTCATGAAAGACGTGCGGGACCGGCTGTCCGAGGAGGATTTGACGCTCACGCTCACCGATGCAGCCGTCCAGTTCCTTGTGGAGCGGGGGTTCGATGTGAAATTCGGTGCCCGACCCCTTCGTAGAGCGATCCAGCGTTACCTGGAAGACCCCCTCTCCGAGAAGATCCTCCTGTCCGAATTCGCGGATGGAGACGAAATCGAAGTAGATGTGGACGCCAACGGGCAGGAGTTGTCCCTGGGCGCCGCGTCTCCAACAAAGACCTGAGGGTGAAACCCGAACCCCGCTTCCGACCTCAACCCGGCGTCGCGGCCACCGTGGCAACGCTGGCCTTCCTTGTCCTGGCATGGCTTCCGGGTACCCCCCTGGAGGCCCAGCAACAGGGCGTGCCCCTGGTCCAGATCGATTCCATCGCGGTGGAGGGGAACGTTCGCCTCACGACGCCCACCATCGTGGGAACCCTCGGGTTCCAGGCCGGATCCGGCGTCACCTACAGGGAGATCCAGCGAGGCATCAAGACCCTCTATGCCACCGGCCAGTTCGAGGACATCCGGGTTCGGGCGGTGGGTGAGGCCAGTGAGCCGGTACTCCTGGTGCTGACAGTAGAAGAACGCCCCATCATCCGCCGGATCACCATCGAGGGCCTGGAGCACGCGAACGAGAGCACCGTTACAGACACCACGGGACTCCAGACCGGTCAGCCGATCTCTCCCCCCAAGATCCTCGCCGCCAAAGAGTTTATCCGGACGGAACTGGCCAAGGAGGGGATACCATTCGCTCGGATCGAAGAGCGCACGGAGGCCATGCCCGATCGACCGGGGGAGGTTCATCTCCTGCTGGACGTGACGGAAGGGAACCGGATCACGGTCGCTCAGCTCGAGGTGCGGGGGAATGAAGACGTCCCGGACGGAGACATCCGCGGGGCCATGAGCACCAAGCCGGAGGGGTTCTGGTGGTTCCGGAGTGGAACGTACGATTCTGAGCAATTCCGGGCCGATCTGGCGGAATCCATCCCGTCCCTCTACCGCTCAAAGGGCTATCTGGACTTCCGGACCCTGTCCGACTCTCTGGTGGTGGATCCGGAAACCGGAAAGACCAGGGTCGAGCTCCAGGTGGAGGAGGGGCAGCGGTACCGTCTGGGTGAGTTTTCCGTGGATGGAAACCGGCACTTCTCGACCGAGGAGCTGGAGGCCTATTTCGAGACTTCCGGCGGCGGGATCCTGTCCTCGCTCGGGTTTGGAGGCGGAGGGGGCGGTGACGGCGAGTTCTTCGACGCGCAAGCGTTCGAAGAGGCCGTAATCCAGGTGCAGCAAGCCTATTCGAACGAGGGGTACCTCTACGCCAGGGTGGATCCCTGGATGGAGCAATTGACCGCCGAGGAGGGTGAGCCACCGACAGTCAACGTAGGGTGGCGGATCTACGAGGGAAATCCGGCCTACATCAACCGGATCAATATCGAGGGGAACGACCACACCCACGAACGTGTGATCCGGGAGAAGATCTTCGTCGTTCCAGGGGACGTGTACAGCATGCAACGCCTGATCTCCTCCTGGCAGAGCATCGGGTCCCTGGGGTTCTTCGAAACGCCCCTCCCGGAGCCCCGGATCGACGCCGACGAACAGACCGGTGATGTCGACATCACCTTCGAGGTGAAGGAGCGGCAGACCGGCTCCATCAACTTCGGGACCGCGGTGGGTGGAGGCACGGGGGTATCCGGGTTCCTCGGCTACGATGAGCCGAACCTCTTCGGCCAGGCCAAGCAGGGCCACCTGAGGTGGGACTTCGGACGGTACATCAACTCCTTCACTCTTACGTTCACCGACCCGTCCCTCCGTCAATCCCTGGTGAGCGGGACCGTATCCCTGTTCAGCACCCGGGACAGGTTCTTCCAGTTTCGGACCGGGCGCCGGAAGCGCACAGGGTTTTCTCTCCAGTTCGGCCTCCCCATCCCGTGGTCCCTGAGGACCAGGGTCTTCGCCGGTTACTCCCTGTCCGAAACGGACTACCGTCTCTTTCAAGATGTGGATGATACCTCCCTCTTCGGTCTGCCACCTGGGATCCAGAGTACTCTCTCACTCGGCGTCACACGAACAACGCTGAACCACCCGATCTTCCCCACGTCCGGGTCCAGACAGAGTATCAATACCCAGCTGAACGGGGGGATCCTCGGTGGGGATGGGGACTTCATCAAGCACATGGCGGATGCGTCCTGGTACGTCCCTGCAGGCCAGCTGGGAGGCTCGGAGCCGGGGTCGAGGCCGATCCAGCTCACCCTGGGCCTCACGCTCCGCTCTGGAGCCATTTTCGGAAACGTGGACCGGTTCCCCTTCGACCGGTTCTGGATGGGGGGCGTGCAGTTCGGGCAGCAACTCCGGGGGTACGATGAGACCTCCATTACTCCGCTTGGCTACTTCCCCGAGCGGTCAGGGGGCGTTTCGGACATCGCCCGTCTTGGGAATGCCTTCATTTCGATCACCTCCGAATACGCGATCCGCTTCAACGACAACCTGTCCCTTTCGGCCTTCTTTGACGCAGGAAATGTTTGGTCCGACCCGAGGGATGCAGATCCTTCCCGGCTCTTCCGTGGAGCCGGATTAGGTGTACAATTGGTGACCCCCTTCGGGCCCATCGGCCTGGATTACGCCTACGGATTCGACAAGACGAATCCGGGGTGGCAACTCCACTTCAGGATGGGCCAAGGGTATTGATCGAGGTCGGTAGAGACGAGTTCATTCCGACTCGTCTCCTGGCCGGAACGTGGAGAACTCCAATGCGTTTGACGAAGTATTTTCTGCCTGTCCTTCTGACGATCGTCTTCGCTTCGACGGTCCAGGCCCAGAGCGCTGTCAAGCTCGGGTACATAGATTCCCAGCAGATCCTCAATCAGGATCCTGTGGCTCTCGAGGCTCAACAGCAGTTCGAGGCAGATCTGGCACGCTACCGGGCCGAGGTAGACCAGATCGGGCAGGAGCTTCAAGGCCTCATCGGGCAGTACGAGCAGCAGGAGGCGATGCTCTCGGAGGAAGCCAAGACCAACCGCCAGGAAGAGATTCGGTTGAAGCAAACCCAGTACCAGCAGAGGATCTCGGAACTGGAGCAGCAGGCCGGCCTTCGGCAAGCAGAGCTGGTGGAGCCCGTCATGGAAAGGATCAACGCCGTCATCGAGGACATTCGCGCCGACGGAGGCTATTCCATGATTTTCGACGTGGCCGCCCAGGGGATAATCTCCGCCGACCCGGACCTCGACCTCACGGCTGAAGTCGTGCGTAGGTTGCAGGCCGGAGCTGCCACTGCAGGGAACCCCGGCGGAAGCTGAGACCGGCGTTCGACCCTGCCTTTCAGGTGAGTGGACGGGCCAGCGGACCCCCCAACCAGGGGTCTGGCGGCCCGTTTCCCGTTTCTGGCACACCCCAGATAAACCACGGATCCAGGTAGGTTGAAATGGAACAACCCGGTTCGCCAAAATCCGAGAACCGCGACCTCTCCCTCCAGGAGATCTCCGACCTCGTCGGTGGACGGGTGGAGGGAGATCCGGGCTTACGCGTGGCAGGGATCGCCCCTCTCGACCAAGCCCTCCCCCATGAGCTCGGGTTCCTGGCCCAGCGGAGGTACCTCAAATACCTGGCAACCTCCCAGGCCCGGGCGATCCTGGTGAGCGAAGGGTTGGCCGGCGAAGCAGAGACGTTTCCTGGTCGAGTCGTCGTGGAGGAAGCCCATCTGGCCCTGCCACCCCTCCTTGGCGCCTTCTACCCGAGAGCCGAGGCACCCTCCGGGATCCATCCCACAGCGATCTTCGGAAGGGGCGTGGTGCTTGGAGAGGACGTTGCGGTGGGACCCTATGCGGTCCTGGGCGACGGCGTGAGAGTGGGGAACGGGGTTCGGATCGGCCCCCACGTCGTAGTCGGGGAGGGGTCGGCGATCGGCGACGGGTCGACCCTCCACCCCCATGTGGTGCTCTATCCTGAAAGTCGCCTCGGGGCCAGGGTGATCCTTCACGCCGGCGTCCGCCTCGGCGTCGACGGCTTCGGCTACGTCCCGGTGGATGGCCAGCACCGGAAGGTCCCTCAGGTGGGAGCTTGCGTGGTGGAGGACGACGTAGAGATCGGGGCGAACACCTGCATCGATCGGGGCTCCATCGGGAGGACGGTCATCGGCCGAGGAACCAAGCTGGACAACCTCATTCACCTGGCCCACAACGTCCAGGTCGGGGAGGGGGTCCTCATGGCTGCGATGGTGGGGATCTCGGGATCGACCCGGGTGGGGGACGGCGCCATGTTCGGTGGCCAGGCCGGAATGGTCGGGCACATCGAGATCGGTGAGGGCGCCCGAATCGGAGCGCAGGCGGGAGTGATCGGCGACATTCCGGCGGGTGAGACGGTCTCTGGGTACCCGGCTCGAAACAACCGGGAGTTCCTCCAGGCGATGGGGATGGCCTTCAAGCTCCCAAAAACCCTCCGCCGGCTGAAGGAGATGGAGGCCCGGCTTTCGGCCCTCGAAGCGAAGGGTGAGAACGGCGGATAGAGGGAAGCGTGACCGTCGGGGAGTATCCGGCCCACGGGTGATGACCGGAGGCGGTCCCAAATACGCCTGTTCCTGATTACATTTACCAGGCTGTGCTCCGGAGTTTTCTCCGGGCTTGAAGGCAGGTCCGGCAAGCCCGCAGAGGCTCGCCGGCGGCCTCAAGCGAGGCCAGGCCGGCCCGGATGGCCGCAAGGCTCCCCCGAGGATGCCGGCGAGGGGTCCCTGCGTTTCAACCAGGTATATGGCGAATGAGCCAAGTGAATCAAAAAACGATCTCGGAATCAGTGTCGGTTCAGGGCATAGGCGTCCACTCCGGAGCACCGGCCACTCTCACGTTCCTTCCCGGTGAACCCAACTCGGGCATTCTGTTTCGGCGGACCGACCTGGACGGGAACCCGGAGATCCCGGTGGACCTGGAGCACGTCTGTGGGACCGAGCTGGGCACGAGTCTTGGCGAAGGCGAAGCCAAAGTCATGACGGTGGAACACGTCATGGCAGCCTTGGCCGCCCGTGGGATCGACAATGTGGTCCTGGAGCTCTCCGGTCCTGAGCCCCCGATCCTGGATGGGAGCTTCGGTGAGTACTTGAAGGTCCTCGACGAGGCAGGTACGGAGGAACAGAGCGCCCCGAAGGCCCGACTGAAGATCTCCGAGCCGGTGACGGTGAAGCTGGATTCCGGGGAGTTCTACGTCGCTGCGCCCGGGGATGGATTCAGGATCTCCGCCACCATCGAGTTCGAGCACAAGGGCATCGGACGGCAGTTCGGGACGTTCTTCTTCGGGGAGGATTCCTTCACCGAAGAAATCGCGTCGGCCCGGACGTTCGGTTTTCGGGCGGACGCGGAGGCCCTGCATGCCCGGGGCCTGGCACAGGGCGCATCGCTGGAAAACACGGTCGTCCTGGACGACGACGGGGTCATGAACGACGAGCTCCGGTTCCCTGACGAGTTTCTCCGCCACAAGGTTGGGGACATCGTAGGAGACCTGGCGTTGCTGGGAGCTACCCTGGATCTGCATCTCGTGGCTGAGCGGCCCAGCCACAGAGGGAACGTCGAGCTGGCCAAGGCCCTGAGACGGGCCGCCCAGAAGGAAAATGGTGAACCCAACCTCGACGCCGCCCAGATCATGCAGTATTTGCCCCACCGCTTCCCCATGCTGCTGGTGGACAGGATCACAGAGGTGGAGTCCGGCAAGAGGATCGTGGGGATCAAGAACGTCACGATCAACGAGCCCTTCTTCCAGGGTCATTTTCCCGGGCATCCTATCATGCCGGGTGTCCTCATCATCGAGGCCATGGGCCAGGTGGGAGGGCTCCTGCTCATGGATTCTGTGGAGAAGCCTGAGGACTACGTGGTGTATTTCATGGCCTTGGACAATGTGAAATGGCGCCGGCCCGTGGTACCGGGAGATCAGATCGTGTTCGAACTGGAGATGGTGCAGTTCCGCAGGCACGTCTGCAGAATGAAGGGAAGAGGACGCGTCGATGGACAACTCGTTGCAGAGGCCGACCTCATGGCCCGGATCGTGGAACGATGAACGACCCTATCGTGGGTGCTGATAAAGATCTCGAAACCCGAATCCACCCGTCTGCCATCGTTGATCCCGAGGCCGAGCTGGGGCAGGGGGTGGTCGTCGGCCCCTGGTCCATCGTCGGTCCCCGAGTCGAGATCGGTGATGGCACGGAGATCCGATCACACGTTCTCATCGAGCGGGACACCACGGTGGGCGTGGACTGTCAGATCCACCAGGGGGCGGTGCTGGGCACGGACCCTCAGGACCTGAAGTTCCGGGGAGAGGAAACGGTCCTCACGGTCGGTGACCGAACCGTCATCCGGGAATACGCTACCCTGAACCGGGGCACTGCCGACCTTCGCCAAACGGTCGTCGGTGACAACTGCCTTCTGATGGCGTATTCCCACGTGGCCCACGACTGCCAGATCGGCAACAACGTCGTCCTCTCCAACGCGGTGAACATGGCCGGGCACGTTTTCATCGAGGACTGGGCCATCATCGGGGGCCTCACGGCCATCCACCAGTTCGTGCGCATCGGGGCCCACGCCTTCGTGGGCGGCGCCTCCCGTACGTCCCAGGACGTCCCGCCCTACACCAAGGCTGCCGGAAGCCCGATGAAGCTGTACGGTCTGAACAGCATCGGGCTGGATCGCAGGGGATTTTCCCAGGAGGTCCGGCAGGGGCTGAAACGAGCGTACCGGATCATCTTCCAATCCAGCCTGCCCCTCACTCAGGCCCTGGATCAGGCGGAGGCGGAGTGCCGACACATCCCTGAGGCCCTCCACTTCATCTCTTTTGTTCGAAGCAGCGAACGGGGGGTCACCACCTGATGGCGGACGGGGATGGTCACCTTCGCCTAGGAGTCGTCGGAACCGGCAGTCTGGGGTTCCACCACGCCCGCATCCTCAGGGACGTTTCGGAAGTGAGGATGGCGGGCTTCTTCGAGTCTCGCCGGGAACGGTCCGAGGAGGTGTCGAAAGAACTCGGACTTCGAGCTTTTTCGAGCTTGGAAGCCCTCCTGGACGAAGTGGATGCCGTCGTTATCGCTGTCCCCACCGTACACCACGAATCGGTGGCCACGGCAGCCTTGGCGCGAGGCATCCACGTCATGGTCGAGAAACCCATGGCTCACGACCTGGACGCGGCCGACCGAATCCTGAGCGCCGCCGCGGGGAGCGGGGCCGTGGTCCAGATCGGGCATGTCGAGCGCTTCAACGCGGCCCTCCAGGCAGCCGAAGAGTTCCTGGAGCGCCCCCTCTTCATCGAATCCCATCGCATCGCCCCGTTCGTCCCTCGGAGTACCGATGTGGCGGTCGTGTTGGATCTCATGATCCACGATGTGGACCTCGTGCAGGCCCTGGTCGGGGAATCCATCCGGGACATTGCCGCCGCCGGGCTTCCCGTGCTCACGCCGAACGTGGACATCGCCAACGCCCGCCTGACCTTCGAAGGGGGTGCGGTGGCGAACCTGACCGCCAGTCGGGTGTCCATCGAGCGGATGAGGAAGCTCAGAATCTTCCAGCGGTCCGGGTATCTCAGCCTGAACTTGGCGGAGGGTACCGGTGAGTTCCTCCGGCTCAAGAAGGATCTTCCCTTCCTGACCGGAACGCCGGAAGGCGTGCCGTCCATCCCTAAAGGTGGCCTGGAGGGGTTGGTCGAGCGGATCCCTCTGGAAGGGAAGCGTGTAGAGCCACTGCGGAGGGAGCTGGAAAACTTCAGGGATGCCTGTCTGGGCCGAGGCAAGCCGGCCGTCTCCGGATCGGACGGCAGGGAGGCTCTGGCCGTCACCCTCTCCATCGAGGAAAGGATCCGATCCCATGTCTCTGATTCGCGTACGCCGTAAGCGGAAGCGGGAGTGGATCGACCACCAGAAGGGGCGGTCTCCCAGGACGCTCATTCTTCTTCTGGGCCTGGTGATCCTGATCATCTGGTACCTGGGTTTCCGCTTCTGAGCCGGAGATGAGTATGTCGGGCCGTCCGGTCATTCTCATGTTGGCCGGTGAGGCCTCCGGGGACCTCCACGGAGCCCAGGTTGCCGGTGCCCTCAGGAGAAGGTGGCCGGCGGCCCGCCTTCTCGGCCTGGGCGGAGACCGCATGGCCGCAGAAGGAGTGGAGCTTCTGGCCGGGCTGGACCAGCTCGCTGTCATGGGATTCGCAGAGGTCGTCCGCCACCTCCCATACTTCTGGAAGCTGGAAAGGCGGGTAACGGCCCTTCTAAGGGACGAGGCCGTCGATCTGGTCCTCCCCATCGATTACCCCGGATTCAACCTTCGTATCACGCGTAGAGCCGCCCAGGCGGGGATTCCCACCCTCTATTACATCGCTCCCCAGGTCTGGGCCTGGAAAGCTCACAGGGCCCAGCAGTTGGCGAGGGACGCAGACCGCATCGCGGTCATCCTCCCCTTCGAGGAGAGGATCTTCCGGGACGTGAACGGCGAAGCGGTCTTCGTGGGGCACCCGCTCCTGGAAGAGGATCAGGCGGTCCCAGGGTTGGAGGCGTTCGCCGAGGCCAACGGACTGGACCCGTACCGTCCCATCCTGGCTCTGTTTCCCGGCTCCCGGAAGCAGGAGATCCGGCGGCATCTGCATCTCTTCCTGGAAGCGGGGCGGGGCGTCACCGACCTCCGGCCGGAGGTCCAGCTGGCGCTTGGACGTGCTCCCTCCATTCCTGCCGGAGAGCTGGCTGGCGTGTCGATCCCGCAGGTGGACGACTCCCGGGCCCTACTGAGCCACGCCAGGGCCGCGCTGGTGAAGTCCGGCACGACCACTCTTCAGGCAGCCCTGGCAGGCACCCCCTTCGTGACCGTATACCGGACGCACCCGCTCACGTTCTTCCTGGCCAAACGTCTGGTCAGGGTCCCGCATGTGGCCCTGGCGAACCTCGTCGCAGGCGACCGTGTGGTCCCGGAGGCCCTTCAGAAGGAAGCCACGCCAGGCCGGCTCTCCCAGCTTCTCCTCCCTCTTCTTGCCTCCTCGCCCGAACGAACCCGAGTTGAGGTGGGATTGGCCAAGGTCCGCTTGGCGCTGGGAGCCCCAGGAGCGGCTGAGAGGGTGGCGGACCTGGCAGAAGGGTTGTTGGAGGGGAACCCTGAAATCCCTGAGCCCCGGCGGGGGCGCTGAGAAAATGGACCGAGGGGAGCTCCGGTTCCGAGCAGTGGCTCTTGCCGGGCGCGGGCTCCTCGCCTCGTACTTCCGGTTCTTCCGATGCTTCAGGGAGGGTACCGAACATTTCCAGCAGTTTCGGGAGAGAGGGCAGC
Organism: Gemmatimonadota bacterium; assembly: GCA_039592115.1. Classification (GTDB taxonomy): domain Bacteria; phylum Gemmatimonadota; class Gemmatimonadetes; order Longimicrobiales; family Gaopeijiaceae; genus JBDHCH01. The sequence goes on along the minus strand of JBDHCH010000027.1, from coordinate 7,807 downwards.
CTGTAATCTTCGTGTTCTGGCACGGACAGCTCCTCCCCCTCGTCCACTATCACAGGAATGAAGGGGTTGTGGTCCTGGTAAGCGACCACAAGGATGGAGAGTACATTACTCGTGTCATCCTTCAACACGGATTCGGGGCGGCCCGGGGTTCGAGCACAAGGGGCGGGGTGAAGGGGTTGAAGGGGATCCTGAGGGCGGCACGAGCAGGGAAGGATCTGGCATTCACCCCCGACGGGCCCAAGGGCCCCAGGCATGTGTTCAAGTGGGGAGCTCTTTCTGCAGCCCAGATCACGGGCCACCCGGTCATCCCCCTGGCCCTGGGTGCGGAACGAGCATGGTACCTGAACAGCTGGGACCGTTTTATGATACCAAAGCCCTTTTCCTCTCTTCGGATACGGTATGGGGCCCCACGGTGGGTCCCCAGGGAGGCCTCAGAGGAATCCCTCAAGGCCATCGCCCTGGATCTGGAGGAAGAGCTGAAGGCGTTCACCCTGGACTTGAACCCAGCGGAAACCGAGATCCGGAAGAACCTCGATGACCAAATCTGATCTGCCGGCAGGTCTTTCAAGTCGGAGTCCAGGGCCTCCAGCCCAGGTTTCAGGGCCTCGTCGAGGCTCCCAAGGGGTTCAGGAGTGGGTCCTGGCGTGGTGGGCCGGGGGCGGCGGCAAGATGGGAAGCCTTCTCAGGGTCGCATCCATCCCATTGGAGTTGGGTTACAAGATGGTCGCGGGGATCTGGGGGCGAATGTACGACGCCGGACTGATGCCTCTCCAGCGAGCACCGGTGCCGGTGATCTCGGTGGGGAATCTGACTGTCGGTGGAAGTGGGAAAACCCCTTTCGCTTCCTGGCTCATGCAAGGCCTTCGAGACCGAGGGGAGAAGCCCGCCCTGGTGGCCAGGGGGTACGGTGAAGACGAGATACTCCTTCACAAGCGGTGGAATCCCGATTTCCCGGTCATCGCCGAAGAGGACCGGGCCTTCGGAGCGTGGAAAGCCGCTCGGAAAGGGGCCACGGTGGTGGTTCTGGACGATGGATTCCAACACCGGCGCCTTGGACGCGAGTTGGACATTGTCCTGGTCGCTGCCAGGACTCCTCGCATCCCCCGGCTTCTTCCCCGGGGGCCCTTCAGGGAGAACTTCCGGAGCCTGAGCCGAGCTGGGGTGGTAGCCATAACCCAGAAGGGGAGGGGAGAAGACACGCTGGACATCGAAGGCCGGCTCGACCCGTTCCTCCGGGAGTCCCCCGTGAGGGTGGCCTTCACCTGCGCCGGCTGGAGCGACCTGACGGGGGCACCCGCCGAACCTCCGGAGGGGGAGTATCTCGCGGTGGCGGGAATCGGGGACCCCCAAGGCTTCACGAGGGTTCTGGGGGAGGCCGTGGGCCCCGGCGGCGAGTTTCTTTCTTATCCGGACCACCACGCCTACACCTGGGGGGACGTTCAGACCATCGTGGAGCGGGCCGGTGGACGGCCGGTGGTGACGACCGAGAAGGACGCGGTAAAGCTCGAGGCCTACCGGGCACACCTGAAGGATCTGCGCGTTCTCCACCTTGGGCTCGAGGTCATTGAAGGGGAAGCCCGCCTCTGGCGCCACGTGGAAGCCGTTCTGGAGGCCGAGGGCCGGGAGAAGTGAAGGTCACCCTCCTGTGCGTGGGGGGAGTGAAAGGGCCCCTGGCGTCGGTGATCCACGAGTACGAGGACAGGACCCGGCGGTATTGGCGGTTTCAGGCCCTGGAGCTGCCTGCAGGGCACGGGAAAAGAGGGAAGGCCGACGCAAGAGATGTCATGGAGGCTGAAGAGGCCCGGATCCTGTCCCAGCTCCCAGCCAGGGGGAAAGGGGATGTGGTGGCCCTGACGAGGGCTGGGATGACCATGGGGTCCCGGGGGCTCGCAAGATACCTGGAGGAACGGGCCCTGCGGTCCAGTCCTCAAGTGGCGTTTGTCATCGGGGGAGCGTTCGGTCTCGGAGATCAGGTGCTCGCCCGGGCGGACCGGAAGCTGGCCATCTCGGCGATGACCCTTCCCCATGAGGTGGCCCGCCTGATCCTGACCGAGCAACTCTACCGGGCCGGCAGTATCTCGAGGAATGAACCGTATCACAAGGGCCCTTGAGGCCCGACCCTCCCCAACGGGAAGCGCCACCACGTCCTCTGCCGGACACAACATGGGCGCGCCTCCCGCTGGATCCGGGTCTTTCGCTCCCTTCGGAAAGGGAAGAGACAGCTGAATCTCAAGATACTGGCAGGGTTTCCGGGGGGCTCACCTCTCGCGCGTGATTATTTGCAGGGAGAGACCCACCTCATTCGGTATTATGAGGGCGAATTCCAGGACCGCAACGCATATCGTGAAAAGGCCAAGGAGGTGGACCGACGGTTTCACCGAGACGCCCGGGAACGTGCGGCTTCCCTGGTCCGAGCCCCTTCTGACGCCGCCCGAGCGGGTTTGGCGAGGTTCCTGGAGGAGGGAGGGTACCTGGTCACAACCGGCCAGCAGCCGGGGCTGTTCTCGGGACCGCTTTATAGCCTCTATAAGGCCCTGACGGCGGTGAAGTTGGCCCAGGCCCTCTCTCCGGTCCTGGGGCGTCCGGTGCTCCCCCTCTTCTGGATCGCTTCGGAGGACCATGATTGGGATGAGGTCGATCACACCTACCTCCTGGATCAGGGGAACGACCTCCGCACCTTCCGGGTCCCGCCCCAAGGTGGGGTGCCTGCTCGGCCGTTGCACCGGATTCCAGTGACCGGGGGCCTACAAGACGTGGTAGAAGAGTTCCTGCAAACTCTTCCTGATAATGATTTTAAAGACACTTATATCAGGTTGATTCGAGAGGGGTATTCCCAGGGATCCACGCTTCCGGATGGTTTCCAGACCGTACTCGAGGGGCTCCTTTCGGACTATCCCATGCTTTTCGTGGATGCGGCAAATCCGGACCTCAAAGTGGCCTCCCAGGGCGTCCTGTTCAAGGAACTGGAGGCTGCGGAAGAGCACGAGTCCCTCCTCCACAGGGTAGCTTCTCACCTGGAGATGGATGGGTACCCCGTGCAGGTCCCGATCCTAACCGGTGGGGTGAATCTGTTCGTGGAAGGTCCCTCGGGAAGGGACCGCCTGTACCGGACCGACTCGGGGTTCCGGTTGAACCATGCCGATGTTCAGGTGTCGATGGAGGAGATCAGAGACCAGGTAGGCGCGGACCCTGGTATCCTCAGCCCCAACGTCCTGCTTCGTCCTGTGGTGGAAAGCGCGCTCTTCCCTACGGTAAGCTATGTCGCCGGGCCCGGAGAGTTGGCCTATTACGCTCAGATGAAGGAGTTCTTCCACTGCCATGGAATCCGGATGCCGGTCATCTTTCCCAGGCACTCCGTAACCCTCCTGGAAACGAAGGTCGGGAAGGTCCTGAACAAGTTTCACCTCGGCGTGGAAGCCCTGGATAGGCCGTTTCACGAGCTCGCTGCGGAGATCGCTCGAGAAGAAGTCCCTCCAGACGTTCGGCGCTCCCTCGGGGAGATCCGGGGAGCGATCGGGAAGGGGGCAGGGGCACTCGCAAAGGCATCCCAGGTGGTGGATCCTACCTTGAAGGGTCCGGTCACGCATGCCCGAAACGCGGCATTCTCAGCATTCGATGATGCGGAGCGGAAGATCCTGCAGGCCGTGAAGCGTCAAAACGAGATTTCCCTCGGCCAGTTGGAGAAGGCCCAGCAGAACCTCTTCCCTCTCGGAAAGCCCCAGGAGAGGGTGTTGAACGCTTTCTATTACCTGTCTCGGTACGGACCTGAGCTCATCCCGGCCCTGTTGGATGCATTTGATGTGGCTCTTGGCCCCGATTCTGCATAACTTGGCCCCATGTTCTGGCAGATTCTGTTCGTCCTGGTGCTGCTGATCCCTATCCTGGCGATCGTTCTCGATTCCCAGGTGGGAAGGGCCCTCGCCTCCCGCCTGGAGAGGAAATCCATCGGGCAACCCGATGACCTCCTCCAGGAGCGTTTGATGTACCTGGAGGGGGAGGTCGAGCGCCTTTCCAAAGAGGTCGGGCGCCTGGACGACGAAAGTGAGTTCCTTCAGCAGCTTCTGGAAAACCGCCCCGGTGACGCCGGGGCCCTCCCGCCCGGTGACGACCCCACCTGATTCCGGGCCCGGATCCGGCCGGAAAGCCCGCGCTGCCTTCTGGGTGGGCGCGGGCATTTTCTTGAGCCGAGTGGCGGGGTTTCTCCGCGACGTTTTCCTGAACTTCTACCTGGGAAATTCCCGGGAAGCCGACGTCTGGCGGGCTGCGATCCGGACCCCGAACGTCATTCAGAACCTCCTCGGGGAGGGCACGCTCAGCGCGTCGTTCATCCCCGTGTACGCCGAGTTCCTCGAAGAGGGGAGGGAGGAGGACGCAGGCCGGTTCGCCGGCGCCGCACTGGGGCTCCTGATGGTCGTGGCGTTCGGGATCGCCCTCGTCGGCATCGCCCTGGCCCCCCTCTACATCGGCCTCCTCTTCTGGCGCTGGGACCCTGAGAAGCAGGCGCTGACCGTCTCCCTGGTTCGGATCATCTTCCCCATGACCGCCACCCTCGTGGTTTCGGCCTGGGCCCTGGGGATCCTGAACAGCCACCGACGCTTCTTCGTGTCCTACGTGGCGCCGGTGGCCTGGAATGCGGCCATGATCGCCGCTCTGGTGACATTCGGGACGGTCTTGGGATGGGAGGCCGCGGGCCGAGATGCGGAACTGGTCACGGTCCTGGCCGTCGGGGCACTCGTAGGTGGTGTACTCCAGCTGTCCGTGCAGATCCCGTGGGTCATCCCCGTCCTCAAGCACTTCCGCCTTTCCCTGGGGCGAAGGGTCACGGGCGTGCAGGATGCGATCCGCAACCTCCTGCCGGTCGTCGCGGCCCGTGGTGTAGTGAACTTGAGTGGGCTCCTGGACGCCGTCCTGGCCGGGCTCCTGGCCGAGGCGGCTCTCTCCATTCTCTCGAACGCCCAGACCCTCTATTTCCTCCCCATCTCTCTGTTCGGCATCGCCATCGCAGCCGCAGAGCTCCCGGAGCTGTCTCGGAACCGGACAGCTGTGCAGGAGGTCATGGTCCCGAGGGTCAGAGGGGCTCTGGACCGGCTGGCCTTCCTCCTGATTCCATCGGCGCTGGTCTACGTGTTTCTCGGCGACGTGCTCGTAGCGGGACTCTTCCAGCGGGGTGATTTCAGGGCTGCTGACACGGCAGCCGTCCACCTCGTCCTCGCGGCCTATGCCTTCGGGCTTCCGGCCTCTGCCTCGTCCCGGGCTCTCTCCTCGGCCTTCTACGCCCTCCGAGACACGAAGACTCCGGCCAAGATCGCCACCGGCCGAGTCATCCTTTCCGCGGTGATCGGGAGCAGCCTCATGTTCCCCCTGGACCGGTTCGGGGTCGGGGATCTTCGGTTCGGGGCCGCTGGCTTGGCCCTGGGGTCGGCGGTTGGAGCCTGGGTGGAGTTCATCCTCCTCCGGAGGCGGTTGAACCGGCATCTGGGCCCCCATGGCCCTGGGGTGAGCCGGGTAACGCGAATGGTGGCCGCCGGTGCCGTGGCGCTGGCGGTGGGATTGGGGACAAGAGCTTGGTTGGGCTTCTCCGCCAGGCCCGGGCTTCTTCCGGGTGTTCTCGGGGACGGTTCTCCCTGGTTGGACCCACTGGCCGCAATGGGAACGGCCGGAGCTTTTGGGGTAGCTTACCTGGGAGTGGCTGCGGGCCTGGGGGTCGGCATGACTTTCAGGTCGAAAAAGTCCACCCGAGCCTGACCGCGCCCAGATGCTGCCGAGATCCCCCGGGACCGCCCATGCAGTCTTCCACTCCCATCTCCCCTGAGCTCCTCCGGAGCCTCCCCACTTCTCCAGGAGTGTATCTCTTTCGGAGCGGGGGAGGGGAGATCCTCTACGTGGGGAAGGCCAAGGCCCTTCGGGCACGGGTCCGGAGTTATTTCCGACAAGACGCTTCCCACAGCATTAAAACCAGGGAGCTGGTGAAACGGGTCTCCTCCCTGGACACCATCGTGGTGGGCTCCGAGGCCGAGGCGTTGATCCTCGAATCAAACCTCATCAAGGAGCATCGGCCTCGGTTCAACATCCTCCTGAAAGACGACAAGAAATACCCATACATCAAGGTGACTTCCAGGGAGGACTTCCCGAGAGTGTTCGTGACTCGAGACGTCCGAAACGATGGCTCTCGGTACTTTGGGCCCTTCACCTCCGTCGGCCCCCTCCGCCAGGCACTCGAAGTAATCAAGCGGTTGTACACTGTGAGGTCCTGCCGCTACGACCTGCTCCGAGAGGCGCCGGATCGACCCTGTCTCGACTATCACATCGGTCGCTGCCTCGCACCGTGCGTCGGCCTGCAGAGCCAGGGGGAATATGGGACCATGATCCAGGAAATCCTCCGAATCCTGGATGGGGACACTGACACCCTTCGTGGGGAAGTGGCGGACCGGATGGCCCAGGCCTCGAAGGACCTCCGGTTCGAAGAGGCTGCGCGGTTACGGGATGTGGGGCGAGGCCTGGACACCATCGCCCGGGAGCAGCGGGTCCACCGGGTCCTTGGCAGCGACCATGACGTCCTGGCCCTCGCTCGGGACGGTGGTACGGCGGTGGCGGTGGCGCTCCGGATCCGGAAAGGACTCCTCCTGGGGAGGGACGCCCATCGGTTCTCGAACGTGGGGAACGAGGCGGATCACGAGCTTCTTTCTGTGTTCTCCACTCGGTATTACCTGGGCCGGGGCGAAGAGGGCACTCTGGACCTCCCACGAGAGGTCCTCCTTCCCGCGGACTTCCCGGATCGGACCACTCTCGAGGCAGTCCTGACCGAGAGGACAGGCCGAAAAGTCCTTCTGAAGGTCCCAAAGCGGGGGGAAAAACTCCGGATGGTGGAGCTGGCCACCACGAACGCACATAACGCCTTGGAGGATCGGGTCTCCGCCGAGATCCAGGGAGCGGACCGGGCTGACGAGGACCTCTTCGATCTCCAGGAAAGATTGGAGTTGAAGGTGGTCCCGAGGGTCATCGTCTGCTTCGACATCTCCCACCTCCAGGGTTCAGAGACGGTGGCCAGCGCCGTAGTATTCGAGAACGGGGCCCCGAAAAAAGCCGAATACCGGCATATGAAGATCAAGGGGGCTTGGGGAAACGATGACTACAGGTCCATGGCCGAGGCGGTCAATAGATACTTCCGGCGGCGCCTCGACGAAGATCGGCCCTTGCCGGACCTGGTCGTCATCGATGGAGGAAAAGGGCAACTGAACGCGGCCCTGGAGGCCCTTCAGGACCTTGGGCTCCAGCAGGTTGCAGTGGCGGCCCTGGCGAAGCGTGAGGAAGAGGTGTTCCTCCCAGGGGTACCGGATCCAGTGGTATTGGGAAGGCGAAATCCCTCTCTTCACCTCCTTCAGCGGGTCCGAGATGAGGCCCATAGGTTCGCCATCACCTACAATCGGAAGCTCCGCTCCCGACGAACCCTCTCGAGTCGCCTGGAGGAGATCCCAGGCATCGGGCCCACTCGTCAAAACGCCCTTTTGACCCATTTCGGGTCGGTAAAGGGTGTTCGTGAAGCCCCCCCGGAGGAGATCGCCCGGCTGTCGGGATTCAGCCAGGCCCTTGCCCTGAGGGTCCTCGCCTACCTGAAAAGATGAAAGAAGGCCCGGTCCCCGCCGTAGGGTATTCTGGCAATCGGAGTCGGGGCCAAAGTGGGCCCCCTTTTTGCATGTCTCCGGCGCCAAAGCATCGCCCCGAAGTATGATGCCCCAGGCGCCCCCGAAGAGGGGGGCCCGGTTTGACGATACAGTATGGGAGTTCTAGATTTCCGTGCTGTGAAAAC